>DWWG01000082.1 GCA_019119875.1 Candidatus Dietzia intestinigallinarum | reverse complement strand
ACGACCATCCCCGTCTGGGTGACGGCCGAGGCGCCCATCGACTTGGCGATCCCGAAGTCGGTGAGCTTCACCTGCCCGGTGGGCGTGATGAGGATGTTGCCGGGCTTGACGTCCCGGTGCACGAGCCCGATCGCGTGGGCCGCGTTGAGCGCGCGGCCGGTCTGCTCGAGCATGTCGAGGGTGTGGCGCAACGGCAGTGTCCCCTCGCGGGCCAGGACATCGGACAGTGGCTCGCCCACGACGAGTTCCATGACCAGGTAGGACAGCGGACTGCCCGAGGCCGGGTCCTCGACCTGCCCGTAGTCGTAGACCGTGGCGATCCCGGGATGAGAGATGCGTGCGGTGACCTTGGCCTCGGAGCGGAACCGCTCCACGAACTCGGGGTCGGAGGAGAACTCGGGCTTGAGGATCTTCACGGCCACCCGCCGGTCGAGCACGGCGTCGTCGGCCTCCCAGACCTGTCCCATGCCCCCCGTGGCGATCAGTCGCAGCAGGCGGTAGCGGTCGGAGAGGACCGCGCCGGAGTTCAGGCTCATGGCGTACCTCCCAGCAGTGCGCCCAGGACCTCGCGGCCGATGGGGGCGGCGTAGGTGGCGCCGACGGTGCCGCGGCTGATGCCGGGGCCGGACTCGAGGGCCACGGCCACGGCGACGTCCCGGCCGGGGACGAACGCGATGTACCAGGTGTAGGGGATGGACTCGGAGGCGTCGACGCCGTGCTCGGCGGTGCCGGTCTTGGAGGCGATGGTCACGCCGGGCAGGCCGCCGCCGGCGTGGGCCTCGGCGCCCACCATGAGCTCGGTGAGCGTACCGGCCTGCTCGTCGGTGAGCGCCCGGCCGGCGTCGCGGGGCGTGAAGCCCTTGACCACCGACAGGTCGGGGGCGGTGAGCGTCTTGATGAGCTGCGGCTGCATCCGGACGCCGCCGTTGGAGACGGTCGCGGCCACCATCGCGTTCTGCAGGGTCGTCATGCGCACGTCGCTCTGCCCGATCGAGCTCATCGCCAGCTGGGCGGCGTCGTCCATCGCGCCGAGGCCGGAGGGGGCGACCGGGATGCCGAAGTCCTCCGGCGCCGCCCCGTCGAGCCCGAACTTCCCGGACATCTCGGCGAACGCCTCGTCGCCGATGTCCTGGCTGAGCTCCACGAACGGCACGTTGCAGGACAGTTCGAACGCGGTGCGCAGGGTGACGGTCCCGCCGCCGCAGGTCTGGCCGGCATAGTTCTGCAGGTAGGTCGAGGTGCCCGGCAGCAGTGTGCGGTCGGCGCCGGAGACCGGCGTGTCCGGTCCCATGCCCTGCTCGAGGGCGGCGGCGGTGGTGATGACCTTCATGGTGGACCCGGGTGGCAGTGCCTGCTGGGTGGCGTGGTTGAGCAGGGGCCTGTCGGGGTTGGCCTCGATCTGGGCCATGGCCTCGGTGCGTACGTTCTGGTCCTGGCTGGACAGGGCGCCCGGGTCGAAGGACGGGCTCGAGGCCAACGCCAGCACCTCGCCCGTGGAGGGCCGCACGGCCGCCACGGACCCGACGAACGGGCCCTGCCCCGCGCCGCGCTGGAGTGCCTGGTAGGCGACCTCCTGGCCTACGGGGTCCAGGGTCAGTTCCACGGATCCGCCCTGCGGGGTGCGGCCGGAGATGAGTCCGGAGATGCGTTGGGAAAGCAACCGCGGGTCGGAGCCGTTGAGGAAGGCGTCCTGTGACTGCTCGATCCCGGAGGTGGCGAACTGGAGTGAGTAGTAGCCGACGGTGGGGCCGAAGGCCCACGGGTCGGTGGGGTAGCTGCGCTCGAACTCGTACCGGCCCTCGGACGGCAGCGACATGGCGAGCACGCGGCCGCCTGCGGTGATCTGTCCGCGCTGCCGCGAGTACTCGTCGAGGAGCATGCGGGTGTTGCGGGGGTCGGCGCGGAGTTCGTCGGCGCGGAACACCTGGACCCAGGTGAGTTGGAGTAGCAGGGCCACCACCATGACCATGGCGGCCACGGCGACTCTGCGGATGGCGGTGTTCACGCTGCGCTCACCCGGCCTTCCTCGCCCGCGACCGCGGGCTGCGCATCATGCCGGTGGCCGCATCGGCCAGGGACGGCGCCTGACGGGGGGTGGGCAGCGGGCGGCGGGCGTCGTGGGACAGGCGCAGCAGGATCGCCAGCAGCGCGTAGTTGGCGAGCAGGCTGGAGCCGCCGTACGCCATGAACGGCAGCGTCAGTCCGGTGAGCGGGATGAGCGTGGACACGCCGCCCACCACCACGAACACCTGGATGAGCAGGGTGAACGCCAGGCCCACGGCTACGAGCTTGCCGAAGCTGTCCCGGATGGTCAGGCCCACGCGGATCCCACGCAGCACGATGATGAGGTACACGATCAGCACGGCGGCCAGGCCGATCAGGCCCAGCTCCTCGCCGATGGTGGAGGTGATGAAGTCGGTGTTCGCGAACGGCACCTGGTCGGGCCGGCCGTTGCCGAGCCCGGTGCCGCCCATGCCGCCGGAGGCGAGCCCGAACAGGGCCTGCGAGCTCTGATAGCCGCCGGTGTCGAAGTAGGCGAACGGGTCCTGCCAGATCTGGAATCGCACGCGCACGTGCCCGAACAGCAGGTAGGCCAGCACGCCGCCGAGCGCCACCAGGACCACGCCGATGAGCAGCCAGCTCACCCGTTCGGTGGCGACGTACAGCATCGTCAGCACGGTGGCGAAGATCAGCAGCGCCATGCCGAGGTCGGTGTTGAACACCAGCACGCCCAGCGACAGGAACCAGGCCACGATGATCGGCCCCAGGTCGCGGGCGCGCGGCAGGTCCACGCCGAGGACGCGCTTGCCGGCGGTGGTGAACAGCTCCCGCTTCTCCACGAGGATCGAGGCGAAGAACACGATGAGCAGGATCTTGGCGAACTCGCCGGGCTGGATGGTGAAGCCGGGCAGGATGATCCAGTTCTTGGCGCCGTTGATCTCGGAGAAGCGGGCGGGCAGCACGGCGGGGATCGCCAGCAGCACCAGTCCCGCGAAGCCGGTGGTGTAGCCGTACCTGGCGAGGGCGCGGTGGTCGCGCAGGAAGAACAGCACGGCGGCCATCACGGCGAGCCCGATGAGCGTCCACGCCAGTTGGCGGGTCACGTCCATGCCGGGCGGGTCGTTGCCGCTGGCGACGGCGCGGGAGGCGTAGGCGAGGTCGAGCCGGTAGATGAGCACCAGCCCCAGCCCGTTGAGCAGGGCGACGCCGGGCAGCAGGACGGGGTCGGCGTAGGGGGCCAGCCAGCGGATGAGCAGGTGTGCGCCGCCGGTGAGGCCGAGGAAGGCGAGCGTGATCCACAGCAGCGCCAGCGAGAGTTCCTGCTCCTGGGCCAGCTGCACGAGCAGCAGCGCGAAACCCACGATCACCGTGGCGGCGACCAGCAGGACGAGTTCCTTGCCGCGGCGCGGACGGTCGGGGACCGCCTGCCCGCGCGGGTCGGTTGCGGGGCCGGTCATGGTCAGCTCACCGCCCGGCAGTTCTCCCCGGGGACCTGCGGTGGAGCGGTGCGCGCCGGGGGAGCGGGGGCGTCGCCGTCCTCGTCGGGTGCGGGGTCGGCGGTGGGATCCGCCGCACCGGGCCGGTCGGGGTCGGGACGGTCGGCGCCGGGGGTCGGGTCGGCGGGCTCGGCCGTGGGGGAGGGCGACGACGACGAGGCCTGCCCCTCCCGGCGCTCCCCGGTCCCGGAGGGTTCGCACGGGGGCAGCAGATTGTCCTGCGCCAGCCGGGTCACCTGGGCGCTCGCCTCGGCCAGGCTGCCCGAGGGCATGCCGGCGCGCACGGCCTGCCGGGCGGGTTCACGCAGGTCCCCCAGGGTGAAGACATTGCATCCGGGCGGGATCGCATCCGGGCTGTGCATGCTCAGCGTCCCCTCCTCGTCGAGGCAGGCGACCCTGCTGACCGAGGCGAGGGAGATGCCGAACACCTCGCCGGAGATGCCCCTCTTCACCACGACCTGACTGTCCTGGTCGGTGACGAAATAGTTGCTGCGCACGAGCACCACGGAGACCCCCACGATTCCGGCGATCAGCACCAGGGCACCGACCACGCTCAGGGCGAACCGCCAGCGGCTGCCGCGCGGTGGTGCGGGGTCCGCCTCGTCGTCGTCGGACTCCGGGCCCGCTCCACCCGCACCACCGGCACCGCCGTCCTCGGCGGCGGCCTCGCCCCGCGCCGCCACCTGGGCACGCGAGAACGCCGCGGCCTTTCCGGCGGCGGTGCCCGAGTACGGGTCGGTGCCCGGGTCCACCACCCCCGGTTCGTCGCTCGAGGCCGCGCCCACCACCACGGGGATGACCGGGGTGTCGTGGGAGGACTCGACCACGTCCGCCACCACCACGGTGATGTTGTCCGGCCCGCCGGACCGCAGCGCGAGCTGGACCAGGCGGTCGGCGGCGTCGTCCACGGAGCCGGTGGCCAGCGTCTCGGAGATCGTCTCGGTGCTCACCGGGTCCGACAGCCCGTCCGAGCACAGCAGGTACCGGTCGCCGACCCGGGCCTCGCGCGTCACCACGGTCGGCTCGACCGGCTCGCCGGTGAGAGCCTTGAGGATGAGGGATCGGCGGGGGTGCG
>DWWG01000081.1 GCA_019119875.1 Candidatus Dietzia intestinigallinarum | reverse complement strand
TCCACCCGCTGCACACGATCCCCGAGGAGGAGCAGGACGACGGGGCGCCCGTGGGCACCACCGAGCCGCCCTGCTCCGAGGAGGGCGACGAGTCCCCCGGCGGCGGGGCCTGACCCCGGGCGGGGGCTAGTTCTCCAGCTCCCCGGGTTCGATCTCGAGTTGCTCGTATCCGGGCTCCTGCCCGGTCTCGTCCGGCACGACCCACATCTGTACGAGGTGGACCGGGTCGGCCGGGGACTCGTTTCGTTCTGAGTGCAGGATGCCGCTGCCGGCGCTCATCCGCTGGGCCAGGCCCGGGTAGATGATCCCGCTGTTCCCCTCGGAGTCCTGGTGGGTGCCGAACGAGAACGAGTGGCGGGAGTCCAGCCACCCGCCGCGGTCGTGGGAGCGTGTTCGTGAACGGTGGATCTTCACTGACGGACTGAGCACGGCGACCCCCTGTCACACGTGGATGATGTATCAACTATATCACGGGGTGTCGCTCGTCCAGTACGGGCGTCCAGGAAATTGGGCCGAAACTTGGTGCCGCGTCATCGGGGTGCGTAAGGTGACGAGTGTCACACGGCGTAGGAGGTAGTTTCCGATGTTGCAGAATGCGCTCGTCACGACGCTTCGCGTGGGCGTGGCCGCCACCAACGAGGTGGCCCATATCGTCGTGGACAACACCCTCGGGCGGTTCCTCAACACGAACCCGGACAAGGTCCGGTAGCCGGTCGGGGAGCGGGGCGTCAGGTGATGTCCGACGCACAGTCGCCCGCGGGGGCGCGAACCGTCGCCGACGTGGCCTAGTCTGGTGCTCATGTCCGACAACCCCTTCGGTCGGGTCATCACGGCGATGGTGACCCCCATGCATGATGACGGCTCGATCGACTTCGATGGTCTGCAGCGGCTCGCGGTCCACCTGGCCGACCACGGTCACGACGGCGTGCTCGTCAACGGCACGACCGGCGAGTCCGCCACGACCACCGACGAGGAGGACTACGCCTCGGTCGCGGCCGTCGTCGAGGCTGTCGGGGACAGGGTCAAGGTCATGGCCGGCTGCGGGACCAACGACACCGAGCACTCGATGCGTGCGGCCCGCGAGATGGTCGCCCGCGGCGCCGACTCGCTGCTCGTGGTGACCCCGTACTACAACAAGCCCACCCAGCACGGGATCGTCGAGCATTTCCGCATGATCGCCGAGGCCGCCGACCGGCCGGTCATGGCGTACGACATCCCGGGCCGCACCGGCACCGCCCTGGCCACGGACACGATCCGCGAGCTCGCGGAGATCCCGCAGGTGCGCGCGGTCAAGGACGCCAAGGGGGACCTGTTCGAGGCCAGCCGCCTCATGGCCGAGACCGATCTGCTGTGGTACTCGGGCGACGACGTGCTCAATCTCGCCTTCCTCGCCCAGGGCGCCGTCGGGATCGTCTCGGTGGTCGGTCACGTCGCCGGCGACGACTACCGGGCGATGATCGAGGCCGTCGACGCCGGGGAGCTCGGACGGGCCCGCGAGATCCACACCCGTCTCATCCCGGCCGTGGACGCGATCATGCACACCTCGCAGGGCGCCATCCAGGTCAAGGCGGCCCTGAAGATGCAGGGGCTCATCGCTTCCGATCGGTTGCGCATGCCGCTGCTGCAGGGGCCGGCCGAGCACCAAGAGAAGCTCCGCGCCGGGCTCAGCGCCTCCGGCCTGCTCTGACGAACCCGACCATGTCGCTGCACCGCTGCCACAGGTCGGCGGCCACGGCCCGGTCGTGCGAGCGCCGGCTGGACCGGGCGATCTCCGGGTAGCCGCGCAGGCCGCCGAGCCGGTCCGGGCCCACGTACGCGCCGCCGGCGATGTCCGGGACCGTCGCCGCGTACAGGACCGGGAGCGCCCCCTGGTCCGGCGTGAGCCCGACGCCCGGGATCGAGTTACCCAGCTGGAAGACGCGGTCGGCGACCCGCCTGTCGCTGCGCCGGATGAGCTCGGTGGCCGTGTAACCGGGGTGCGCGGCCACCGAGCGAAGACCCGAGCCCGCGCGGTCGAAACGGCGCTGCCACTCGTAGGCGAGCATGAGGCAGCCCAATTTGGAGTTGCCGTACGCGGCCAGCGGCCGGTAGCCGCGGCGCTCCATGCTCAGGTCGTCGGTGTCGATGCGGCCCCACAGGTGGGCGAGCGAGCCGAGCCACACCACCCGGTCCGTCAGGTGTGGCGCCAGCTGCGCAGTGAGAGCGTGGTGGCCGAGCGTGTTGACGCCGAACTGCATCTCGTGGCCCTGCGCGGTCAGCGCGTGCGGGATGTTCATCAAGCCCGCGTTGTTGATGAGCACGTCCACCCGCTCGGCGACGAAGCCCGCCACCGAATCCAGGTCGGCCAGGTCCAGCCGACGCACCCGGGCCAGGTCGCGAGAGGCCGCGGGCAGCGTGGCGCGGGCGGCCTCGGCCTTGTCGGGATTCCTGCAGGCCATGATGACCCGACCGCCGCGGCCGGTGAGCGCCGCCGTGGTGGCCAGGCCGATGCCCGCGTTGGCCCCGGTGACCACGAAGGTGCGTCCGGTCTGATCGGGGATATCGGCGGAGGTCCATCTGCGCGTGCGGGGCATGGGGGCAAGTCAACCAGCCGCGCCTGACCCGCGCCGGACCACCCGTGTGGTAACGGGGGGATATCATCCGCGATGAACTTGTGTCACACTCGTCGGGGGCGCAGGGTCCCACCAGCCACACGCGTCTCCTACCGAACTTTATTTTGAGATCCCGGAGTACACACATGACGTTCGATCGCCGAACCTTCCTCCGCCGTGCCGGGCTCGGCGCGGCCGGCGCCGGTGCCCTTGCGGCCGGCATCACGCCCGCCGTGAGCGCCCAGTCCTCGCTCCCCGCCGAGATCGGTGCCCTCCCGGGGGCCGGCGCCGGGGTCCCCGTCGGCACCCTGCTCGACTACGCCTCGGGTCCGCCCTCGGCGGCGGCGGTGCGTGCCGCCGGCCACATGGGCGCGGTGCGCTACTGCTCGAACCGTCGCCCCGGCGCGGAGTGGATGACCGGCAAGCCGCTCCTGCGGCGCGAGGTGGACGACTTCCGTGCCCACGGACTGAACATGGTCTCCTGCTACCAGTACGGGCGGGCCGAGACCGCCGACTGGAAGGAGGGCGCCGCCGGAGGTGAGAAGCACGCCCCCATCGGGATCCGCCTCCACCGCGAGGCGGGCGGTCCCCGCGGGGTGCCGATGTACGTGGCGATCGACGACAATCCCTCGCGCTGGCAGTTCGACAACCAGATCGCGCCTTACCTCGAGCGTTGGGCCGCCCACCTGCGGGGTGCCGGCCTGAAGCTCGGCGTGTACGCCAACGCCCCCACCATCGACTGGTGCCGCGGTCGGGGGCTCGGCGAGTACTTCTGGCAGCACGACTGGGGTTCGAACGGGCGGCTCAACCCGCACGCCACCATCCACCAGCTTCCGGTCAGCCGGCAGGTCACCGTGGGCGGTGTGGAGTCGGACCTCAACCGCGTCTACGCGCTCGACTACGGCCAGTGGTGGCCCATCGACCCGCTCACCCTGGCGCAGTCCGCGGTCGGCAGCTCGGTCTGACAGACCCCGAAACCGCTCTGACCAGCGGTGCCCTGCGAAGGCCGAGCAGGGCACCGCTGGTCAGCGGCATTTTCCGGGTGCTGGTGGTCAGTTCGGTGGGAGCGGTCGGTTCGGTGGGAGCGGTCAGTCGACCGTGATCTCGCCCATCGTCCCCCACTCCTCGCCCTCGACCGTGGTGTTGATGATCCGCGGGGTGCGCTGCAGGTACCGGGCGGCGGAGCCGGTGAACTCGGAGAAGTGGGCGGAGTTCACGTGCTCGGCGGGGGCGTCGCCGTCGCGGAACGCCTCGCACAGGAAGAACTCGGTGGGGTTCTCGGTCGAGCGGTACCAGTCGAACCACAGGTTCCCCGGTTCGGCGCGGGTGGCGTCGGTGAACTCGCGGGTGATCTCGAGCCAGTCGTCGGCGTGTTCGGGCTTGACGTCGAATCGGACGTTGATGAGGATCATGGCCCCATTCTGCCTCCCGACCGTGGTGCGGCTCGACCCGTTCGGCGCGTCGGGCCTACTCTGGGTGGGGTGACCATCGAGCTGAGCACCGAGAACCCGTGCGTCCCGCAGGCCGAGGCCGATTCCTCCGTCCGCGCCGTCTGGAATCAGTTGTCGCTCGACGCGACGTCCAGCAGGAACGAACCGCTGATCGCGGGCCTGGTCCTGGACCTCATCGACGGCTGCGACGACCTGGGTGAATCGCTGGCCCGGCTGGCGGCCTCCCGCGTCGCGACGCCGGAGATCGGCCGCCATGTGCTGGAGAAGGAGATCCGCGCGGTCCTCGCGGACAGCCCGCACGTCCTGGAGGCCGTGGCCGAGGACCTGGTGGTGAGCTACGAGCGCAACCCGGCCTATCCCAACTACCTGGTGCCGTACCTGTTCGCCAAGGGTTTCCTGGGCCTGCAGGTGCACCGGGTGGCCCACGAGATGTGGAACTCGGGCCGCGTCATGGCCGCCTCGTTCCTGCAGAGCCGCATCTCCGAGGTGTTCGCGATGGACATCCACCCCGCCGCGCGCGTGGGCTCGGGCATCCTCGTCGACCACGCCACCGGCATCGTGGTGGGCGAGACCTGCGTGATCGGCGACGGCGTCTCGATCCTGCAGGGCGTCACCCTCGGCGGCACCGGCAACGAGGACGGCGACCGTCACCCCAAGATCGGCTCGGGTGTGCTGCTGTCGGCCGGGTCGATCGTCCTGGGCAATGTGCGTGTGGGCGACTGCGCGAAGGTGGCCGCCGGCTCGGTGGTCCTGGCCGAGGTCCCGCCACACACGACCGTCGCCGGGGTGCCGGCCAAGGTGGTGCGCCGCCACGCCGAGTCGCTGGTGCCGGCGGAGCGGATGGACCAGGAGATCGACCCGAAGAACCAACCCGGGGACTGAGCGCCGATGCGGGTCCTGGTCGTGGACGACGAGCCGGCGCTGCGCGAGAGCCTGCGGCGCGGACTCGTCGCCGGCGGCTGGGCCGTGGACACCGCCGGTGACGGCGAGGCCGCGTTGGAGATGGCGGCGGGCGAGGAGTACGACGTCGTGGTGCTGGACATCATGATGCCGCGCCGCAACGGCTACGAGGTGGTGCGCGAGATGCGCCGCCGTGAGATCTGGACGCCCGTGCTCATGCTCACCGCCAAGGACGGCGAGTACGACGAGGCCGACGCGTTCGACCTCGGTGCCGACGACTACCTGGTCAAACCGTTCTCGTTCGTGGTTCTCGAGGCGCGGCTGCGGGCGCTGGTGCGCCGGGGCGCCCCCGAACGGCCCGCAGTCTTCTCCGCCGGCGACCTGGTGGTGGATCCGGCCGCCAGGGAGGTCCGCCGCGGTGGCACGCGGATCACGGTCACCGCGCGCGAGTACGCGGTGCTGGAGTATCTGATCCGCCACCGGGGTCAGGTGGTGTCCAAGGCGCAGATCCTGCGGGCGGTGTGGGACCCGGCCTACGACGGCGACGACAACATCGTCGAGGTCTACATCGGCTACCTGCGCCGGAAGATCGACGCCCCGTTCAAGGCGCGCTCCATCGAGACCGTCCGCGGCCAGGGGTACCGGCTCGTCGACGCCGAGGCCGGCTAGTCCCCGAACTCCTCGAGCTGCTCCACGGGCAGTTCCACGACGAACCGCGCGCCCCCGCCGGGGGCGTCCTCCACCCGCACCCGCCCGCCGTGGGAGCGGGTGATCTCGGCGACGATCGCCAGACCCAATCCGGATCCGCCGGTGCCCCGTGCGCGGTCGGCGTCGAGGCGGGCGAAGCGGTCGAACACCGTGCCCTTCTGGGAGTCGGGCACCCCCTCGCCGTCGTCGTCGACGGTGATCGTCGCGCGCGGCGCACCGGGGGCCGTGCGGTCGACGGTGAGCGCCAGCGACATCCGCGCCCGCGCGTGGCGGCGTGCGTTGTCCACGAGGTTGCGCACCACGCGCTGCAGCGCGTCCGGGTCGCCCACCAGACGAGCGGGTTCCACGGACACCGCGACCTGCAGTTCCGTGCGCCCCGGCGCCCCCACGCCCGCCGTCCCCAGTTCCCGCGCACGCGTGGCCTCCGACAGGACGATGTCGTCGAGGTCCACGTCGTCGCGGCGCAGCGGCTTGCCGCGCTCGTCGTTCTTGGCCAGCAGGAGCAGGTCCTCGACCATCGTGCGCATCCGCGCGACCTCCGGCAGCAGGAGTTCGTCGACGGTCTCCACGTCGACCGGGGTGCCGGAGGTGGACGACAGCTCGAGCATGGTCGACAGGGTGGACAGGGGGCTGCGGAGCTCGTGGGAGGCGTCGCCGATGAACGCCACCTGCGCGGTGCGGGCGGCGTCCAGCCGGGCGAGCATGGCGTTCATGGTGCGGGCCAGGCGGGCGATCTCGTCCTCGGCCTCCGGGACGGGCACGCGTTCGCCGCGCCCGGAGGTGGAGATCTCGGCGACGCGCGAGCGGATTGACTCGACCGGGCGCAGCACGCGGCCCATGGCGTAGTGGACGAACACCGCGGTGGCCAGGCCCGCGACCGGGACGAACGACAGGAACAGGATCGCGCCGGTGCCGAGCACGAAGTCGT
>DWWG01000080.1 GCA_019119875.1 Candidatus Dietzia intestinigallinarum | reverse complement strand
CCCCGAGGTGTCAGGAGAATCCGGTGGACTATGCGGCTGTCGAGTCGCTGCGCGAGCGGCATCCCGCCTGGCGGATGCTGTGCGCCAACCACGCACCCCTGCTCCTGTCGTTCCTCGGGCGCTTCTTCGTGGACGAGGGGCACGGGGCGAGCCCGGAGGGGCAGTTGATCGACGCGCTGGATGATCAGCTGTACCAGCTCAACTCCGAGGATCCGGACAATCCCCGGTACAGACGTCCGGCCGCGGACTATCTCGCCGACTGGGCCGCGCCCGAGGCCGGCTACCTGCGCCGCTTCTACCCGCTTGGCACCGATGAGATCCACTACGACGCCACCCCGGCGCTGGAGAAGGCCTACGCGTGGGTGCAGAGCCTGGCCGAGCCTCTCGGCTATGCGGGCGACTGGCCGCGACTGCTGGCCGCCTATCGGTGGCTCGACGCCGCGCGGGGGACCGGCCGCTACCTGCGCCAGATCGACGCCCCCGGGGTGGACACCAAATTCGTCGAGAGCAACCGGGCGGTCCTGGCCGACCTGCTCGGGGTGTCCCGCCAGGCCGGACCGTTCCTCACCGAGCTGGGCCTGGCCACCAAGCCGGAGTATGTGCGGATCCGCCTCGCCGCGCAGGTGGCGGCAGCGGGCGCCGCGGCAGCGGGTGCGGCCACGGGCGCGGCCACGGACGCAGCCACGGGCGCGGCCCCCGGAGTCGGTCGGGACACGGCGATCTCGGGCCTGTCGGAGCTGACGGTGCGGGCCGACCAGCTCGACGCCCTCGGGATCAGTTTTACTACAGCCGTTGTGGTGGAGAACGAGATCACCTATCTCACCCTTCCCGTGCCGGCGGACGGGGTGGTGGTCTGGGGCCGGGGGTTCGACGTGGCCCGACTGGGGCGCTGGCCCGCACTGACCCGGGCCCGGGTGCACTACTGGGGCGATCTCGACACCCACGGTTTCGCGATCCTGCACCGCCTGCGGACGCACCTGCCGCAGGTCCGATCCTTCCTCATGGACGCCGAAACGCTGAGGACCCATCGCGAACGCTGGGGGAGCGAGGCAGCACCCACCAGCGCGGGACTCGACCGCCTGGCCGCCGCCGAAGCGGCCGTGTATGACGACCTGGTCTCCGACCGCCACGGCCGGCGCGTCCGGCTCGAGCAGGAGCGCATCGACTGGAAGTGGGTGACCGAACACCTGCCCTACGAGGTGGAGTAGCGACGCCGGCCGAACAACCGGCACCCCCACGGGAGCACCACCGCTCACCTTCCGCGGAAACGGGCCCCGGAAGCGGTGCAGGCCCCCTCGCGTCGATGTGGGCTACCCCTCGGTCACGACCTCGATCGGCCCCGCCTGCGCCCCGCCGTTGGTCTCGAGGCGCCACTCGACGTTGCCGGGAGTGGTGATGGAGACGTTTCTCTTGGAATCGCCGTGGCTCGGCCAGTTGCCGGGAAGGTTCTGCTCCAGAACGTGCTCGCCCGAGTAGCCCGTGTCGAGGTTGTGGTAGCTCAGCGTGGCAACAAGGTCGCAGGTGCCCACGCCCAGCTGATGCACCTTCCAGTCCACGCGGACGGTGCCGGGGCTCTGCTGGTTGATGTCCGCGGTGATCCAGCTGTAGCAGGTCCCCGTGGCCGAGGCGCCCGACGCGACGAGTCGATTCGGCGCGGGAGCGATGTCGCCGGGAATCGACGGCAGTCCGACGGCCGAGCCGGTGGGGCCCACCGAGCCGAGTGCGCCGGAAAGCGAGTCCGTCTCCTGTGCGCCGGCACCCGCGGCACCGGCGACCACGATCGTGGACGCCGCCGCGGCGGCGGCGAGCTTGCTGAGAGTCCGCATGACTTCTCCTGTCCTGGTTCAGTTCTCCGGCCGGGTTGGGCTATATGGTTTCTCCGAACGGCGCCCGGGTCAACCCGGGAGGCCTTCTTTGCGGTCCGGTAGGTGTACATCGAATGGCCGGTCCGCGTCGTCGTCGTCGTCCTCACCGCATGGCTCACCACCGGGCGGCGCGCCTCGCCGCGCCCGGGCGACCACTGCACCGGTCCGCGCGCAGAGTCCCCGGCGGCAGACCACAACTAGAACCTGTTATTGACACCCGTCACCCACGGCGTAATCTCACATGATGTGACTACCCTCTCCTCGTTCCCTCGCCTCATGTCCTCCGGCCGGATCGGTCCCATGGACACACCCAACCGGATCGTCCTCCCGGCCATGGACATGAACGTGTCCGAGGACGGGGAGATCGAACAGCGGGAGATCGACCACTACGTGGCCCGCGCCGCCGGCGGGGCGGGGCTGATCATCACGGGCGCGTGCGCGATCGCGTTCCCCGTGGGCGCCGCCTCCATGAAGGAGCCGGGACTGTCGGACGACAAGTACATCCCCGGCCTCAAGGCGCTCGCCGACGCCGTCCACGCCGCCGGCGCCAAACTGTGCGTGCAGTCCACCCATCACGGCAAAGTCGCGCGGGTGGACGTCGCCAACGACCGCCCGGTGCTGGCACCCAACGAGCCCGATTACACCTACGACTACTCCGCGCTGGCCGACAGTACCCCCGAGGAGCTCGGCCGCATGGGCGCCGCCACGGGCGGCAAGCAGCTCGTCTACAAGGAGATGACCGACGAGGACATCGCCTGGCTCATCTCCACCTGGGCCGACGCCGCCGACCGGATCGCCCGCGCCGGCGCCGACGCGATCGAGATCCACGTCGCCCACGGCTACATCCTGGGCGTGTTCCTCAACCGCCGCGACAACCTGCGCACCGACTCCTACGGCGGCTCCCTGTTCAACCGGGCGCGGCTGGCGTGTGAGGTGATCGAGGCCGTCAAGGAGCGCGTCGGGGACCAGCTGGCTGTGATCGTGCGGGTGGCCGGGCAGGAGTACGGGCAGGAGGGCGGCCTCGAGCTGGACGAGGCGATCCTGGCAGCGCAACTGTTCGAGCAGGCCGGAGCCGACGCCATCCACGTGACCGGCTGGGGCCGCAACCCGTTCGACAATTTCACCGACGGCCCGCTGCCCGACACGGTCGGCGCCTACCTCGACAACGCCGCCGCCATCAAGAAGGCGGTGGGCGTGCCGGTGATCGGCGTGGGCCGGATGTTGCCGGAGGTGTCGGAGAAGGCGATCGACGACGACAAGGTCGACTTCGCCGCGATGGGGCGGCAGCTGCTCGCCGACCCGGACCTGCCGAACAAGTTGAAGGCCGGCACTCCCGAGCTGGTCAAGCCGTGCATCAACTGCTACCTGTGCGTGGCCGAGAACTTCTTCGACGACACCCCGTTTTGTGCCGTCAACCCGGCGCTCGGGAACGAGACCCTGCTGCCGCTGAGCCCGGCGTCCGGGCGCGAGCACGTGGTGGTGGTGGGGGCTGGGCCGGCCGGGCTCGAGTCAGCCGTGGTGCTCACCGAACGCGGCCACCGCGTGACCGTCCTGGACAGGGCCGACCGTCTCGGCGGCACCATGTGGTTCTCCACCCTCACCACCCCGGACAACGAGCAGCTGATCCGCTACTACCGGGCCAGGATCGACCAGCTCGGCATCGACGTGCGGCTGAACACCGAGGCCACCGTCGAGTCCGTGCGCGCCCTCGGCGCCGACCGCGTGATCGTGGCGACCGGCGCCGAGCGACCCGCACCGTCCATCCCCGGCGGCGACCTGCCGCATGTGCACACCGGCGATTCGCTGCGCGCCACCATGCTGGGGACAGCCACCGCCGAGGAGGCGGGGACTTTCCTGCGGCTTGCCGGGAAGCTCGGCCGGCTGTCCGGCATCACCAGGCGGCCGTCGTGGATCCGGCGCCTGACCAGGATCGCGCTGCCGATGGGCAGGGATGTCGTGGTGATCGGTGGTTCGCTGGTCGGTCTCGAGCTGGCCGAGTTCCTCGGCGCCCGTGGCAGGAACGTGACACTGCTGCACGACGCCCAGCAGCTCGGTCTCCCGCTGGCCATGCCGCGCCGCTGGACCGCGGTGCGGCACGCCAAGGAATACGGTGTGCAGATCAAGCGCAACGTGCAGGTCACCCGCATCACCGAGGACGCGGTGTACTGGACCAACGCCAAGGGTGAGGCCAGGTCCGCCGCGGCCGACATGGTCATCTACGCCGACGGCACGACCGCCGCGGCGCCCCTGGCCGATCAGCTCCGTGCCGCCGGCATCGACTGCGAGGTGATCGGCGACGCCGCGGACGTGGGCTACATCCACGGCGCCATCCACTCGGCGTGGAAGGTCGCGACGGTGGGCTGATACGCGTTGCTCGCCTGCGACGGCGGCCCGTCCGACAGGGCGGCCATCGCAGGCGAGAACGGTCACGCCGGTGCGGGTCAGGCGAGAACAGTCACGCCGGTGCGGGTCAGGCGCGGCCGGGCAGCGAGTCCAGGACGGTGCCGAGGCCGGGCTCGTCGGCCGAGCGGTTCCACGGCATCTTCGACAGCGCGGCTCCCATGGCGCAGGTGTTGCTCGCCGCGGAGTAGGTCAGCCCGGCTCCGATGGCCCCGGCGAGGTAGACGAACCTGGGGGACAGGAGCTTGGACGCGGTGACGCCGGCCAGGACCAGCGAGCCCGCGATCATGCGGACCTGACGGTCCATCGCCCAGGCGCCCTTGCCGCGGACGATCTCGCCGCCTGCGGACTCGTAGCCGGCGATGCCGCCGTCGAGGACGGTCACTGTGTCGGGGTCCACGCCCACGGACTCGAGCCGCTCGTTCGCCTGCTGGGCCCGGGCGCCGGACTGGCAGATGAGGACGACCTGTCCGGGCAGTCGGGAGGCGAACTCCTCACCGTGCTCGGCGAGCAGGGGCAGCGGCACGTTGTAGGAGCCGCGGATGTGGGCCGAGGAGAACTCGGCGCCGGAGCGCACGTCGATCACGGTGGGTGGGGTGTCGGAGTCCATGGCCTCCCGCAGGTCGGAGGGGGCGATGGTCGGGGCGTTCGTCAGGGTGGAGAGCATGGTTGAGGTGGTGTCCTTCGGCTGTTCGGGCTGGTCAGTGGTGTCGGGTCAGGCGGTGACGAGGTTGCGCTCGGACCAGGCGGCGTAGCTGCCCTCGAGCTCGACGACGCGGTATCCGGCTCGCCGGAGGGCGCTGGCGGCCACCGAGTTGCGCACGCCGCTCTGGCAGTAGGTCACGATCGGCCCGTCGGTCGGGAGACGATCGAGGTTCCACAGCACCCTGCCGCCGCTGAGCTGCTCCGAGCCCGGGATGTGGCCGTCGGAGTGCTCTGTCTTGGTGCGCACGTCCAGCAGCATCGCCGCGTCGAACGAGGCGAGTTCGTCCGGTCCGATCATCTCGGGGGTCGTCATGGGCAGCCCCTCGAAACCGGTCGTGTATCCGGTGACCGTGTCGATCCCGACGCGCAGGAGGTGGTCGCGCAGCGTCTCGGCGGACTCCACGTCCTCGGCCAGGACCACCAGGGGCGTGTCCTCGGTCTCGGGGTCGTAGACCCAGGCGCCGTAGGACGCGGCCTTGTCGACGCCGGGGATGTTGAGGGAGCCGGTGACGGTGCCGGTGTGGATCTCGTCCTGGTCGCGGGTGTCGACGACGACGACCTCGTTCGCCTCGAGTGCCTCCGACAGGTCTGTCGGGCCGAACTCGCGGAGCGGGGCCAGAGCACCCAGGACCGCCGGGCCCTGCTTGTTCTGGCGCTTCATCCGGCCGAAGTAGGCGTGCGCGTCCGGTTGGCCGTCGAGCAGCTCGTCGACGAAGCCCTTCTCGTCGTCACGCTCGACGTATCCGGCCCACCACGCGAAGCGACGCTCGTAGCCGACGGTGGTCGACGGCAGGGCGCCGAGGGCCTTGCCGCAGGCGCTGCCCGATCCGTGTCCGGGGAAGACCTGGACGTGGTCCGGCAGGGTGACGAAGGATTCCTTCAGGCTGCGGAAGATCTGCTTGCCGCCCTCGAAGCGGGTGTCGATCCCGCCCGCGGCCTCGTCGAGCAGGTCCGGGCGCCCGAGGTCGCCGGAGAAGACGAAGTCGCCGGTGAGCATGTAGCCGGGGCTGTCCGCGAATGCGCCGTCGGTGACCAGGAATGACAGGTGCTCCGGGGTGTGGCCCGGCGTGTGCACGGCCTCGACGGTGATGTTGCCCAGCGTGAGCTTGTCGCCGTGGTGGAGGCGCTCGGCCTCGAAACCGTACTGCCAGTCGTCGCCGCCCTCGCCGGAGACGTAGATGGTCGCCCCGGTGGCGTCCGCGAGCTCGCGGGTGCCGGACAGGTAGTCGGCGTGGATGTGGGTCTCGGTGACGGCGGTGATCGTCATGCCGTGGTGTGCGGCCAGGTCCAGGTATTCGCGGATGTCGCGGCGGGCGTCGACCACCATCGCCTCGTTCCTGGCCTGGCATCCGATGAAGTAGCCGGCCTGGGCGAGATCTTCGTCGTAGATGCGCTCGAGGAGCATGCTGCTCTCCTTGTGGGTCGGGGTCCCTGTCTCGGGCTGTGCCACGACGATACATACCCCTAGGGGTATTCACAATATGTGCCCGGGGGTATCCGTCATCGGGGCGCAGCGGCTCACCGCGCCGGCGACGCCCGAGCAGAGGGGTGCGGTCGGGATGTCGTCGTCGGTGTGACCGCCTACTTCCGCCGTGCCAGCGCCAGGTAGGAGACGAACAGGCCGAGTGCGGTCCAGATTCCCAGGACGACCAGGTCGCGGACCTCGGCAGGGAAAGCGTCCGACGCGATCCCGGCCCGCATCAGATCCGCCGCCGCCTGGATGGGCAGGACATCGTGCAGTGCCTGGAACCAGTCCGGCAGCTGGCTGGTCGGGAACGTGATCGGCGAGAACAGTAGGACGAAGAACACCAACACCTGCGACAGCAGTTGGGCGAGCATCGCCGGGACTGTCAGCGCGATCGCGTAGCCCAGGGCCGTGGCCATCGTCGTCACCAATACCGAGGACAGGACGAGGAGTGCCCAGTCAAAGGAGAAGGTCAGGTCGTAGCGCAGCCAGGCGACGAGGAGACCGATCGCCACACCGGGCAGCGCGATGAGCGTCCACACCACCAGGTCGACCAGGAGGAGCAGCGGTCTGGCAATCGGCAGAGCCCGCTGGTAGTCCAACGCACCGGAGGCCCGGGCGCGGGAGATCCCCTGCGGGACTATCACCAGGCCGATGGTCAACAGCAGAATGGTCGGGGTGCCGGACGAGAGGAAGAGTGCGCTCTCCTGTGAGATGCCCGGGATCAGAAAGCCGAACCCGATGACGATCCCGGCGGCCAACATGGCTTGGATGACCACGATGAGTGGCAGCATCGCGCCGATCGATGCCAGTGACCATCGCAGGAGGGCGCGGAAGCTGGTCCACAGGCTCACCTGGATCGGCGCGATCGGCATCACCTGCCGGCTCGGTGCAGCGGTCTCGGTGGCGGTCTGTTCACGCATCGGTGGCCTCCAGGCGGATCGGCTCGGGGTGGTGGCTGCCCTCGGTGGCGGGGTCGCGCTCACGGCCGGACTGCGCGGTCAGGGCCAGGTACGCGTCCTCGAGGGTCGCCGGCGCAAGCGAGAAGCCCTCGATCCGTCCGGCGGCGTTCTGCGCGGTGGCCCAGGCGACGGCGTTCGCCGCCTCGCCCGCCGCGACGGTGAGAAGAATGCGCCGGCCGGACCGTACTCGGCGGAGAACGGGCGGACACTGACTGTCCTCGGAGGGGTCTGCTCCGCCCGGCGGTAGCTGAATCTCCACGCGCAGGTCGCTGTCCTGCGTTCCGCGCAGGCGTGCGGGCGACCCGTCGGCCACAACTCTCCCGCGGTCGAGGATGACCAGCTCGTCCACTATCCGCTCGGCCTCGGCGACGTTGTGCGTGACCAGCAGGACCCCGCTGCCGAGGTTCCCCCGGCGGCGTACCGCATCCCAGAGCAGGCGGCGGCGGGAGGCGTCGATGTCGTTGGTGGGTTCGTCCAGGATGAGCAGCGGGGTCGGCGCCACCACGGCCATGGCGAAGCCGGTCAGGCGCCTGATCCCGCCGGACAGGCCGCCGCCTTCGGGCAGCGCGCGCTGGTCCAGCCACGGGCTGATGTCCAGCTCCTCGGCCAGGTCCTGTGCGGCTTTTCGGGTGTCGCGGTCCGACATGCCTCGGAGACGGCCGGCGATCTCGATCGCCGCCCGTGGGGTGAGCCCGTCGATCGGCGCCTGCGCCTGAGGTTGCAGTGCGACGTGTCGGCGTGCGGCGGCAGGATGCCGCACGGCGTCGATCCGCCCGAGGCGAATCTCCCCGGCATCGGGCCTGAGGAGCCCCACGATCTGCGAGACCAGAGTTGTCTTGCCGGCGCCATTGTGGCCGAGCAGCCCCACGACTTCCCCGGGCCGGACGCGGAGGGAGATGTCGTCGTTCGCCACGACCTGCCCGAAGCGGCGGGTGAGGTGGGTGGCGCGTAGAACATCGGTACCCATGTGCGAACTCCTCAAATGCCGTCGGTATGTGAATACTGACGGTATGTGGATACCGTGAGTACGTCAAGGGGTCGGAATCGACTTATCATCGAGGAATGACACAGCGTCCCGAACCGCTCTCGCGCCGAGATAGACAGCAGCAGACTCGCGACGCGCTGATCTCCGCGGCACGTGAGGTGTTCGCCGAGGACGGGTACCACTCGGCCAGCCTGGATCGGATCGCACGCGAGGCCGGCTTCTCCAAGGGGGCGGTCTACTCGAATTTCGAGGACAAGCCCTCACTGTTCCTGGCGGTCATGGACCAGAACCTGGAGCTTGCGCAGGTCGACCTCCGAGACCCCTTGGGGCAGGCCTGCAACCCGGCCTCGACCGGCAAGGATCTGGCGCAGCGAGAGGGATACCCGCCCAGTGCCACACAGGGTTTTGCACTGGCGACGCTGGAGTTCATCGCCAGCGCGGCCCGGGATGAGAAAGTCGCGCCCCGATTGCACAAGCGCCTCGCGGACCTCCTCGGCCACTACAACGAGATAGCCGAGACGGCGCGAGCGGACGACGAGACGCTCCCCGTCTCGGCGGTCGGCACGCTGCTGGCTGCGCTGGATCAGGGGGCCGGTCTGATTCTCCTCGCCGCAGACGTCCTACCTGATCCCGAAATCTTCCGAGCCGGAATGCTCCGTCTGGTCGATCCGGCCAGGGCGCTGGAAGGCATGCAGGGCGTGCCACCGCAGTAACGAGGTGGCGGCGGAGGACGTGTCCTCAGGCGTGCGGATCCTCCTCGCGTTCCTGCTGCGTCGCGCGGTGGGGCGGGGCCGACGGGCCGGCCAGAAATGTGGTGATGACCTCGAATAACAGCACTTCTTCTGCGGTGACCTCGAAATCTGCCGAGCCCCCTACCCGGCCGGCGAATCCATCAACGATCAACATGACCCACCCAGCGAGTCGGTCAACCGACAGGTCGGATCGCACCTCGCCGGATCCTTGCGCCAGCGCGAGCCAGTGCATCAAGCCGGTTCGGGTCGCTTTCTCGTCGGCCCGTAGTGCGGTGGCCACGTCGTCGCGCATGGACAGACCGCTGACTGCGGCGATGAACCCGGTCGCACGCGGGTCCCGGAGGTCGTCCAACGCGTGGCGCACCCAGTCGAGCAGGACCTGTACCGCGTCGGCGCGACCTTCTTGAGCGGCGAAGAACTCCCGGGTCTCAGCGAGGCCTTCATCGAGGATGGCGAGCAGGAGTGAATCTTTGGTCGGGAAGTAGTGGAAGAAGGTTCCGGAGCCGATGCCGGCTTCGCGGCAGATGGCGGCCGTTGTGGCTCCGGCATAGCCGGCGTGCGCGAAGACCGTCAGGCCCGCATCGATGATCTGAAGTCTGCGCGCACGGTGACGTTCGGGGTCGATACGACGGGCCATGACGTCGCACTCTAGTTAATGGAGTGGCCACTCTGCTAATTTTGCCGTGTGTTGCCGCTGCGAAGTCGAGTCGTGCCGCTGCTGTGCGTGTTCCTGGGGGCGCCGGTCACAGCCGAGTATCTGCAGGCCTATCTGTCTTTCACCGGCGACCCGTGGGCATCAGTGGGAGGGATCGCCTTTTTCGCCCCGCTCTACGGCGGCGCCGCACTCCTGATCCGCGAGATCGCCGTCCGCACCGGCCGAGGCTGGTCGGGTGTGCTCCTTCTCGGGGCGGCGTTCGGCCTCGCGATGCCCGGAGTCATCGACCTCGCGATGTTCGGCGCGGACCGAGCCGACGTCGCCTACTGGGCGCAGCTGCGCGAGCCAACACTGATCGAGCCGCTCGGGCTCAGCGCGGCCACCACACTCAGTTGGACCGTCGGGCACGTCATGATGAGCGTGGGCGCGCCACTGGCCCTCCTTCATGCCCTCGCTCCGACACACCGTGATCGTCCCCTGCTCGGCAGAGTCGGCATACCGTTGACGATCGCCGCTGCGGCCCTTGTTGCGGTCGCAGTGCATCAGGACGGCCAACAGTCCTACGGGTACTCGCTGTCGATTGGCCAGGCGGTCTCGGTGCTCGCCGTGGTCGCAATGCTCGGCGTTGTCGCGTTAACCGGCCTCGGTGCGCCCACGCCGGTCCGGAGGGCTGAGAAGCGGGTGCCCGCCGCACTGGTGGTCCTCGGCGCCGCGCTGCTCAAAGTGATGATCGACCTCATGCCCCCGACGTGGATCGGGCTGCTGTTCTCGGTCACGTGCCTCGTTGCTGCGGGGGTCATCATCCACTGGTGTGCGGCGAACCGCGTGTGGGGACCGCGCGAGATCGGTTTGCTCGGCATCGGGGTCGTGATCGGCGGCATCCTGATCGGATTCATGGCTCCGATGCCAGAGGGCGTCTCAATCGCGGCCAAAATGGGCCAAAGCTCTACGCTGCTCGTGTTGGCTCTGCTCGTGCTTGTTTGCGTGCTCCAGCGGACGTCGGTTCGAAGCGAGGGTTAGGCGGCCGCGCTTTCCGATACCTGCTCGAGACGGAGGGCTACACATCCTTCTCGTGGTTCTGCTGTGGATTGCAGTCGTATGACATCAGCGGTGAACGGCTCATCGAGGTCGACGAGCAGACGGTCGCGTTGGTGTACCAAGCGCGCGCCTCCCGTGGCGACGACCAGTTCCATGCCCTCATGTCGACCGTCTACACGCGTTTCATGGGGCAGTGGCGGATCGCGCTCTACCAGCAGACACCCGTCCCGACAGACGGGTAGTCCGCCCCCGTTCCGGTTCCGGAATCGCCGAACTCAGCTCCACCAACTGCTGCGTCGACCGTGTCATTGCGACGTAGCGGTCCACCGCCCCGATGACTCCCGAGCCGAGGGATTCAGGATCGACCAGCACCACCAGGTCGAACTCAAGGCCCTTTGCGTCCGCGGGGCTCAACGAGCGGACGCGGTCCGAGGCGGGAAAGTCGGGGAGGGCGGTCCCGGGAGCGCTGATCACGCAGGCGATGCCCTCCGAGTGCTCGGCGAGCCAGCCGTCGATGACAGCCGAGAGGTCGTCAATCCGCCCGTGCTCGACCGGCATCCCGCTGCTGCGCACCGACTCGGGAACATTGGCGTCGGGCCGAACGGATCGGATCACCGGGGCGGCTGCGTCCATGACCTCCGACGGCGTCCGGTAGTTGATGCTGAGTCCCACCTGCGAGACGCGCTCGGGGGACAGACCGACCCGCTGGAGTCGCTCAGCCCACGATTCGTCGAAGTCCCGGCGGGACTGCGCACGGTCACCGACCACCGTCAGGCTCCCGGACGGGCACCGGCGCAGGATCATCCGCCATTGCGCATCGGTGAGTTCCTGGGCCTCGTCCACGATGATGTGCCCGAACGTCCCCGCCAGACGGGAGTCACCGGCCTCGGGATGGTCCTCCGTCAGCGGATCGAGCAGGGCCTCCTGCAGGTCTGCGTGGCGGAGCATGGGGGCGACGCCCTCGGGGTCGTCGTCCGCGGCGATCACCTCGTCGATGACCATCCGGCGGCGCTCGAGCTCGGCGGCGCGCTCGGCCCTGCGACGCTGCGAGGTCCTGGCGCGGTCGGGATCGCCCAACCGGTGCCGGGCCGCGTCCAGCAGGGGCAGGTCCTGGTTGGTCCACGCCTGCGGGTCGGCGCGCTGCAGGAGCCGGATCTGCTCGGCGCCGAGCCACGGCGCGCACAGCCGCAGGTAGGCGGGCACCGTCCACAGGTCGCCCACCAGGTCCCGGGGTCGGAGCATCGGCCACGCGCGGTGCAGCGTGCGGCGCAGGTCGGGCTCGGACAGCAGCTCGGCCCGAAGATGCTCGGCGGGGGCATCATCGCCCGCCTTGTCCATCAGAATCTCTACAAGTGTCTGGTGGATCTGCGTGTGCGCCTCGTTGTGGGGTGTGCCGTCCTCGACGGACGCGAACGCCTCGGCCCAGTCGGCCCGCGTGAGTCGCAGGTCCACCCACTCGGTCTGCACCAGTCGTGACTCCTCGGGTGGCTGCTCGTAGAAGCGCACGGCCGCCTCGATCGCCTCGACCATCCCGATCGTCGACTTGAGGCGGGCCACCTCCGGCTCGGCCTCGTCGGCGAGGTCAGTGACGCCGCCGCCACCGCCCGGGCCGAGGCCACCGGCCCCTGTTCCACCGAGTCCGGCCGCGGCGAGATCGGCGACCGTCGCCGTCTGCACACTGTGCTCGCCGAGTGCCGGGAGCACGTCGGCCACGTAGTCCAGGTACGGCCGGTGCGGCCCGATCAGCAGGAGGTTTCCGCGACTGGGCCCGGACCGCGACTGCTCGTGCAGCAGGTAGGCCGCGCGATGCAGCGCCACCACCGTCTTGCCGGTGCCGGGCCCGCCGTCCACCACGAGCGCACCCCGCGCGCCGGCCCGGATGATCGCATCCTGGTCCGACCGGATCGTGGAGAGCACGTCACGCATCCGGCCCGTGCGCGCCCCGGACAGGCTCGCCACGAACGCGGATTGATCGTCGAGGCTGGTGCGGGCGGACACCTCGTCGTCGTCGCTCAGGACCTCGTCCCAATAATCCACGATGCGCCCGCCCGACCACCGGTACCGGCGCCGATACGTCACGCCGTGGGGATCGGCGAGCGTCGCGGCGAAGAACGGCTCCGCGGCCGGGGTACGCCAATCCACGAGCAGGGGAGTGCCGGTGGCGTCGAGCAGGCCGAGACGTCCCACGTACACGCGCTCGCCGCCGGTGGTCGCGAAATGCCCGATGCACACGTCCAACCCGAAGCGGCGCAGCATGGCGAGCTCGGCGACGAGGCGGCGGATGTCGGCGTCGCGGTCGATGGTCTGCGCGCCGCGTCCGGCCGGGTCCCGACGACGCCTGTCCAGGCGGGCGGAGAGCGCGGAATCCCTCTCGGCGAGGGCGTGGGAGATCGCGGCGAAGTGACGCTCGTCGGCGCCGATCAGTGACGGATCGGCCTTGTGGGCGAGGTGGTCGGCAAGGGCGAAGGCGGAGGCATTGCGGTGGGGCATCGCGCTAGTGTGCGCCCCCACCCCGGCCTTGCCGCAAGCCCCCCTACCAGCTATAACTTGAAGGTGGGAAGACGTTTTGGGGCCGCGATCTACAAGGATGTCGACATCTGCTGTGTACACGCGTGCCTGAGCGCGCCATGACCGCCGTCACCTGGATCGAGGACGGCACCGAGCGCCGCGCGGGATGGCGCCCCGAGAACGGTGCCACGCCGCCGCGGGAGATCGTGGTGATCGACGACGACATCGCCGCGGACAGCGCTCTCCGGATGGCGCGGGCAGGCACCGGGTTGCTCTGGAGAGGCGACTTCCACAATGCCCGGCAGCTGATGCGTGCCCTGGACCGTCGGATGGAGAAACAGGCCGCCCGCAAGAAGGCGAAGGCGCAGAAGGCCTCTCGCGACGCCCGGACCGGCGAACTCTTCCATGCCACTCGGTTGGCGCGATCGCAGCGGGCGGCCGTCCTGGGCAGGATCCTCCTGGAACTCGAGCCCGACCACGCGATCCGGTTGCGCCGCGCCCCGGATGTCCGAGCAGCCTGCGAGCACGCCTACGGGCCGCCGACCGGTGCCGGCGCGGGGGAGTCGACGCTCGTCTCGCTGCCGGAGATCCTCGGGGTGATCAGCGCGTACGAATGGCACCGCAAGGGCATCGAGGTGGCCGCCCTGGGCGAGCGCATCCACCCCGCCTACGGCGTGTTCGCCCCCACCCGTGGCGAGTACCTCGACCTGGTCGCCGAGGCCGCCTGGCCGGAGGGGGTCCGCGAGCCGGTCGTCTTTGACATCGGCACCGGCACCGGGGTGCTCGCCGCGATCCTCGCCCGGCGTGGCGCCCGGGACGTGGTGGCGACAGACGTCAACCCGCGAGCGGTGCGGTGCGCGCGGGACAACGCGAGCAGACTGGGCGTCGCCGACCGGGTGCGGGTTGAGCAGGCGGACCTGTGGCCCGCCGAACCTCAGCGGGCCGACGTCGTGGTGTGCAACCCGCCCTGGATCCCGGGCCGGCCGACGTCGGCGCTGGAGCAGGGCATCTACGACCAGAAGTCCGACGTGCTGCACCGCTATCTCGGTGGGCTGGCCCGCCATCTGACCCCGCAGGGCGAGGGGTGGCTGATCCTGTCCGACCTCGCCGAGCTGCTCGGGCTGCGGACCCGGGACGAGTTCCTGCACCGCGTCGCGGACGCCGGGCTGGTGGTGGCGGGGCGACACGAGACGACCCCTCGGCATCCGCGCGCGGGCGACGATGCCGATCCGCTCCATGCCGCGCGCTCGCGCGAGCGGACCGTGCTGTGGCGGCTGGCCGCACGGGGATGAGGGGACTGCGCCCCGGTCCGCGTCCTGCTCGGTGCACACCCCGGACCGTCACTGGTGAGGGACCGGGGCGGCACCGTCCGGTGAGCGCGTCGGATCAGACGTAGAGCGGCACCGGGGCCCCCTCGGGCACGCCGGGGTAACGGTCGACGATCTCGTTGAGCTCCGCCTGCATGTACAGGATGTTCAGACCCAACACGAAGGTCAGAAGGCACGACAGGACGGGCGAGCAGGTGGGCTGGAGCCCACTCGCGCGCTGCGCGTTCCGGATGCGCTGCCCGGTGTTGTAGAAGCTGACCAGAGGGGCGATCACCGTCCAGCCCAGGAACAGCAGCACCAACACGGGCCCGGCGACGGGTGCCGGGCGGCGACGGTCGAACGCCGCCATCTCCTCGTGGATCTTGTAGTACCAGACGTACATGTAGATCCCCAGCGTGATGACCGGGAAGACGAGCCAGGTCATGACGGGGTTGCGCCCCTTGAACAGGCGCCCCGACGCCGCCGGGGGTTGTGCGGCGCCGTAGTGGGCCGGGGCCATGGCCTGCGGCTGGGGGACGGCCGGGGCGGGGTGGGGCTGAGCTGGGGCGGTGTGGGGCTGCGCGGGGGGCGTACTGCCCGGGGTTACCCGGGCTGTCCGGATTGTGCGCGGTATCGGTCATGAGTCGTCCCTTCGAGTGGTGTACCGGATCTTGCGGTCCTACTGCGACCGGGCAAGCGCGCACAACGTACACAACCACTACGACACGTCAGCCGGCGTCACGGTTCAGGCCGGCGCGTGACCGGACCGCGACGGGGTGTCACTCCTGCAGTGACTGCACCCGCACCGTCACCTCGGCATCGGCCCGGCCCGACCCGGTGGCCAGCGCCCGGCGCAGCGCGAACTGGACGTCCCGCACCGTCTCGCGGATCGGCCGCGACCGGTCGAGCGCCACCTCCACCACGGCGGTGCCCTCGGCGGTGTCGATGTGAAGCCCGAAGTGGGCGGTGCGGTCTCCGTTACGGCGGACCCGCGCATCGAGCGTGCGCATGGTGGTGCCGAGCCCGGGCTCGATCGCGCGGACACCCGGGACGGAGGTCACCACGGAGAGTGGGTCCGGGGCGGTCGCGCGGCGGCGGCCGGGCGGCGTCGCATCGCGACCTGAGGTGGTGTGTGGCTCAGTCATGGAGATCCTCGATGTGCACATCAACGGCGAGTCCGCCGAGGTCGAGTTCGCGGACGCACTCGGACACCACGGATGCCCGCACGTCGTCGGCGAGCGCCCGCAGGTCCCGGCTCGCGGCGGACAGTGACACCCGGCACCGCACCCGCTCGGGCAGGCCGCGGGCGCCCCACTCGGGAGAATCGGCGTAGTCCATGTCGGTGCGCAGGCTCATCGCGCCGGGGACGGCGTCCACGGCGTCGCGGATCAGCGTCCGCAGCGCCAGTTCGCTGAGTGAGTAGGGACCGGCGTCGGTGGCGGGCATCGTCACGCGGGCTCCGTGCCGGACATCGGCGCGCACCACCTGCGACAATGCCGCCCGCACGCGCGACGATGTCTGTACGGAGTCGTCACCACGGGTTTCCGCCTCGTCCCAGTCGCGCTGGAGCGCACTGATGTACTCGAGATAGTTGCGGGTGGCGTCGGACTCCTCGGGCACACCGCTGACGGAGGGTTCGCCCATGGTGTTCACCGCCAATCCTTCATTCGGTCGATCACGTGGGTTCGGGCTCGGGATATTCGCCCCCGCGCAGTGGACTCGGTGATGTCCAGGGCGTGCGCCACCTCGCGGTAGGACATCCCGTCAATCTCCCGCAGCGTCCAGCAGGAGCGCAGATCGGGCTCCATCGAGGCGAGCACGCGCGCGAGCGCCTGCAGCTGCAGGTTGACCTCCGAGCGTCGGGCGGGATCGGTGGCGGGTGCGCTGTCCGGGTGCCGGTGGAGGGTGTCGGGGGAGTGGACGTCGGTCGCCCGGCGGGCGTTCCGGCGGGCGATGTCGGTGGCCCGGCGGGAACAGATCTGCGAGAGCCAGGCCCGCACCGCGTCCGGATCGGTCAGAAGATGCAGCCGCTGCCACGCCGAGATCAGGGTCTCCTGCACCACGTCCTCACTGTCCTGCCGATCCCCGAGCACCAGGTAGGCGATCCGGAACAGCCGGCCCTGGTGCCGTCCGATCAGCCGGACGAAGGCCTCGGCGTCACCGTCCTGGGCGCGCAGCACCATGACCCGGTCGGTGGCGCCGCCCGGTTCGGGGCTCATTCCTTCTCGCCACCCACGGCCACCCGGTCGGCGCGGGCAGTGCTCCTGCCGGTGCTCAGGCTCACCAGCACGTCGACCGCGCGGGGTTCGGAGCCGAGCGAGAGCTGCAGGTCCTCGAACAGTCGGTGGCGGACCTGCTCGATCGTCCAGGCGATCTGTGCGGATGCGGCCACGGTCACCTCGGCCACCACTGCGATGCTGGTGGCCGACCCGGTGACGCGCACCGACGCGCTGTCCACGCCCTGGACGTCCTCGATGCGCTCGACCAGGGCGCGCTCGAGGACCTGCGGCTCGAGCGTCGCGAGCACGGCGCCGTCGGAGTCGTGCAGTCGCAACACGGCCCGCGCGGGGGCGGTCGGGACCTGGGAGACGAGCAGGGCGAGCCCGCCGAGGACGGCGATGACGCTCACCGCGATCCCGACCGGAAGGGCCCAGTCCGCATCCCCGAGCAGCGAGGCGGGGGTCGAGGACCCGTCGGGGACGACGGTGTCGAACACCCCGCCGGTCGGCGCCAGGTCGAAGGCCGCGGCCGCGAGCCACGCCGCAGCCGTCAGCGCGAGCGCGCCCAGCACGAGCAGGACGATCCGGTTACGGGGTCCGGACTGACTGCGCATGTGGCTCTCCTTTCTTCGCGATCGGATGTCTCAGCGGCGCCGGGCCCGCACGCGGGTGGCGGTGGGGCCGGAGGGACGCAGCTCGTGCACGGCCCGGTCCAGGGCGGCGGAGGCGGCGTCGACCACCGGGGCGGGATCGTCCACCACGGTGATCACCTCCACGTCGATACGGCGCCGCTTCGGCGCGACGCGCACACTGTGCACACCGTCGACCTGCTCGGCGGCAGACCGTAGATAACGGGCCAGGTCACGCCGGCTCAACGCGGTCTCGCCGGGAATCTCGTCGTCCATGATCAGCAGGCGCGAGGGACGTCCGGGCCAGGCCGCGAACACCACCAGCACCAGACCGAGCACGACCATCGCCCCCGCCGCGGCCTGCGCCGCGACCGACTCGAGCGTGGTCCACGCGAGTGCGTCGACCGAGTTCGCGACGGTCACCGGCCACCGCCCCTCGATGACGTAGTTCCCCAGCAGCCACAGGCCGACACCGCCGAACACCAGCAGGATCACGCCCACCAGCCCGGTCGGTACGGCCCGGGTGGGCCGACGCACCAGCCCGGCCCCTGCCCGACGTGCGCTCACCTCAGCGCTCCTCTCGTATTCCCGGCGGGATTGAGCCAGGAGATCTCCAGATCAAGTCGCCCCACCTGCAGCCCGGTCAGTTCCTCGACCCGCTCGCGCACCCGGGCCCGCAGGCCCGCGCACGTTGCGGCCAGGTCGACCGGGAACGCGACGCCCACGTCGAGCCGCAGCACCGCGACCGCGCCGTACAGATCGCACTCGGCGGTGGGACGCGAGGCGAAGTCGCGGCGGGCGCCGACCCCCAGAACGCCGCCGGCGGAAGCACCGATCCGCGGGTGTTCCGAGGCCACCTGTTCGGCGATCCGGGCCACCACCGCCGCGGGCACGGTGGTGACACCGCGCTTCTCAACAGGCGTAGCGGAAACGGGGGCCGGGGCCGTGGGGCCCGACACCGCCGGCGCCGTGTCCGCGGGCGAGACCGTCATCGCCGGTCGCCCCACCGGTCGGTGACGCCCTTGATCTCGATACGCCCGTCCATGGCGAGCCCCACGGCAAGCCCGATCGCGCCGAACAGCAGCACCACCAGGAACTGGCCGATCGACCCGAACGCCGCCACGGCGCCCAGGAACAGGCCCACCAGCAGGGTGAGATGCGTGGTCTTCATGACTCTCCTCGCTCGCCTCGTGGGCGCAGGCCGGTCAGTTCAGCTCTGTGCTTCGGGTCGTGGTGGTGGTGCGGGTGGCGGTGTCGTCGTCGTCATCCTCCGGAAGGTGCACGTCCACCACGTTGACGTTGACCTCCACCACCTCGAGACCCGCCGTGCCCTCGACCTGCTCGATCACGTTCCGGCGGATCGCGTTGCCCACCTCCACGATCGACACCCCGTACTCCACCACCACGGTGACGTCGATCGCGGCCTGGGTCTCGCCCAGCTCCACGCTGATCCCGCCCGTGACATTGGTCTGCGCATTGGGGATGCGGTCGGTCACGGCCGAGAAGGCCCGCCGGGCGGCGCTGCCCATGTCGTAGACCCCGGGCACCTCGCGGGCGGCCATACCGGCGATCTTGGCCACCACCGAGTCGTCCAGGGTGGTGACGCCGCGGGTGGTCTGGAGCGGGCCACGGGGCACGAACTCCCGGTCCTCGTCCTCGACCTTCTCCACCTCGGCGGCCTCGGCGCGCGACTTCTCGCGACCGGTCTGTGGCACTGCGTTCGACATGGCTTCCTCCTTGACCCCGGACCGGCAGGTCACCGGCCGTTGATGAACACCTACACCACTAAGACGTCACGGGTCCCCGGATCGTCACGCCCGATCCACAGACTTTCTGGTTTGTGGCACTAACCACCCATTTCCGGCCTGGAACGCCGGCGGATCTGCCTACAGTGCCCACATGAGTCGGGGGAGAAAATCAGCTGGACAACGATCGATGCTCGCCAGGATCACGGCGGTCCTGGCCGCGGTGGCGCTCGCCGCGGTACTGTCTCAGGTGCCGCAGGCGGGCGCCGAGGCCGCGGGGGCCGGGCCGGGCGGGCCCGTGACCCACGACTTCCACTGGGGCGTCGCCACGTCCGGCTTCCAGGTCGAGGGCTCCAACCCCGACTCCAACTGGAAGCGCTACGTGGACGCGGCGTCGCCCGGCGGTGAGGTGGATCCGGTGGGCGATGCGGTGGACTTCTGGAACCGCTACCCTGAGGACATCGCGAACGCCGCCGCGATGGGGGTCAACACCTTCCGGTTGAGTGTGGAATGGGCGCGGATCGAACCGGCGCCGGGGGAGTACGACGACGAGGCCCTCGCCCACTACGACCGGATCATCGACTCCATCCACGGACACGGCATGGTCCCGATGATCACCATGGTCCACTTCACCTATCCCGGTTGGCTGGCCGACCAGGGCGGCATGCTCTCGGACGGGGCCGTGGAGGCCTTCGGACGATTCTCCGAGCTCATCACGCAGCGGTGGGCCGGCGACGGGACCATGTGGGTGACATTCAACGAACCACTGGTGTTCTTCAAGCACGAGATGACCATCGGCCGAGTCGGATTCCAGGACTTCTCGCGGTTCCTCGACCAGATCGAGGCAGCGCACCGGCTGGGTTACGCCGCCGCTCATCGCGCCGATCCGGACGCGATGGTGACCATGAACGAGGCGTATCTACCGATGGCCACCGACTTCACCGACACGCTCATCGGTGACCGCGTGGCCGACGTCGTGGACTACGTGGGGATCGACTACTACTACGGCGTCGCCCTCAACAACCTCACGACGATCAACGCGGCCTGGGACGATTTCGCCGCCGTGCGACCGCAGCCCGAGGTGATCTACGAGGCCATCAAGCACTACGCGCAGTCCTACCCGGGCAAGCCGATCTACATCGTGGAGAACGGCCTGCCCACCGACAACGGCGGTCGGGCCGACGGCGTGGACCGCGGCGACTTCCTGCGCGACACCGCGTTCTGGCTGCAGCGGGCCGTGGCCGACGGCTACCCGGTGATCGGCTACAACCAGTGGTCACTGGTGGACAACTACGAGTGGGGTAGCTACTCGCCGCGCTTCGGGCTCTATCAGGTGGACGTGCTCACCGACCCCGCGCTGGA
>DWWG01000079.1 GCA_019119875.1 Candidatus Dietzia intestinigallinarum | reverse complement strand
CCTCGCGTAGCGCGAGCGCCTCCGGCGTCGAAGTAGCGTCCGTCATGTCGCCAGGATACCGCGAGGACACCACAGCGATGGGTCTATAGTTCCGGCGCAGGACCGTTGGCTCCACTGCCGGCCCGCCCCCGCGGGCAGGGCGCACCCATCCACCACGCCCTCCGCGCCGAATACCCGACATGATCTCGGTCCCGCGCTCCCCGCTGCCCGCGAACTCGCGCGTCGCGGTGGTCGGCTCCGGCGTGTCCGGCCTGGTCGCCGCGTACGTCCTCGCGCGTCGGCACCGCGTCACGCTGCTGGAGGCCGACGACCGCCTCGGCGGGCACGCGCACACGCACCGGGTCACGGTCGACGGCGTGGAGCTGGACGTCGACTCGGGCTTCATCGTGTTCAACGAGCGCACCTACCCCACGCTCCTGCGGCTGTTCGCGGAGCTGGGGATCGGGTCCGTGGAGACGGAGATGTCGCTGTCGATCCGCGACGACGACCTCGGGCTCGAATACTGCGGCGGCACCGGAGCCCGGGGCCTGGTGCCGTCGATGCGGGCGGCCACCCCCGGCCACCTCGCGACGCTCGCCGAGGTGCCCCGATTCCACCGCGCCGCCACGGCCCTCCTCGCGGAGGCCGATCGCACGGAGAGCGGCCCCGGCGACACCGCCGATCCCCGCGCCACCGCCGATCCCCGCGCCAATGCCGGCCCCGGCGCCACGCAGCCCACCTTCGGCGAGTTCCTCACCATGCACCGCTTCGGCGAGCGCTTTCGGCGCACGTACGCGATCCCGCTGGTCTCCGCGGTGTGGTCGACCGAACCCGGCCGCGCGCTCGAGTACCCCGCCCGCTACCTGCTGCAGTTCCTCGAGCACCACGGGATGCTCGGCGTGAAGGGATCGCCCACCTGGCGCACCGTCGCAGGCGGCAGCCGCCGGTACGTGGAGGCGATCGCCGCCACGCTCGACGACGTCCGCACAGCCAGTCCCGTCCACGACATCGCCGAGGGTCCGGAGTGCGTCAGCCTCGACGCCGGTGGTGGTCGTGAGGAGTTCGACCTCGTCGTCGTCGCCACCCACTCCCCCGACGCACTGGCCGCACTGCGCTCCCCCACGGCCGCGCAGCGCGAGGTGCTCTCCGCCATCACCTACCAACCCAACCGGATGACGATGCACACCGATCCCACCCTCATGCCCCGCACCACGCGGGCGCGGGCGTCGTGGAACGTGCGGGCGCCGCGTCACCCCGGCGAGGCCGTGACGGTCACCTACGACATGACCCGCCTGCAGCATCTCCCCACGCCCGACGGCCACCGCGTCTACGTGACCCTCGGCGCCGACGACCAGATCGACCCGTCCGCCGTCCTCGCGCGCGCCGACTACACGCACCCGCTGTACACGCCGGAATCGGTCGCGGCGAGCGCCCGGCTCGGGGAGGTGCACACCGCTCGGATCGTGTTCGCGGGCGCGTATCACGGCTGGGGTTTCCACGAGGACGGCGCGCTGTCGGGCGCACGCGCCGCGGAGAGGGCGGGCGTGCAGTGGGTATGACGACGACGAGGCGACACCGGCCGGCCCCACAGGAGCGCACGCGCGGTGAGGCCACCGCACGCGGGAGCCGAGCCGTGCCGAACAGCGCGAGCCCCGCCCCGCCGGTGTGGCTTTACCCCACCGAGATCCGCCATCTGCGCCGCAGCCCCGCGGTCCTCGAGGTGCGGGCGCGCTCGTACTGGTGGCTGGTCGACGCCGACGCACTCGACGTCCGTAGCGGCTCTGCTGGCCTGCCGACGCTGCCCCGCTGGACGCATCCGCTGGCGAGCATCCGCCCGGGCGATCTCGGTCTCGAACCAGGGCCCAGAGAGACAGTGGGCGATGCCGCCCGGCGCCGGGTCCGAGGCGGCACTGACACCACCGCCGCGCCTCCAACCGAAACCCGCACCGTCGACGTGTCGGGCCCGGTGCTCATCGCCTGCACCGGCCGCGTGGCCGGCCACGGATTCGACCCCCTGTCGGTGGTGTGGTGCCACGACGCGGCGGGTGAGGTCGCCGCGGTGCTGGCGATCGTCCGCAACACCTACGGCGGGCTGCACCACTACCTCGTCCACCCCGACGGAAACGGTCGGGCGAGCATCCCCAAGGAGTTCTTCGTGTCACCGTTCCACGGCGTGTCCGGCACCTACCGGTTGTCGGTGCCGCCGCCCGGCGACGAGGTCAGCGTCGGCATCACCCTCGAGCGCGACGACGCCGAGCCGTTCTCGGCGTCCGTGCACGGTCACCGCCGCTCTGTGACGACGACGAGGCTGCTCGCGCTCACGCTCCGGCGACCCCTCGAGCCGCTGGCCACCTCGGTGCGGATTCGAGCGCACGGGATCCGGCTGTGGGCGCGTCGCCTGCCGCTGCAGTCCGTCCCGGAGAAGGACACGGGGTTCGGCCAGCGCGCTCGCGGACCCCGCCGCCGTGGCGTCCCGGACGTGCCCCGCGGGCTGCGCGCCGTGCTGCTGGGCGCCGGCACCCACCTCCTTTTCCGCCTGGCCGCCGACCGCTTGCCGCTCCGCATCGAACCGGCGGTAGGCGCGCCTTTCGGCGGCGGCCGCGACGATCCGGCCGCTCCGCGCATGCTGTTGCATCGGCCGGCCGACTTCGCGCGACGGACCGGGACCGGCGCGTCGATCGGGTTCGGCGAGTCCTTCATGGCCGGCGACTGGTCGTCGCCCGAGCCGGCGGAGTTGCTCACCGAGTTCGCGCGCGAGCTCGCCTCGCTGGTTCCGCAGCCGCTGCAGCGTCTGCGGCGGCTGCATCTGCCGGGCCACCCGAGGCAGGAACACGGCACGATCGAGGGCGCGGCGGCGAACATCTCCGCGCACTACGACCTCTCCGACGACCTGTTCGCGCTGTTCCTCGACGAGACCATGACGTACTCGTCGGCCCTGTTCCCCGACCTGCCTCGGCGCCGTGGCGGCGCGCCGGAGGACACCACCGACGCCGCTTGCTCCACCACTGCCGCACACGCGGACCTCGCCGATGCCCAACGCACGAAGATCGACGCCCTGCTCGACGCCGCCGGGGTCGGCCCGGGCAGTCGCGTCTTGGAGATCGGCACCGGCTGGGGCGAACTGTGCCTGCGGGCGGCCGCGCGCGGAGCCCACGTGCGCTCGGTGACCCTGTCGACCGCGCAGCGCGAGACCGCCACGCAGCGCGTCGCCGAGGCGGGCTGTGCCGACCGCGTGGAGATAGACGTGTGCGACTACCGCCACGTCGACGGTGCCTACGACGCGGTGATCTCGGTGGAGATGATCGAGGCGGTCGGAATCGAGCGGCTGCCCGAGTACTTCCGCTCCATCGACCGGGTGCTCGCGCCCGGCGGCCGCGTCGCGTTGCAGACCATCCTCATGGACGACCACCGCGTGGAGACCACGCGCCGCAACTACACGTGGGTGCACAAATACGTCTTCCCCGGCGGCCGCATCCCCTCGGTCGAGGCGATCGAGCGCGCTCTGCCGGGAACCCGGTTGCACCGGACGGAGACGACCTCGTTCGGCATCCACTACGCGCGGACGCTGCGGCTGTGGCGCGACCGCTTCGACGCCCGCCGCGACGAGGTGGCCGCACTCGGCTTCGACGAGACCTTCCGCCGTCTCTGGCGCTTCTACCTCGCCTATTCGGAGGCCGGGTTCCGTTCCGGCTACCTCGACGTCGCACAGATCATCCTGGAGGCGAACCGATGACCACCCGCACCGCGCACGCCGCCGCCCCCGTGGCGACCGCACTCGCCGAGGCGCTCACCCCACTGCTCCGCGGTCCGCTGCCGGTGCGCCTGGAGTGTTGGGACGGCAGCACTGCCGGTCCCGACGACGCGCCCGTCGTGCGCCTCACCTCGCCCGCGGCGCTGCGCCGGCAGCTGTGTGCTCCCGGCGAGCTGGGCGCGGCCCAGGCGTACGTGACCGGCGAGCTCGACGTCCCCGGCGACCTTCGCGCGGGGCTCGACCACGTGTGGTCGGTGGTGCGCGAGCGGGATCTGGTCTCGCGTCGCCCCGGACCGAGCACGCTCACCGCACTCACGCGGTTCGCGGTCACGCACGGGCTGCTCGGCCCGCGTCCCACCGTGCCGGAGACGCAGATCGCCGTGCGCGGGCGCCGCCATTCCCGGAGACGCGACCGCGAGGTGATCCGTCGCCACTACGATCTGCCGACCGACTTCTACGCGCTCGTCCTGGACGAGTCGATGGCGTACTCGTGCGGATGGTTCCCCGAGGGCCGACCGGCGGCCGACGCCGATCCCGACACCGTCCTCGCCGCCGCGCAGCAGGCGAAGTTCGACCTGGTGTGCTCGGAGCTCGAGCTCTCGGCCGGGGATCATCTCCTCGACATCGGCTGCGGGTGGGGCTCGCTCGCCGTCCACGCCGCCGAGCGCACCGGGGCGCGGGTTACCGCGGTGACCATCTCCCGCGAGCAGCACGAGTTCGCCCGCCGGCGCGTTGCCGAGCGCGGGCTCGACGGGCTTGTGGACGTGCGACTCCAGGACTACCGGGACGTGACGGCGATCCGGGCCGACGCGGTGGTCTCGCTCGAGATGGGCGAGCACGTGGGCGACCGCGAGTATCCCGGCTTCGTGCGTGTGCTCGAGCGTTCGGTCGTCCCGGGAGGACGCGTGTTGGTGCAGCAGATGTCGCGCGGGGGTCGCCATCCGGGCGGCGGGCCGTTCATCGAGTCCTTTATCGCCCCCGACATGTCGATGCGCAGTCCCGGTCAGACGCTGGATCTGCTCACGCGCGGGGCGCTCGAGGTGCGTTCGGTGCGCGGGATGCGCGAGCACTACGCGTGCACGGCCGAGCAGTGGCGGCGCAGGTTCACCCGTAATAGAGCCGAAGTCGCGGCCCGCTGGGGCGAGGAGCTGGCACGGGTGTGGGACCTCTACCTCACCGGCGGCACGCGCAGCTTTGCCGAGGGCCGGATGGGCGTCGAGCAGTTCGTGCTCCGGCGCGCGGATGGGCGGCCGGCATGCTGACGGGGATCTCGGGTGTCCTCGTGGTGACGCTGACGAGCGCGGTGGTGTTGGTGCTGCTGCAATCGGGCGCCTTCGCGCTGAGTCGGCGCCTGGGGCGGGTCAACGTGGTCGACGTGACCTGGGGGCTCGGCTTTGGCCTGGTCGCGCTCGTGGCTGTGGCCTTCAGCTGCGCCCGGGGGCCGGCCTCCGGGTCCCACGCACTTGTCGTCGCCGCACTGGTCGTGGGGTGGGGCGTGCGACTGGCCGTGCACATCGGGCGGCAGTCCGCCGGGAAGGGGGAGGATCCGCGGTATGTCGAGATGCTCGACAAGCACGACGGACTGGACGCCGATGGCACGCCCGAGCCGGGGCCGGCGTTCCTGCGGGTGTTCCTCCTACAGGCCGCGGCGCAGTGGGTGGTGTCGCTGCCGCTCCAGGCGCTGGCGCTCGCGCCCGCTCCCGCCGGGGCGGGGCTGCCGGTCGCCGTCGCGGGCGTGGTGCTGGGATTGTTCGGGGTCGTCTACGAGGCGGTCGCCGACGCGCAGCTCGGCGCGTACAAACGGGATCCGGACCGGCCGCCGATCATGTCGCGGGGGCTGTGGAGGTTCTCCCGGCACCCGAACTACTTCGGCGACGCCTGCGTGTGGTGGGGACTGTGGGTGGCCGTCGCGGCGACGGGCTGGGGCGCGTTCACCGTGGTCTCGCCCCTACTCATGACGTATTTCCTGGTCTGGGCGACCGGCGCGCGGCCCATGGACCAGCACATGTCGGGCCGCCCGGGCTGGGATGACTATGCCGATCGGATCTCGTTCTTCGTGCCGCTGCCGCCGAAGCGCACGGGGCGGTTCGGAGCCGGAGCCGAGCGTGGGGCCGAATAGTCCCGGGAGCCCGGTAGCCCGGAAGCCCGCACGCGACAGCCGAGCAACCCCATCCGCAGCGCGGGCGGCGCCGAATGCCGGACATGGACAAGGTTGCGCACTCACCTCCGCCCGCGCAGTTCCGTGTATCGGCGACGGGCGCGGACGTGGCGGACGTGTTCGCCGATACCCGGCCCGCGGCGTGCACCGGTGATCCGGACCGCCCGTCGCTCCGGTCGCGAGGCCACACGGAGAGGTCGCGGGGCGCAAAGCAGTCGTGGCGCTCGACCTACGGCACCCACGCGTGTCTGTGGTGGGACAATTGGGTGGCGGTCGCGGCGACGGGCTGGGGCGCGTTGGTCGTCATCGCGCCGCTGCTCGTGACGCACGTCCTCATCTGGGCGGCCGGCGCGCCGCGAGACGAGTAGGCGCAGATTGTCAGGAGCCGAAGCCGAGCTGGGAAGCCAGGAACGGGAACAGGCCCATGCACTCCGGCGTCAGGGCCATGCAGGCGGCCTCATCCGGCCCGGGACCGAAGAGGTAGCGCATCGGATCTTCAAGCGAACCCTCGGGAAACATGACGGCACTCCTTGTTGGTGGGGAACTGTTGTCCTACAAGCGATATCGCGCGCGGCCCGGGTCTGTGTTACGTCCCCACCGCCTCCGCTGAGTACGCTCTGGGGACACCCTCGATGTCGCGGGTGCCGACGACATCGCACTCGCACGAGGAGGCAGTGGCCACCGTGGGGCATATCAGGTATGGCAGGTTCGTCGCGTTATCCGCGGCGGGGCTGCTCGTGGCCGGTGCGGGCGCGGTCGTCACCGCCCAGACCGGTCTCAACGTCTCCGCTGGCGAACTGGTGGCGTCCGCAGAGGTCAGGGGCCTCAACGCCGGCAGCACGTCGATTCAGGCCGGGCACGGGATCCTCGGAGCCTCAGAGCAGCCGGTCGCCATCGTGACCATGCACGACGTGAGCATGGACTACGTCTGCGCTCGCATGAGCAGTTTCGATGTGCCGCTTCTCGGCCAGGTCACCGTGACCGCCGTCCTGCCGGAGAACGCACACGCGGAGACGCTGACCATCGATTCGTCGTCGCTGGCCGGGCCGATGGCGCTCGACGACATGCTCATCGGCGCCGGGGTGGCCCAGTCCATCGAGCGGTCGGGAAGCGCGGGCGTGGGCTTGTCGTCGGGCAGCATGACGGCCGACCATCTCAGTGTGGACCTCGCCGGGCTCCACGCGGATCGCCTCACCTCGTCGCGTATCGAGTTGCGGGCTGAGCGCGGTGAGGCCCGGTGCTGAGGCATAGCCCGTGACGAGGTGGAGCCGGCGCCACAAGGGCACGGACCGGCCCGTTGCTGCGGCGGTGCTGCAGACCGCCGCCGGGGTGACCATCCTGGCGATTGTCCTGGCCGTGGGCTCGCTGGACGGCCTCGCCATCAGCTTCTCGGCCACATCCACGCCGATGGCCCTGTTCATCGGGTTCGGCCTCATCGCGTGCGGCATCTCGACGTGGGTGCAGCCGACCACACGCATCCTGACCGGCATCCTGGGTTTCGCCTTCTCACTGGTCGCGCTGCCGGGTGCCAACCTGGGCGGCTTCGTGATCGGCACGGTGTTGGGGGTTCTGGGCTCGGCGGCCGCGCTCGCGTGGGTGCCCAGCGAGCGCCGGAGAGGAAAAGAATGAGGACGACGACGAGGTGAGCAGTCGCCCGGACGTCGTCCTGGATGCGGCTTGCGCGCTCAACCATACCGCGGTGGTATTATTCTGGTATGTCCGTGCAGATGACGATTCGAATCGACGACGAACTTGCAGCCTTCGTCGACCACGCAGTAAAAGACGGCGAGGGCAGTCGCGCTGAGGTGATCAACCGTGCGATCAAGCGGGAGGTCCGGCGACGCGCAGCTCGGGCGGACGCGCAGATATACGCCTCCAGCACTGATCCCGACCTGGAGCCCGACGCATATGCGGCATGGGCTGCTGGCAATGTCGACACGGTGTGGTCGGAACTCGACTGATGCACCCGATCTGGCTGGCCAACCTCGACAATACGCGCCCGGTGCTGGTGCTCACCCGCGAGGAAGTGCGGGCCGTACGCCACCTGGTGACGGTCGCACCGATCACCAGCACGGTGCGGGGCTTGCGCAGCGAGGTGGCCGTTGGGCAACGCAACGGACTCGACCACGACTCTGTGGTCAATCTGGACTCCATCGCCACAGTTCCGCGGGCAGCATTGGTGCGTCCCCTCGGCGGGCTACTGGAGGACCAGGAACAGGACCTGACACGAGCGTTCCACGAAGCATTTGACCTCGCGGACTGACGGACAGACCTTCAGTCCGGCGGACTTTCAGGATGCGGCGCTCTGAGCCTGGGCTGTTGCTTTATCGGCACGGGGGGTGAACCTCAGAGGCCCTTGACACTGGTCGAAACTCCCAGAATTTCGCGTTGCATGAACGCGAGACGCTCCGACGTTAAGCGATAGCCGAAGCGCCCTAACGGGGCCTATTCTGAGTGGCCAACACCGAGCAGGTCGGCTCCTTCAACTCACCGATCCGCAAGCGTGGATCAGCGCGGACCTGCCTCTACTGGACGCGCCCCGGCACCGGCAGGCCCGCGACGGTTCCGGGCGCAGGTGGCGGGATGACTCGCTGGTAAGGCATGACCTCCACGCCCGCCTTCCTGCGCCGGCGCCAAGGCGCCCGCTTTCCACCTGCCCCAAGTGCGATGTCGTAGTTCGGTGATAGCTGTAGAGCCGCACCTGCGAGGCTGCACCGGCAACACTCCCGCAGATGGCGCGTTCGGCGTTCCTGCCCCGGAGTCTCTGGTATCAACTGCACCCATAACGCCCACCAGATCGATCTATCGTCCCGCGGAAAGAGGAATCACATGACCTGGGTTCTCGTAGTATTTTCAGCCACTCTTCTGACCTCATTGGTCCTGGCAATTTTGTGGGGTAAGAAATCCCAACAGAAGCTCCAGGCTCAATTGGAACACGCGTCATCCGAGCTTGAGGCCGCGGAGCGTCGGCACCAAACCGAGGCTTCCGAAACGAAAGCTATCCACGCGAGAGTTGTCGATGATCAACGCACGCTTTACGCCAACCTCCGGAAACGTGTAATGCTCCCGCCCGGTGAACAAACGTCACGAGAGCATATTCTGGCGGTATGCGAGGAAGAAGAGCTAGACGCCATAGTTCTATCAAACGTGTTATTCAGGCCGGTAGAGTCTAACGACGAGAGCATCTTCCACGCACAGATCGACCACGTGGTGGTGACTCAGAACGCGCTATTGATCGTCGAATCCAAGTATTGGAACGCGATTGTATTTGACGGTATCGATTTCAAGTCAGCCTCCCCCGAAATGCGACTACTTTGGTCGGACCTGGGGGATAAGCTCGAGCCAAATCAGACCGCGCGCATATCCCGTAACGGCAACCACGTGGAGTTCGATATTTCGAGCCCCGCCAAGCAAGCACGCCGACAAGCGAAACGTTTGAGCCAGTACCTTGACGTACGCAACATTCCATCCCCGTGGATTAGCACATGCGTCTACTATTGCCATTCCGGCGGCATCGTCAAGCATGCTGCGAAAAATGGAAAGACTGCGCTCGTCAGCACCCGTGCGGGGCTGCGTCAATCGGTTGCCATCTCACAGACTATGCGGAAAGACCGCGTCAATATAGACGCGATATTGGATACGCTTGTACCGCTGAGCACTGACGTAACAGGCACCGGGAGGTTCCGGCACAATTGGCCAAACCGTGTCGATGCCCCAGCTCGAAGCTCTGACCGTAACAGCGCAGTTCATGGCAAGCGCACCGCCACACAGGGGCTCGATGCTGCTGGAGCCATCGGCGTCAAGGGGAGCCATCTATCAAGTGTCCACCCATCGCATCACCTTGATAAGACGAACCGGACTCGGCCCTCGAGCTAGGGACATCGCCTGAGACCCTGGAACGTGGCTAAGCCCCAGACCATCTCCCCTTGGGGATCGCGAACGTGGCCGCATTCGCGATCCCCGCCAGTTGATCACTCCGCCGAGGTCTTCGCCGAGGCGGAGGACCATCCCGTCACGGTTACTCGACGCGACGGCGAGGCACTGGTTCTGATGTCACAGCGCGAGGCCGAGGGCCGCTCTCGATTGCTGAACTTCGCGGCGCAACTCGTCACTGTCACCCTCGACAGAGACGGCTCGCTCACGGAACGAATGACCAAAGCGTTTCCGTGGATGCTCGCGCTGTCGCCAGCTGACAGGCAGACCTGCACACAGGAGCTCTTGGATGCCGCACGCGCCTCGTTCTCCACTGACCAACCGCATCTCGCAATCACCGAGCTGACGTCATGGAAGGAGACGGCCACGGCTGTCGCTGCAGGACTCCGCACCGCCGATCTCGAATGGCTCGACGCGGATCACGCCGTGGAGCGTCCCTAGTCGTGACAGCGGCCAAGAACGGCGAGCTTGTCGCTCGTCCTCCGAAGAAGACCGAGTACGAGATCCGATTCGCCACTTCTGAATCACGGAAGGGATGGCGAGACCTCGTCGCGACGATCCGGAATGCGATGAAGGAGTCCTGGGACTTTCTCAGTCGTACGCCCTTGGAGACGACGCCGACGAACTATCGGCTCAAGGGCGAGCTCGCGACAATCACTCGGGGTGGCACGACATACGACCGCTGGCAACACAAGCCAACGGGGGGCGCTGCGCGACTTCGGCCTTCGGAAGCGTCAGGCCACAGCCCGAAGTAGCCTCCATAGCAGTTCTATGCTGAACTTGTCCAACACGCACAGTCACGTTCACCGTGGCTAAAGTTGTTGGAGGCTCGATGCCAGTAGATGTAGGGCTACTACTTCACGAACTCGGCGTGCAGGTCACCGAGGGCACTTCTGCGTCCAGCTTGCTCCTTAGAGCCCCAGACGGCACGCCCTTCGAGGTCGAGCCTGCTACTCCAACGGAACGTCTGAACGCTGGCCAGGTCCGGATCAACGCTTCGCGACGACGGTCTGACAATCACTATCGCCTACTGCATGTGGGAAGGTCCGCCACTGCTGGAGTGTTAGAACGCGCCGAAGCTGGTGAGTTCGACATCCTCATAGCCGAACCGATCCAGCTCATCCACTCGGGCGGTGTTTATGCGGCAGCTCCCGAACTTTCACGGACGCAACCGCCCCGCCACAAGGGTCGACCCGCGTGGACGCGCTGGGCGCTCCAGCGCTATCTGCTACTCACGCCCACTCCGAGTCGGCAGCCAGTGATTGCAGATGCGCTAGGCACCACTCAGCAGTCGATTTCACGGTCAGCACAGGCGCTGCAGGGGCTAGTGATCGACAGGGGCGAGGGACTCTTTGCCATTGATCGAGCGCGCCTGCTCGAACACTGGCGTGGCGAGTATCCCGGGCCTGGCGGACAAGAGTTCGGTTGGTACGGCCTCGACACTGCCACTGAGCATGTCGAGGCAGTGGTTGAACTCGCAGCGCAGCTCGAGGTAGATGCTCTTGTGAGCGGCGACGTCGCCGCCGATCGGATAGCGCCGTGGAAACACCCGATGCGTGGGCGAGTCTATCTCTCGGGCCCTATCGATCTCGCCGACGACGGATTCGTTCCTGCGCCGCTGGCGGAGGCGAATCTTGTCGTATGCATTCCTCGAGATCCGACTCTGTGGACGCTAGTCCCACCAATCGCGAACGGCGCGGGATCAGAGGACCTGCCGGTTGCGGACGCGGCGATCGTCTATTGGGACTTGCTGATGAGCGGCGATCAAGACAGTGACGAGGCAGCGCAGCAGGTCTCACGGTTCCTTACGGCGCTGGCATGGGTCCCCGGCGAGCAGGCAGGAAAGTAAAGAAGAACGACGACGACAAGTTGAATCGCCCCGGGTCTGGTGGAGGCTCTGAATCCACGGGAGGATGAGGAGCATGGCAGCACCGAGGAAGTACCCGGACGAGCTTCGGGAGAGAGCCACGAGGATGGCTGTTCAGGCGCGACGGGATCCAT
>DWWG01000078.1 GCA_019119875.1 Candidatus Dietzia intestinigallinarum | reverse complement strand
CGCACCCCGGTCGGGTCCGTAGGGTCGGCGGCCGTCCGAGACAGATGCACGAACCCGAGACCCCCATGGAGGTCACGAAGAATGCAGAAGACCCTCGTCCGAACCCTCGCCGGCGCGTTCCTCGCGGGAGGCGTCGCCGCGGGAGCCACGAGCCTGACCGCCCCCGCCGCGCAGGCCGCCAGCCCGGCCGCCTGGGACCAGGTCGCCCAGTGCGAGTCCGGCGGCAACTGGCAGATCAACACCGGCAACGGCTACTACGGCGGCCTGCAGTTCGCCGCCCAGACCTGGACGGGTCACGGCGGCACCGAGTTCGCGCCCACCGCCGACCAGGCCACGCGCGAGCAGCAGATCGCCGTGGCCGAGCGGGTCCTCGCCAGCCAGGGCGCCGGCGCGTGGCCGAGCTGCGGCGGGCCCCTCGCCTGACCCCACCCACCCCGGGATCCGCCACCCAGGCCCCGGGTCCGCTTCCCCCACGGGCGAATGCGGATCCGGAGGGCGGGTGGCGGATCTTCGCGTCTCGGCCGGCCTCGCGCGTGTTGGCGGCGTCGGAGGCGAGGGCTACTGTCCTCAAGGTGAGCGCACCGGACCGCCTGTACTCCGCACTCGTCACGCGCGTCGACCCCGCAGACCCCACACTGCCCGACGATGTGCGGCGCGAGGTGCCCCGCAACGGCCTGAAGCTGGTCGCGGCCAATACGCTGCAGTCCTCGGGCGACCAGACGGTCAGCGCGCAGACGGTGCTGCCGTGGGTCTTCCACGTGATCGGGGTGCCGGCCGCGCTGGTGGGTCTGCTGGTGCCGATCCGCGAGTCGGGGTCCATGCTGCCGCAGGCCTTTCTCACACCGCTGGTGGTGCGGGTGCGCAGGCGCAAGTGGGTGTTCGTCGCCGGCGCGGGGGTGCAGGCGGTGTCGGTGGCGGTGATGGCCGCGATCACCGCGCTGGGGCACGGCACGGCCGCCGGTGTGGGGATCCTGGCGGCCCTTGGGCTGTTCTCGCTGGGCCGGTGCCTGTGCTCGATCGCGTCGAAGGACGTGCAGGGGCGCACCATCCCGTCCGGCGAGCGCGGGCAGATCATCGGCCTGGCCACGTCGGCGGCGGGCCTGGTCGCGATCACCCTCGGCCTGGTCGTCCGGCTCCTCGGCGGCGAGGACCTCGACGCCGGAGCACTCGCCCTCCTGCTGGCTGCGGGGGCGGTGCTGTGGGTGCTGTCGGCGTCGGTGTTCGCGGCCGTGCGGGAGCCGGCGGGGCGGCGGTGGCGGGACGGTGCCGGGTCCGACGACGCGCGCGGGGATCACGACGACGAGGCCCGCGGAGCCGACGGTGGTGACCGGGCGCGCGGGGATGACGACGACGAGGCCCGCCCCCACCCGCACACGGATCAGAGGCGGTCGACGTCGTGGTTCGCGGACGCGGCGCAGCTGTTCCGCGACGATCCGACCTTCCGCAGGTTCATCTCGGTGCGCGGACTCCTGCTCGTCTCCTCGCTGAGTCCGCCGTTCATCGTGTCGATGTCGGTCGCCTCCGGAACGGGCGCGCTGACGGGGCTGGGCGGTTTCATCCTGGCCTCCGGCGTGGCGTCGCTGATCGGTGGACGGATCTTCGGTCGGATGGCCGACCGTTCGAGCCGGCTGCTCATGGCCCGCGCGGCGTCGGCGGCCTCGGTGGTGGCGGTGGCGCTGGTGCTGGTGGTGGCGCTGCCGGGCTTCGACGGGGGTTCGGCTGTGGGTGCGGCCGTGTTCGTCGGCGCCTACTTCCTTCTCACTCTGCTGCACTCCGGGGTGCGGGTCGGGCGCAAGACCTACGTGGTGGACGTGGCCGAGGGGGACACGCGGACCGCGTACGTGGCGGTGGGCAACACGACCATGGGGATCATCCTGCTGGTGGTCGGCGGTATCAGTTCTGCTCTCGCGCTGCTCGGAGCCCGGTGGGCGCTGATCTTCCTGGCGGTGCTCGGGCTGATCGGTGCGGCCTCGGCGTTGAGGATGCCGGAGGTCTCGCGCGGGACCGGACGGTCGTGAGCCGGGGGCGTCGTGGCGTCGCCCCCGGTCGCGCACGGGTGCTCGGGCGGGCCGGGAGCTCACAGGTGAGCCCTGCACCGTACGGGGGGACGGCCCACAATGGTGGATACCCGACAGTGGTCGACGTCCGGCGCGTGCTCACCACGGGCGACGGCACACGACCGGCACACATCCGGTGACGGCCCACGACCGGCACACAACCGGCGACGGCTCATCACCGGCCACGACGAGGAGTTCCATGCCTGACGATCAACAGACCATCTCCGACTTCCGGGCGACTCTGCTCGACGGGACCGAGAAGGACCTCGCCGACTACAGGGGAAAGGTCGTCCTGGTGGTCAACACCGCCAGTAAATGCGGCTTCACCCCGCAGTACAAGGGGCTGCAGAAACTGTACGAGGAGCACCGTGACGAGGGGCTGGTGGTGCTGGGCTTCCCGTGCGACCAGTTCGCGCATCAGGAGCCGGGAGACGAGGAGCAGATCGGCGCGTTCTGCGAGCGCAACTTCGGTGTGGAGTTCCCGATGTTCTCGAAGATCGACGTCAACGGCCCGGATGCGCACCCGCTGTACCGCTGGCTCAAATCGCAGCGATCCGGTGTGCTCGGTGGTCGCATCACCTGGAACTTCACCAAATTCCTCATCGGGCGCGACGGGAAGGTGGTGGGCCGATTCGGCCCGAACCGCAAGCCCGCGGCCCTCGAAGCCGAGGTGACACAGGCGCTTCGGGGGTGACGTGCACTCAGCGGCGTAACACTTGAGTCTCAGCGGCGATTAAGCTTCTTGACGAATCCTTTTCTTCCGCTACGGAGCTCTCATGTCCTCAGGACTTCGCCGCCTCGCGGCCGCCACGGCCGGCGCACTCACCTTGACTCTGACGGTCGGCACAGCCGGCCCCGCCGCCGCCCAGGACATCGACGTGTCCAGCCTCGGCGAGCAGGGGGTGGGAAGCGCGCTCGAGGTGATCGGCTCACTGCCGGTCGGCTCGACCGCCGGGCTCATCGGCTCCGTCGGCTCCGCGGACTTCCCGCTCGGTGCGGGGTCGACCACCCCGCTGCACGGCGAGCCCCGCCCGCACAAAGACGTGGACGAGCCGGGCGTCGTCAGCAAGGAGACGGTCGGGAGCTACGAATACTGGGTGGTCGACTCCTACGCCATGCAGCGTGAGGTCGTCGTGGAGGTGGTCCCGTCCGGGAGCGACGGCCCGGCGCCGGTGCTCTACCTCCTCGACGGCGTGGATTCCCCCGAGAGCCACTCCGGGTGGCGTTCCATGGCCAAGGTCGACACCCGCCCGATCGCCCACGACAACGTGCACATCGTGGCTCCCACCGGCGCGTATGCCTCGTACTGGACCGACTGGATCAGCGACGACCCGCTGCTGGGCACCTACAAGTGGGAGACGTTCCTCACCGAGGAGCTTCCCGGCATCGTCGCCTCTCAGCTCGACGTGACCGACAGGGCGGCGGTCGGTGGCATCTCGATGGGAGGTCAGGCCGCCATGCACCTGGCCGCCACCCACGAGATGTACGACGCCGTGATGTCCTTCAGCGGCAACTACTCCACCATGGATCCGCTCGGCTACCAGACGCTGCGCATGACCGTGGAGACCCGCGGCGCCGACGTGGACAACATGTGGGGTCCGCACGGCAGCGAGCAGTGGCGGGCGAACGACACGGTCTCCCACGTGGACGGCCTGGACGGCAAACGGGTCTACTTCTCCGCGGGCAACGGCGTGATCGGGCCGGACGACCTCGGGGCCTACGGGGAGGACGTGCCGTCGCTGGCCGTCGGACTCGTCCTGGAGCGCGGCGTCCGGGAGGGCAGCAGGGCGTTCGAGCAGGCCCTCCGCAGGGCGGGCGTCGCCCACCGGGTCGACTACTCCGAGACCGGCCTGCACAACTGGGTCAACTTCATGAAGAACTTCGACGCCGGGTGGGAGTACATCGAACCCGCCCTCCGGAACTGACCCGCAGGCGCCCGGTACCGAACGCGTGCTGTCGCCCTCCCGGTGGCCCGGGCCACCGGGAGGACGACACAGGTCAGGCCGCGACGCGCCGCCTGCGTCGGCCGAGGTAGTCCGCGATCGAGGCGATCGCCCTCTCCAGCACGCCTGCCTCCGGCAGGCAGACGATCCGGAAATGGTCCGGCTCCGGCCAGTTGAACCCCGTCCCGTGCGTGACCAGAACATGCTCCGACCGCAGCAGGTCGAGGACGAACTCCTCGTCGTCGTCGATCCCGTACATCGCACGGTCGATCCGGGGGAAGCAGTACAGGGCTCCGCGCGGCGGTACGCAGCTCACCCCGGGGATCGCGTTCAGCGCCGCCGAGGCCGTCGCCAGCTGGGCCTCCAGGCGGCCTCCCGGGTCGATGATGTCCGCCGGCAGATCGGAGCCGGCAGCACCGGCGGCGAGCGCCACCGGGATCGCGTGCTGGCCCGGCACGTTGGGGCACACGCGCATATTGGACAGCAGCGTGATGCCCTCGAGCAGGTCCGCCGCGTGGTCCAGCGGCCCGGTCGCGGCCACCCAGCCCGCCCGGTAGCCGCACACCCGGAACGCCTTGGACAGGCCGCCGAAGGTCAGGCACAGCACATCGTCACCGGCGGCGAGCGCGGCGTGATGGTGCCGGGCGTCGCCGAAGACCAGCTCCTCGTAGATCTCGTCGCTGAGCAGCACTAGACCGTGGCGGCGGGCGATGTCGGCCATCCCGCGGACCGTCTCCTCGCTGTACACCGCGCCCGTCGGATTGTTGGGGTTGATCAGCACGAGAGCGGTGGTGCGGGGCGTGACCCTGGACTCGATGTCGGCCAGCGACGGGTTCCAGCCGTTGTCCTCGTCCGCGAGATAGTGCACGGGCACTCCTCCGGTGAGGTTCACCGCCCCCGTCCACGTGGGGTAGTCGGGTGCGGGGACGAGGATCTCGTCACCCGGGTTCACCATCGCCTGCAGCACGAGGGTGATGAGCTCGCTGACCCCGTTGCCCAGGAACACGTCGTCCGGGCAGATCGCGTCCACCCCGCAGCGGCGGTAGTGTTCGGCCACCGCCTCGCGGGCCACCGGGATGCCGCGCGAATCGGAGTAGGCTTGGCCGTCCGCGAGTCCGCGGGCCACGGACTCCACGATCTCCGGGCGCGCGTCGAGACCGAACGGGCGCATGTTGCCCAGGTTCAGGCGCAGTACGTCGTGGCCCTCGGCCTCCAGGCGCATCGCCTCGGTGAGGATCGGGCCGCGGACGTCATAGCGCACGTCCCGGAGCCGGGCAGACTGGCGGAACGTGGGGGTGGGGCGCTGTACGGTGCTCTGCATACGACCAGTACAGCCCCGTAGTGGCGGGTTCGGAAGGTCCACTTCTGGACAGATCGTGAGACCACTTCGGGTCAACCTGTGCCCGGGCGGAAGAAGTCGGCGAACGCGGCGGGGTCGAGACCCTTCGTCGCGCACCAGGCGTTGTCGTGGCAGGTGTCGAGGTAGTGGGGGTGCGCATCGGCCAGCACCGTCGCGATGATCTCCGGCCCGGTGGAACGGCGGGCGTGCCGGACGGCGGCCCAGAGGGTCGCTCCGCTGGAGGCCCCGACCGGCCTGCCGAGCAGGGCGCGCAGTGCCCGTGCGCCGGCGACGGCGGCGGAGTCGGGGGCACGCACGACGAGATCGACGGTCGCCGGATCAAACGAGTCGGGGAGGACGGGCCTGCCGATCCCCTCGATCCGCGAGGGCATCCCGGTGCCGTAGTCGGGGACGTCGTAGACCCAGCCGGGGAGGTAGGCGGAGTTCTCCGGGTCCACGCCGATGACCCGGTAGCCCGGGCCGCTTCGCCGTCGGTGGGCGTGGAGCCCGGCCGCGGTCGCCCCCGACCCGAGTCCGACGATCGTGACGGTGGGCGGCGCGGCGGTCACCGCGGTGGCCGCGTCCACCAGGTCACGGGCCAGGGGCCAGTCGCGGTCGGTGGCCGCCGCCGGCCCGTGGGCGAAATGGTCCAGGTAGAACCCGCCCAGCCCGTCGGCGATGCGGCGGGCCTCCTCGTAGATCGCCGCCGGCGGCGCGTGGGGCACGACCGTGGCGTGTTCGGCTCCGATCAGGTCGGTCTTCGCCGCCGGCGTGGACGCCGGAACAACCACCGTGCACGGCAGACCGAGCATCCGGCACCAGTACGCCCCGGCGACGGCGGCGTTCCCGGCGCTGGCCATGACGATCGCGCGACCGGGCCAGATGGTGCCGTCGGCGACGAGCCGCCGGAACACCAGTCGCAGGGTGTCGTGCTTGAGGCTGCCGGAGGGGTGCCTCGACTCGTCCAGCACGACGATCCGCGACCGAGAGGCGAACGCGCCGGGCCACTCGACCACACGGGCGCCGATCGGTTCGGAATCTGCCTCGCTGAGCACCTGTGTCGCCCGGCGCGCCCATGCGCCGTGGTCCCCGGTACCGGGGGAAGTCATGACCGTGCTCACCGCCTTCCGCGTGGCGACCGTGCCGTGGAAACGGGGCCGGGGCGGCCGGGCCGGGCGCCTCAGACCGTGGGCCCGCGCTGCTCCACGATCTGCTCGGACAGTCCCGCCTGGCGGCCGTGGGCCCGGGCGTCCGCCAGTCGCGTCTCGTGCGCGGTGCGGATGATATCGGAGTACTTGTCCTTGTGCTCCAGCAACTCGTCACGGAACTTGGGCGAGACCTCCTCCTCGGCCTTCCGGGTCCACGTGTCCATGAGGTAGGCGGCCTGCTCGCGGTCGAGATCGGTGAGATCCGGATTCTCGACGGCCCGCGAGTAGCGGTACGCGTAGCGCTCGGCGTTCTGCAGCGCACGCAGCGCCTTGCCCTTGGGGCTGACCAGGGAGAGCACGACGGTGATCGCGAGGATGACCACGATCACCAGCAGCGAGAGGGTGGTGGGGATCTCGACCACGGGCACGTTCTCGCCCTCGTTGATGAACGGCAGGTTGTTCTCGTGGAGGGCGTGCAGGATCAGCTTGACGCCGATGAACCCGAGGATCGCGGCCAGGCCGTAGGACAGGTAGACGAGCCGGTCGAGCAGGCCGTCGATGAGGAAGTACAGCTGACGCAGGCCCATCAGGGAGAAGGCGGTGGCGGTGAAGACGATGTACGGCTCCTGCGTGAGCCCGAAGATCGCGGGGATGGAGTCGAACGCGAACAGCAGGTCGGTGGCGCCGATCGCGACCATGACCAGCAGCATCGGCGTGAGCAGTCGCCTGCCGTCGATGCGCGTGAACAGTTTGTCGCCGTCGTAGTGGTCTGCGGCCGGCAGGACCTTCCGGGCCAGCCGGACCATGATGTTGTCCGCCTCGTCCTTGCCCTCCTTGTCCCCGGTCATCTCGCCCTTGAGCTGCTGCCCGGCGATGAGCAGGAGCGCGATACCGAAGATGTAGAAGACGTCCGACCAGGCCTCGATGATCGCGGCGCCGAGCAGGATGAAGATCGTGCGCGAGATGAGCGCGAACGTGATGCCGAACAGCAGGACCTTCTGCTGGAACTCGCGCGGCACCTTGAACGACGCCATGATCACCAGGAACACGAAGAGGTTGTCGACACTCAACGCCTTCTCGGTGATGTAGCCGGCGTAGTACTCGACCGCGTGGCCGGTGTCGCCCACGGCGAAGAACATGAGGCCGAACAGCAGCGCGATCCCGACGTAGATCGCGGACCAGATCGCGGCCTCGCGGATGGTGGGCAGGTGCGCCTTGCGCACGTGGAAGATGTAGTCGAATGCCAGCAGGCCCACGATCACCGCGATCGTGATGCCCCAGAGCAGCGGGGTGATCTCCATGGGACGGGGGAGCCCTTTCGTGAGAGACGGTGCGGGGCGGCGGCGCCGGGACCGGCACACGGTCCGGGTATGACACTGCCCCGTGAGTCTCTCCACTCACCCGGGCCGTTGCCCTCGGTGTGAGCCGCTGCGCCCGGCCGACCCGATCTCCGGGCCCGCGTGTTGACGTCCACAGCGTGATGGATACTCCCCCACTGCGGATGAATCGTACACGTCGCCGTGTCGGCGGCGGCCGTTCAGCGCAGCGGTACGGTCCAGCGGGCCAGGTGTTCGGCTGCCGTCGCCGCCGCGACGGAGCCGTCGGCGGCGGAGATCACCAGGTCGTACGCCTCGTCGTCGGGAGCCTCCAGCGCTACGCCGTTGATCGAGTAGAACACGGCAGTGGCGAGCCAGCCGAGCCGCTTGTTCCCGTCGACGAGCGGATGATTGGCCACGATCGATTCGAGCAGGACCGCCGCCTTGAGGTGGAGGCCAGGGTAGGCCTCCTCGCCCAGGACCCACGACGCCGGCCGGTGCGCGGAGGAGTCGAGGAGGCCGAGGTCGCGGACCGGCCCCACCGCGAGATCGTCGGTCAGCTGGAGCAGGTCCTCGGTGTCGAGGTGGACGGTCACCGGCCGAGGCGGTCGAGCAGGTCGGCGTACTTCTCGCGGTGGGCGGCCGAAGCCTGACGGACCTGCTGGCGGTGCAGACGACGCTCGCCGGCGTCCCGGATGGCGCGGACGGCGGCCTCGTGCTTGCTCACGCCCTCGGCCTCGGCGAGGGCGGCGAGGAGTCGGTCATCGTGCTCGCTCAGTCTCAGGGTCATGGCCATGGAGCCGATGATACCGCTGTGATACCAGAGCCTATCCTGGTCGCATGCCCCGCAATGTCCGACCCGGCACCCTGGTCCTGGGCGAGGTCACGGGCGCGGCGGAGCTGGTCGGCGCGATCATCGACCGGATCGCCGACGGGGCGTTGGCCGACGGCGACCGCCTGCCCTCCACCCGCGCGCTGGCGCAGCAGACGGGCCTGTCCCGCGGCACCGTGGTGCGGGCGTTCGACGAGCTGGCCGCCGCCGGCTTCGTGTCCTCGCGGCAGGGCTCGGGGACGCGGGTGAGCACGGGCGCCGGGCTGGCTGCGCGGGCGGGGGCGCGTACCCGGGGCGCGGGGGAGGCCACCTTAACGACCGGAGGTGCGCGGTCGGCCGGAGGTGCGCGGTCGGTCGGCGGTGCGCGGTCGGCGGGTGGCGGCACCCGGCCCGGTGACGGGGCGGCGGGGGAGGCGTTGTCGTCGTCGCCCCTACCCGAACCCCGTCGGGGCCGTTCGCCGCGCGACCTACGTCCCGGGGTCCCGGACGCCGCGCTGGTGGACGACCGGGCGTGGCGGTCGGCGGTGCGGGCGGCCGCCACGCAGGGGCTCGCGGGGCTGAACCCGTGGGAGGAACCGAGCCCGGTGCTGCGCGCGGCCCTGTCCGGGCACCTGCGGCGCCATCGTGGGATCGGAGGCGCGGACCCGCTGCTGTTCGACTCGTCGCGCTCGGCGATCGCCGCCCTGTGCACCGCGTTCGTGGCCCGGGGCGAGGGGGGTTCGCCCGGCCCCGCCGCGACCGCGTTCCACATGGAGGACCCCGGCTACCGTGGCGCGCTGCTCATGGCCCGCGAGCAGGGCCTGGACGTGCACTTCCACCCCGTCGACCCGGACGGACTCGACGCGGCCCGCCTCGGCGACGCGCCGTCGATCGCGTTCACCACGCCCGCGCACCAGTACCCGCTGGGCCACCGCATGAGTGTCGAGCGGCGGGTCGCGCTGGTGGAGTGGGCGCGGCGGACGGGCTCGCTGGTGATCGAGGACGACTACGACGGCGAGTTCCGTTACGGCGTCGCCCCGTTGCCCGCGCTCGCGACACTGCCGGGAGCCGAGGACTGCGTGGCGTACGTGGGCACGTCCTCCAAGTCCGTCGCCCCTGACCTGCGCGTCGCCTGGTGCCTGCCGCCGGCGGGGCTGCGGCGCGAGGTCGAGCGGTGGCTGGCGGTGCACCGGCGGGGGCCGTCGTCGCTGCCGGCCGAGGCGCTGGGCGGGTTCATGGCCTCGGGTGCGATGGACCGCCACCTGGCGCGGGCGGCGCGCGTGTACAGCGATCGGCGTGGGCGCCTGGTGGCCGCGCTGAAGCGTGAGTGCCCCGAACTGGAGGTGACAGGTGTAGAGGCGGGGCTGCACCTGTGCGTGATGGTGCCCGGGTATGACGACGACGACGTGGTGCGCGCACTCGAGCGGGCCGGGTGGCGGACGCGTTCGCTGAGTAGCCAGTCCGCGCGGCATCCGGTGTCGGGGCTGGTGCTGAGCTATTCGCGGCTGGCGACGCGCGATGCGGATGCGTTCGCGGTGGCGCTGCGCGAGGTGCTGGACGCGGCGGATTCGGGCTGATCCGCATCGGCGGGCGCGCTCGGGTGCTTAGATTCTGACAGTAGTCAGGTCGCCGCCCGGTGGCCCGGCAGGTCGCTGTTCGGCGGCTGGGCCGGGCGCTGTTCGGTGGCCCGGTCGGGCGCCGTTCGGGCATCGGGATCAGGAGCGTGGAGCACATGGAGAAGCAGTCACTCGAGGGCAGGGTCGCCTTCATCACCGGCGCGGCCCGGGGCCAGGGGCGCAGTCACGCGGTGGAGCTGGCCCGGCGTGGGGCCCGCGTGCTCGCCATGGACATCTGCGAGGACATCGCATCCGTGCCGTACGCCCTGGCCGCACAGTCAGACCTGGATCAGACCGTCGCCGAGGTGGAGGCCGTGGGCGGTGAGATCGTGGCAGTGCAAGGCGATGTGCGCGAGACCGCCGACGTCGCCGCGGCCGTCGACCGGTGTGTCGAGGCGTTCGGCGTGCCGGACATCGTCGTGGCCAACGCGGGCATCAACGCCCAGCGCGGGCGGGAGCCCGATGCGCAGGCCGCCTTCATGGACACGATCATGGTCAACCTCGTGGGCGTGTGGAACACGGTCCACGCGATCGCGCCGCTGATGGTCGAGCGCGATCAGGGCGGGTCGATCGTGCTCATCTCCTCCACGAACGGGCTGACCGGCCGGGGCGGCGACGGCTCGGGGGCCGCGACCGGGTACACCGCCAGCAAGCACGGGGTGGTGGGCATCATGCGCAGTCTCATGATCTGGCTGGCTCCGCACGGCATCCGCATCAACACCATCCACCCGGCCGGCGTGCCCACCGCGATGGTGGCGCACGCCGAGATGCAGGCCTGGTTCGCCGGCAACCCGGCCGGTCACACGATGGACAACGCTCTCCCGGTCGGGATGCTCGAACCCATCGACATCTCCCGCGCCGTGCTCTATCTGGTGGAGGAGTCCGGCCGGCACATCACCGGCATCACGCTGCCCGTGGACGCCGGGTTCACCGGCAAGTAGCCACCCCGGGTTCGACGCATCCGCACTTAGTTCGACGGATCCGCTCTTCTCCGTGCACCCTCGCATGCTCATCGGCGGGTGCGGGAGTGCACGGAGAAGAGCGGATCGTGTGGGCCGCTGAGCGGTAGGCGGTGTTTCAGCGCCGGCGGGCCGCCCGGGTGCGCAGCCATCCGGCCAGCACGACCGCGAGCGCGACCAGCAGCAGGTAGACCAGCGCGCCCCCGCGACCCCAGGCCGGGTCGAGTGCGAGATCCTGGCCGCTGCCGTAGACGCCGTTGAGGAACGGCATGAACCGGGTCAGGACGTCGCCGCGGGGCAGCAGGATCACCGCGTTCTCCACCAGCAGTGACCACACGGTGAGCACCGCGACTGCCGCCGGCGCCGACGGGATCAGCGCGCCGATGCCCAGCCCCACGCCCACGGCGCCGAACGCATAGACCGGCAGGGCCCACAGAAACCGCACGCCCTCGGGGGTGAACGCGTCGACCTCGGAGTGCACGCCGGGAAAGAACACCGGCAGCGCGAGCAGGGTGAGCATCGTCGCGATCCCGAGCAGGACGGCGGCGAGCCCACCGAGCACCAGCCAGCGGGCGACCATGCTGATCAGCAGCCGGGGGGAGGCGTACCGGCGGGTCTCGGCGACGGGACCGGCCTCGCTCACGGCCTGTCGGTAGGCGGCCGACACCGCGAACACGGTCACGCCGATCCACAGCAGCCAGTACACCGAGTTGGTGGTGCTCACCGCCGTCACGCCGAGCAGTCCGTCGCGTGCGTTCAGCGACTCGGAGACCGCCGCCACGGCCAGCGTGATGAGCACGGGCAGAAGTATTCCGAGCGGCAGGGTGACCCGGAACAGGAAGCTGCGGGGACCGCCGATCGCGACGGACTCCCCGCAGATGTTGCGCCACAGCACCCGGGTGGGGCGGGAGATCCTCGCGGCCGCGGGGGCGCTCATCCGGCCACCGCGTGTCCGCGGGCGACGCGCGGCACGTGCGCGGCGAACGCCTCCTCGAGATCGGCGAACTCACCGCGCACCTGGGCGACGGTCCCGCAGGTCACGACGCGGCCGCCCTCGATCAGCACCACCTCGTCGGCGGTCCGCTCGACCTCGGCCAACGCGTGGGAGGCCACCACCACGCACCGGCCCTCCTCGGCCCACCGGCGCAGCAGGTCGCGCATCCACAGCACGCCCGCCACGTCCAGGCCGTTGAGCGGTTCGTCGAGCAGGAGGGTGCGCGGGTTGCCGACCAGCGCGGACGCGATCCCGAGCCGCTGCCGCATGCCGAGCGAGAACCCGCCCACCGGCCGGTCGGCCACGGCGGCCAGGCCCACCTCGTCGAGGAGTGCGTCCGCCCGCCCGGCCGGGACCCCGCCCAGGGCGGCGAGCCACCGCAGGTGCCGGCGCGCGGAGTGGCCGGCGGTGAACGCGTCGGCGGACAGGTGCATCCCCAGGTGCCGCACGGGCGCGTCGAACGCCGCGGGCGGCTGCCCGTCGATGCGCACGGCGCCGGCGTCTGGCCTGGTCACGCCACCGATGCAGCGCAGGAGGGTCGATTTGCCGGCGCCGTTGAGCCCCAGCAGGTAGGTCAGCCTCCCGTCGCCGAAGGTGTGGTCGATGCCGCGCAGCACCTCGCGCCCGCGGAACGACTTGTGCAGCTCCGTCACCTCGATCATCGCGCTCAGGCCCCGCACGAGATCGGCAGGCCGACGGTCCGCACGCCCTCGCACACCGACCGGGTGGAGAGTTTCCAGTTGCCGTCGCGTTTGACGAACACCACGCGGGTGCGGATGCTGGGGCGCCCCGCCGACTCGCTGTGCAGGGTCGCGGTGATGGTGTCGCCGGAGCGCTCGACGGGGCCGGTGATGCGTTTCCACCCCTGCGGAGCGCGGAAGATGCCCAGGTTGTACACGGTGCGCGGTACCACGACCCCGCCGGTGCCGGCCTCGAGGTTGCGGGCCTTGGCGGCGTCGTCGGCGGGTGTGGCCACGAGCAGGTGGACGATCGCGTTGAGGTCGTCGAGCGTCGGGTCGTCGGTGGTCACGGCGAAGTCGGCGGGCAGCGGGGCGGGCGGGGTCCAGCCGGTCACGCGCTCGTCCTCGGCGGGGCCGGAGTCGGCAGCCGCGGCGTCGTTCTGTGGCTGGGCGGTCCCCGCGTCGTCGCCGGCCACGGTGGCCGACGAGGGGGCGGGTGCGGCTGCTGCGGAGGGCGCGCGGGCGGCGCCGGTGGCGGGGGACAGTCCGCCGCCGTCCGCGCCGGTAGCCGTGGTGGTGCCGCTATCCGTGGTGTCGGCACCGGGATCCGACGACGACGACGCCTCCGCCGTCCCGTCCGGCCCCTCCACGGGGGTCCCGTCCACGCTGACCGTTCCGCGCGGGTCCACGGCCACCACGACCTCCGCCGGGCCGTTGTCGTTGCTGCGGTGCAGGCCCACCACGCCCAGGGCCAGGAAGAGGGAGGACACGATCGCGGCCACCGCTGCGGAGACCAGTACGGTCGGCCAGTTGATCTGTCGGCCGTCCCGGTTCACGGCCCCGAACCGGCCGCTGTCGCCGAAGCCGTCGTCGTCGTCGACGTCGCCGATCGCCACATCGGGGTCGAGGCCTGCCCGCGCTGCTCCGTCATCGTCCACGACGTTATGGTAAGCCTCACCTAATCCCGCGCCAACACCGCCGGCTCTCGGCCGGGCCGACCGGCGTTCGACCGGATGCGCCCCCGATCGCCGAGGCCTACTTTGGGGCCACCATGAGCACCCCGTACTGGAACGGCAGCGTGAAGACCTCCGGCACCTCGTTCCCGGAGGGCGAGCACGTGGGCCTGGTGGTCGCGGGAGCGGGCTTCACCGGCCTGATCACCGCGCTCATGGCGGCGGCACGCGGCCACTCGGTGGTGGTGCTCGAGGCACGGACCGTCGGCGCGGGGGCCAGCGGAGCGACCACGGCCAAGGTGTCGGTGCTGCAGGGCACCCGACTGTCGCAGATCCGGAACCGCCACGGCCTGGACACCGCACACGCCTATGCCGACGCCAACCTGTACGGCCTGGACTGGTGGGCCGACTTCTGCGACACCCACGACGTTCCCGTCCAACGCCCGCGGGCCGTGACGTTCTCGCGCGGACTACTGGGCGCCGGCTCACTGACGAAGGAGATGCGCACCCTCGTCGACCTGGGCCTACCCGCACGGTGGTACGACCGGATCGACGTACCGTTTCCCGCCGGGGCCGCGGTCGAGCTGCCGGAGCAACTGCAGTTCGATCCCGCCGAGGCACTGGCCGCGCTGGTCCGGGCGGTCGAGGCGCTCGGCGTGCGGATCGTGGAGGGTGCACGCGTCACCGGGCTCAACGCGCGAGGCCGCGGAGACCAGGCATATGTCGAGGTCACGGCCGATGTCTCCGGCGGTGACGTCGTCGTCGCCCCCTCCGCCACATCCGGAGGTACCGGCCCGGCGCGCGCCGCCCCCGCACCCACCCGCTCCACCCTCACCGCCCGCGACGTCGTCCTGGCCACGGCCACTCCCGCGTCGGACCGCGGCCCCACGGTCGCCACGATGGAGGCCGAGCGCTCCTACCTGTGCGCCTTCGACCACCCGGGCGGGCTACCGGAGGGCATGTACGTCTCCGTCGAGAGCCCCACGCGGTCGCTACGCACGGTCCCGGCCGCGGATGGCGAGGTGTTGCTCGTCGGCGGCAACGGCCACCGCACCGGCACGGCCGCCGGGACCACCGACAAGCTCGACTCCCTGCGCGAGTACGCCGAGAAGCACTTCCCGGGCGCGCGACTCACGCACGGCTGGTCAGCGCAGGACTACCACCCGGTGACGATGCTGCCGCGCTCCGGACCGCTGCCGTGGGGCCGCGGCCGGGTCCACTTCGTCGGCGGGTACGGCAAGTGGGGACTGGCGGCGGCGCCCGCGGCCGCGGGGATCACGGTCGACCGCCTTGAGGGGCGCGAACCGCGGACGTCGTTCGGACGGCCCACCATCACCGGCACGGTCCGGGGCGCGGTGCCGATCGCGGCGGGGCTACCGGTGCAGCTCGCGGCGACCGCGGCGCAGGCGGTGGTGCGCAGGCCACGGCCGAGCATCCGGCCGATGGGCCAGGCCAGGGGTGACGACGACGAGACCTGCCGCGTCGGACTGCTGTGCCCCCACCTGGGAGCCGTCCTGAGCTGGAACCAAGCGGAGCGTTCCTGGGACTGCCCGTGGCACGGCTCCCGCTTCACGGCATGTGGTGAGCTGCTCGAGGGGCCGGCCACACGCGGACTCAGAAGGTACGACGACCACCACGAGGGGAGGCCGGGATGAGCCATCTCGACACCAGTAGAGTGCGACCCGGGCGGATCGACCAGCCCTGGGGCGAACGTACGCCCTACGGGCCCGGCGAGGACTGGCCCACCCGCGTCGACACCCACCTGGCCGACGGCGTGCGCGAGGAGGACGTGGACCGCTGGGTCCAGACCGCCTCGATCCTGCACTCCAACGGCGACGCGATGGACATCGCGGTGGTCGACGGCCGCATCCAGGGGGTCCGCGGGCGGGCCGGAGACCGCGTCAACCACGGGCGCCTGGGCGTCAAGGATCTCTACGGCTGGCAGGCCAACTCCTCCCCGGACCGGCTGACCCGGCCGCTGGTGCGGGAAAACGGCCAGCTGGTCGAGACCGACTGGGACACCGCGATGGATCGGGTCGCCGGCCGGACCCGGGAGCTGCTGGACGAGCAGGGGGCCAGCGCGATCGGCTTCTACACCAGCGGCCAGCTGTTCGCGGAGGAGTACTACACGCTGGGAGTGATCGCACACGGCGGGATCGGCACCAACCACGTCGACGGCAACACCCGGCTGTGCACGGCCACCGCCGCCGCGGCCCTCAAGGCCTCCTTCGGCTGCGACGGGCAACCGGGCTCGTACACCGACATCGACCACGCCGACGTGATCGCCCTGTACGGCCACAACATGGCCGAGACGCAGAGCGTGCTGTGGATGCGGATCCTCGACCGGCTGGCCGGTCCCAACCCGCCTGAGATCCTGTGCGTCGACCCGCGACGGACCCCGGTGGCCGCGCACGCCACCCTCCACCTGGCGCCGCTGCCCGGCACCAACATGGCGCTGATGAACGCGCTCATCCACGAGCTCATCGCCTCCGGCGCCGTGGACCGCGACTACGTGGACGCGCACACGGTGGGCTACGACTCGCTGGCCGGGCAGGTCGACGACTGCACGCCCGAGTGGGCCGCCGAGATCTGCGGCGTCCCGGCCGGGCAGATCCGAGAGGCCGCCGCGTTGCTCGCCGGTGCCTCGAGGCTGGTGTCGACGGTGCTGCAGGGCTTCTACCAGTCGCATCAGGCCGCGGCGGCGGCGATCCAGGTCAACAACATCCACCTCCTGCGCGGCATGTTGGGCAGGCCCGGCTGCGGCGTGCTGCAGATGAACGGCCAGCCCACCGCCGAGAACACCCGCGAATGCGGGGCCGACGGAGATCTGGCGGGATTCCGGAACTGGTCCAACCCGTCGCACATCGAGGCCCTGGCCGACGTGTGGAACGTCGACCCGATGGCGATCCCGCACTACACCGCCCCCACGCACGCCATGCAGATGATGCGCTACGTCGAGGACGGCTCGCTGCGACTGCTGTGGGTGAGCGGCACCAATCCGGCCGTCTCGTTGCCGGAGCTGCACCGGATCCGCTCGATCCTCTCCCAGGAGCGGCTCACACTCGTGGTGCAGGACATTTTCCTCACCGAGACCGCCCAGCTCGCCGACGTGGTTCTGCCCGCCGCCACCTGGGGCGAGAAGACCGGCACGTTCACCAACGTCGACCGCACCGTGCACCTGTCGGAGAAGGCCGTCGAGCCGCCCGGCGAGGCCAGGGCCGACCTGGACATCTTCCTCGACTACGCCCGCCGCCTCGACCTGCGCGGCAGGGACGGCAGCCCGCTCGTGCACTGGCACGACCCGGAGTCGGCGTTCGAGGCGTGGAAGGAATGCACACGCGGGCGGCTGTGTGACTACACCGGATTGACCTACGACAAGCTCCGCGGCGAGTCCGGGGTGCAGTGGCCGTGCAATGACGACGCCCCGGACGGCACGGAGCGTCTCTACACCGACAGCCGGTTCCGGGCCCACCCCGACGAATGCGAGAACTACGGGCGTGACCTGGTCACGGGCGCCCCGAAGACCGCGCAGGAGTACACGGCGTCGAACCCGGAGGGGCGGGCGATGCTCAAGGGTGCGCCGTACCTGCCCGCGCACGAGAGACCCGACGACGACCACCCGCTGCATCTGATCACCGGACGCACGCTCTATCACTTCCACACGCGCACCAAGACGGGTCGGGCACCGGAGCTCGACGCCGCCGCGCCCGAGGTGTGGGTGGAGGTCAGCTCCGGCGATGCCGCGGCCGCCGGACTGACCGCAGGGGACTACGCCGAGATCTCCACCCCTCGCGGCCGCGTCCGGGCGACGGTCCGGATCACCGACATCCGCGACGGGGTGCTCTTCCTGCCGTTCCACTACGGCTACTGGGACACGCCCACCGGCGCCGGGCCGGCTCACGACGCGGCCGGCCGGGCCGCCAACGAGCTCACCCTCACCGACTGGGATCCGGTGTCCAAGCAGCCGATCTTCAAGACCGCGGCCGCCCGGATCGTGCGGGTCGCGGACTCGGCCGCTGCGGCAGAGGCTCGCGGGCCGGGGCACCGGGTATCCAGGAAGGAGGGAGCGCGATGAAGCTCGCGCCCGTTCTGCACGAGCTCCACCACTCCGAGGTGCGGCTGGGGCGGCAGCTTCTGCTGGTCTCCGAGCGGCACGCCGTCGACCACGAGATCCACCACGTCGCCCGGGACATCGCCGAGTGGTCGCGTCGCCATCTCCGGCGGATGGCGGAGGTGGGTGTCGACTACGGGCTCGACCTCGACCCGGCTCCCCGGCTGGAGTCCGGGCCGGCCGCGCAGGTCCGGGAGAAGGGCTCGGAGTTGATCGGCCGGCTGCGTGCGCCGGAGCTGCTCATGCTCGAGGATCTGCGAACCGTGTACGTGGACGCCTCCGGCGTGCAGATGGACTGGCTGCTCGTCGCACAGGCCGCCCAGGGGGTGCGGCACATGCGGTTGCTGGAGTTGGCCGACGAGTGTCAGCCCGAGACTCGCCGCCAGGCCACATGGGCGGAGGGGCAGCTGAAGTCACACGCCACGCAGATTCTCGTGTCCTGACCGGACCGGCCCCGGACAGGCAACCCCGTGGCCGGTACCGGGTGCAGACGAGCCCGGCACTTCGAGCGCGGTGGGGGTTGTGCACCCGAGATGCTGCATTCCGGGCGCATATGTTCTCCGTTGCCGTGCAGGTCGGGTGCACAAGTCGAGCAGCCCGCCGGCGCCGGACGGCACCCACCTCGATGCGGGACGCCCGATGCGGAAAACTCGACGCCGGAACGCGGTGCGGGACGCTCGGTGCGGAGGCGAGGCGCACCGTCATGACACGCTGGTGACGTGAGAACGCCGGTACCTGACTATCTGCTCGAGATCCGCAACGCCTGCTCCGTCGGTGACGACGGCGAGTTGGCCGACTACATCCCCGAACTCGCCGCCGTCGACCCGGACCGTTTCGCCGTCTCCGCCTGCACATTGGACGGCGTCGTCTACACCGCCGGTGACGCGGACGCCGAGTTCACGATCCAGTCCATGAGCAAGCCGTTCATCTACGCGCTGGCCCTGCGTGACCGGGGGATCGGCGCGGTCCTGGAGAAGGTCGGCGTGGAGCCGTCGGGCGACGCGTTCAACGAGATCTCGCTGGAGCCGGAGACCGGACGCCCGGAGAACCCGATGATCAACGTCGGGGCCATCACCACCCACACCCTCGTCGGGCCGCCGGATGCGACCGAGGTCGACCGGGACACGGCCGTGCGGGAGGGGCTCTCGGCGTTCGCGGGCCGCCCCCTGGACGTGGACATCACCGTCCTGGATTCCGAGCTGCGCACCGCGTTCCGCAACCGGGCGATGGCCAATCTCGTGCGGGCCGGCGGGATCATCGACGGCGATCCGGACGAGGCGGTCCGCGGCTACACCCGGCAGTGCGCCTACAGGGTGACCGTCCGTGACTTGGCGGTCATGGCGGTGACGCTGGCCGCCGGGGGCGTCAACCCGGTCACCGGGGAGCGGGTCGTCTCGGACGAGGTGGCCCGCCAGGTGCTGGCGGTCATGGCCACCTGCGGCATGTACGACGCGGCCGGTGACTGGATGTCGACAGTCGGGATCCCGGCCAAGAGCGGGGTGTCCGGTGGGATCCTGGGCGCGCTGCCGGCCCAGGTCGGGCTGGGCGTGTTCTCCCCGCGACTGGACGCGCACGGGCACTCCGTGGAGGGAGTGCGCGCGTTCGAGAGGATGTCCCGTGACCTGGATCTGCACCTGATGAACACGGCGGTCATGGACGTGGAGGTCGTGCGCTCGGTGCGTTACGACGAGGTCAACGACCGTCGGACCTTCCGCCTGCAGGGCGCGATGACCTTCGCCAGCGCCGAGCTCGTGCTGCGCCGGCTGGCCGAGATCCCGCCCGGCGACGGCGAGGTGACCCTCGATCTCGGCCGCGTGTCGTCGGTCAACACCAGTGCCCGCCGGATGCTGCTGGACGGCATGCGCCGCCTGGCCGCCGACGGCCACATCGTGGGCCTGGCCGATCCCGGACGTCGCCTTCCCGACCCGGATCTCGGTGGCGGCGCCCGGCCGGTCCCCCGCCGGTCGTCGCGCTGAGGGGCGCCGCCGACCGGGCCTCAGGTGTGAGCAGGGGCCCGGGTGCGCCGGTGTTCCCACTCTCGCTCGAGCCGCGGACGGCTCCGGTGGCCGGTTGTCGGTCCGCGGAGTATTTTGTGGGCCAGGAGCCCTCGCGCCACCCGGCGATCTGTGCGGGGGACAGGGATATGACGACGACAACGCCCGACCCCCCGACCGTCGACGAGTTGGTGGCCGAGCTCTCCGATCTCGCGGACCCCAAGATCCTCGCGGTCAACTCCCGCCACGGCGACGACCACGCGGTGAACCTCACCACGCTCCGCGCGGTGGCAAAGCGGGTGAAGAAGAACCATCCGCTCGCGCTGGAGCTGTGGGCCACCGGGGATTCGGCAGCGCGGCTGCTCGCGCTGCTCGTCTGCAGGCCGAAGGAGTTCTCGGCTCCCCAGCTCGACGCGATGATCCGGCAGGCGCGCACGCGAAAGGTTCACGACTGGTTGGTGGCCTACGTGGTGCGGAAGGGGCCGCACGCCGAGGGGTTGCGCGTGGCATGGCTGGCCGATACGGACCCGGTCGTGGCCAGTGCTGGCTGGGCACTGACCGCGGATCGGGTGGTCACGAACCCGGAGGGGCTGGACCTGCCCGGCCTGCTCGATCAGATCGAGGCCGAGATGGCCGGAGCGCACGAGAGGCTGCAGTGGGAGATGAACACGACGCTCGCGCAGATCGGGATCGAGAACCCGGACCTGCGGCTGCGGGCGCTGGAGATCGGTGAGCGGTTGGGCGTGCTGCGTGACTATCCCACGCCGCCGAACTGCACCTCGCCCTACGCCCCGGAGTGGATCGCGGAGATGGTCCGGCGCAGGGAGGGCTGACGCCCGTGGGGACGTGGACGCACATCACGCCGGCCGGGATCGTGCTCGCGTGATGGCCCGGGGTGCGTCCGACACGGGATCGTCGACGGCGGTGGTGACGGTCTGCACCCCCGACCGTGCGGATCGTCTCCGGTCGCAGCGGGAGGCGATCGCGGCTCATCTTCCAGGAGCCGCACACGTGGTGGTGCTTCCCGAGCGGCCCGGCAGCGGTGAGCTGGCCGCCGAGCTGGGGTCGCACGGGGCGGACGGTCTCGAGATCGTGCGCGTGGCCGCCGGCCCGGCCCTCCCGCTCTCGCGGAGCCGCAACCTGGGCGGCGACCGGGCCGCAGAGGTGGCGACCGAGCTCATCGTGTTTCTCGACGTGGACTGCCTGCCCGGCCCCGGCCTGGAGAGCAGCTATGCCGAGCTCCCGGACTGCGCGGTGGGGGTGGGCCCGGTGACCTACCTGCCCGAGTCGGCCGGGTCGCCCGCCCCCGGTGATCTGGCGGCGCTGACCGATCCGCACCCGGCGCGGGTCTTCCCGTCGCACGGGACCCGCCGGCTGGACCGTGACGAGTTCGGGCTGTTCTCCTCTTGCTCGTTCGCTGTGCGGCCGGCGTTGTGGCGGAGGATCCGCGAGGACTTCGGTGGATTCGACGAGGAGTTCACCGGCTACGGGGTGGAGGACACCGACTTCGGCCACCGGCTGTTGTACCGCCGGGTTCCGGTGGTCCTGGTCGCGGGGGCCCACGCCTATCACCGGTGGCATCCGGTGTCCGATCCGCCGGTGGGCCATCTCGACGACCTGCTCAGGAACGGGGCCCACTACGCCAGTCGCTGGGGCGAGTGGCCGGCGCCGGGGTGGTTCGAGGAGTTCGAACGGATGGGGTTGGTCCGCCGCGACGGCGACGACTGGGTCCGCGCGGAGGCCCGCGCCCCGGAGCGTCCGCGGAAAACGCCCTGACCTGGGGTGCCCTGCTCACCCGTTGCAGGGCACCCCAGGTCAGGGAGGGTCAACCCAGGAACGCATTGTCCGAGAGCGTGGCGCCCTTGATGCCCGCGAACTCCTTGAGCAGGTCCTGCACGGTGAGCCGGGACTTGGTGGCGGCGTCCGCCTCGTAGACGATCTCGCCCTCGTGCATCATGATCAGCCGGTTGCCCAGTCGGATGGCCTGCTCCATGTTGTGCGTGACCATGAGCGTGGTGAGCCCGCCCTCGCGGACGATCCGCTCGGTGATCGTGGTGACCAGCTCGGCCCGCTGCGGGTCGAGGGCGGCGGTGTGCTCGTCCAGGAGCATGATGCGCGGCTGGGTGAACCCGGCCATCAGCAGCGACAGGGCCTGCCGCTGACCACCGGACAGCAGCCCCACCTTGGCGGTGAGCCGGTCCTCCAGTCCGAGCTCGAGCATGGAGAGCTGTTCGACGAACTGTGCCCGGCGCTTGCTTCCCAGCCCTGGTCCGAGACCTCGCCGGCGTCCGCGGAGCAGTGCCAGTGACATGTTCTCTTCGATGGTGAGCGTGGGCGCGGTGCCGGCCAGCGGGTCCTGGAACACCCGCCCGACGAACTTCGCGCGCTTGAACTCGGGGAGCCGGTTGACGGTCTTGCCGTCGATCTTGATGGTCCCCGAATCGATGGGCAGGCGCCCGGACACGGCGTTGAGCAGGGTCGACTTTCCGGCGCCGTTGGAGCCGATGACGGTCACGAAGTCGCCCTCGTCCATGGTCAGGTCGAGACCGGCCAGTGCGCGACGCTCGTTGACGGTGCCGGGAAAGAAGGTCTTGGAGATCGAGTCGACGGTCAGCAAGTCGGGATCACTTCTCTCCGGTGGAGGGGTCGGTGAGTGTGCCGGCCCCGGACCCGACACCGGCCCTGGCGGGGCTGGCGCCGCCGGCCACGGACGCGGCGGGCGTGTCGGGGGCGCCGCCGGCGGGACCGCCGGTGAGCGATCCGACGGCCCGCCCGAACGGGCCGAGGACGCCGCGCCACCGCGGCAGCAGCAGGGCGATCACCACGAGCAACGCGGTGATGGCCTTCATGTCGTTGGGGTTCAGACCCACCTCGAGCGCGAGCCAGATGATCAGTCGGTAGAGCACCGCGCCCACGATCACGGCATAGACGGACAGCCAGAGCCAACGCTGGCTCAGCACCGCCTGCCCGAGGATCACCGATGCCAGGCCCACGAGGATGAGACCGATGCCCATCGAGATGTCGGCGAACCCCTGGTACTGGGCGACCAGGGCGCCGCACATTCCCACGAAACCGTTGGACAGGGCCAGGGTGAGGGTTTTGGTGAAGTCGGTGGAGACGCCGAACGACGAGATCATGGGGCCGTTGTCCCCGGTCGCCCGGATGGACAGGCCCAGGTTGGTGTTCAGGAACCACACCACGACCAGTCCGAGGACCACCACGGCCACGGCGAGGACGGCCACGCCGCCCCAGGTGCCGAGCAGCCCGGCGTCCTTGAGGGGCGTGAACACGGTGGCCTGCCGCAGGAGCGGGACGTTGGCCCCGTCCATGATGCGCAGGTTGATCGACCACAGGGCGATCATGGTGAGGATGCCGGCGAGCAGGCCGTCGATCTTGCCCTTGGTGTGCAGCAGTCCGGTGACCACCCCGGCGAGGAACCCGGTACCGAAACCGGCGAGGGTCGCCAGTACCGGGTTCCAGCCGGCGAGGATCGCCATTGCCGCGGTGGCGGCGCCGGTGGTGAAACTGCCGTCGACGGTGAGGTCGGGGAAGTTGAGCACCCGGAAGGTCAGGAAGACCCCGAGCGCCATGACCCCGTAGATCAGGCCCAGCTCGACGGCGCCGATCACTTCTTCTCAGCCTCGGCGAGGATGTCGGAGGG
>DWWG01000077.1 GCA_019119875.1 Candidatus Dietzia intestinigallinarum | reverse complement strand
CGGCGAGGATCACGCCGAGTGCCGGGTGGTACCACCACGGGGTGAGCAGCCGGTCGGCGACGGAGCTGCGGGTCGCCGCCACGTCGGCCAGGGCGTCGCGGGGGTCGTACTCGGGTCGCGGAGCGTTGTCGCTTTCCATGATGGAAACAGTAGGGGTTCGTTTCCGTTTCCGCAACGGAAAGTCATCGGCGAGGTGATGGCGAGGCGACGGCGCCGACGACGACACCGGCCGGCGCCCGCTGTGCGGACGCCGGCCGGTGCTGGTGGGCCTGTGCCGATCAGCGCTTCTTCTTGGGGGACACGCGGATGGTGATGCTGCCGGTCACGGGTTCCACGCCGGCGTCGTCGACGAACGTCAGCGGCACCTCGATGTCCTCGCCGGAGGTGATCGCCTCGAAGTCGGGGATCTGCTCCCACTCGGCCGTCACCGTCATGCCGCCGGTGGACTTGGCGGGGTAGCGCACGTTCATGCCCACGGGGATCCAGCGGTGCGTGGCGGGCACGGTGGCCTCGGCGAGCATGCCCATGGCGAACTCGGCGAGGTTGCAGGCGGCGATCACGTGGAAGGTGCCGATGTGGTTGCGGTTGCCCCACCAGCCCGGTCCGCGCACGACGCAGCGTCCGGGGCGCATCTCGGTCACGTGCGGCAGTGCGGTGCGGAAGTAGGGGGCCTTGAGGCTCACCGCGGCCGTGAACAGGCGGGAGCCGAAGGGGAGTCGGGTGGCCTTCTGCCACAGCTTGTAGGTGGCTGTGGTGGCGGCGGCGCTGGCGGCGGAGGCGGGGGAGTCGTTGGTCACGACGACGAGGTTACCCGCCGGTAGGTTCTGTGCCCAGACCGAATCTCCGTTTCGTTCCCCACCCGGCGGGACGCCCCTCCCGGCGCGACGCCACGCCCGGCGGACCGTCGCGGTGGCGGGCGGTGTCGCGGGCCGGAACCTGCGGGGATCCGTGCTGTTCAGGCGAGGATCTTGGTGCCCTCACGCAGCAGTTCGTGCAGGCGGGACTGGTCGGCGCCCGGCTCGTTCACCCACAGGCGGTAGGCCGACAGGGCGATGCCCAGGGCGGCGTGGGCGGTCGACGCCGGGACCAGGTCCTCCACCGTCTCGCCCCGGCGGTGGGCCACGAAATCGGCGACGGCGCGACGCCAGTCCGCGTAGACGAGCGTCGAGTGCGCCTGCAGGTCGTCGACCTCGAGCAGGAGGCGCATGCGCGTGCGGTGCACCTCGGTCTGCGAATCGGGGAAGGTGTTGAACTCCACCAGCGCGTCGGCCAGGGCGTCGCGCAACGGCACCGTGTCGGGCACCGCGTCGAGGTGGTCGAGCATCAGATGGATCTGCTCGTCGAACTCGCCCCAGGCGATCGCGGCCTTGCCGGGGAAATACCGGAAAAGGGTGCGACGCGAGATGTGCGCGGCCTCGGCGATCTGGTCGACACTCGTGGACTCGTAGCCTCTGCGGGCGAACAGGTCCAGGGCCACGGTCACGATCGAGCTGCGCGTCGTGGATGGTCGACGGCCCGGTGTGCGGGCCGGTGGCGTCTCCTCCAGCTCCATGAGACCGAGTTTAAGTGCTGGACCCATTGCGTGTGGCACTAAGTGTCAATATGATGCAGGTCTCACCGGATCGCGGTGAGGCAGGCCCATGCGCAGACGGAAGGAGACGCAATGGAGAACACGCAGAACACCGATGTCGTCCTGGAGGAGGCCCTCATCGAAGAGGTCTCGATCGACGGCATGTGTGGGGTCTACTGAGATGACCTCCGCAGCAGCGCCGGCCGGCGCCGAGCAGGAAGCCGCCCCGGCGGCGTTCGACCTCGATGCCGGCTGGCGCCTGCACCCCGGGGTGGCCCTGCGGCCCGAGCCGTTCGGAGCCCTGCTCTACCACTTCCACACCCGCAAGCTCAGCTTCCTCAAGTCGCCGACCATCGTCGAGGTGGTCCGCACCCTGGCTGACCACCCCACCGCGCGCGCCGCCTGCGCCGCCGCCGGGGTGCCGATCGATGATCCGGGTACCGCGAGGCTGTATGTGCACGCGCTCGGCCAACTCGCCGCCTCGCGCATGATCGAGGAGACCTCATGACCAGCATGCTCGACCGTCCCGCAAGTCCCGCCCCCGTCGGCCGTCTGGTCGACCAGTTCGAGCGCGGACTGGACGCCCCCATCTGCCTGACCTGGGAACTCACCTACGCCTGCAACCTCGCCTGCGTGCACTGCCTGAGCTCGTCCGGGCGTCGCGACCCGCGCGAGCTGAGCACCGAGCAGTGCAAGGCGATCATCGACGAACTGCAGAAGATGCAGGTCTTCTACGTCAACATCGGCGGAGGCGAGCCCACCGTCCGCTCCGACTTCTGGGAGCTGGTGGACTACGCCACGAGCCACCAGGTGGGCGTGAAGTTCTCCACCAACGGTGTCCGCATCGACGAGGAGGTCGCCGCGCGCCTGGCCGCCAGTGACTACGTCGACGTCCAGATCTCGATCGACGGCGCCACCGCCGAGGTCAACGACGCGGTCCGCGGCCCCGGCTCGTTCGACATGGCCTGCCGCGCGCTGCAGAACCTCAAGGACGCGGGATTCCGCGACTCCAAGATCTCGGTCGTGGTGACGCGCGAGAACGTCACCCAGCTCGACGAGTTCAAGGCGCTGGCAGACAAGTACGACGCGACGCTGCGGATCACCCGGCTCCGCCCCTCGGGGCGCGGCGCCGACGTGTGGGACGACCTGCACCCGCTGCCCGAGCAGCAGAAGGACCTCTACGACTGGCTGGTCGCCCACGGCGAGAACGTCCTGACCGGCGACAGCTTCTTCCACCTCTCGGCCTTCGGCGACGGACAGGGCTCCCTGCCGGGACTCAACCTGTGCGGCGCCGGTCGCGTGGTCTGTCTCATTGACCCGATCGGCGACGTCTACGCCTGCCCGTTCGCGATCCACGAGGAGTTCCTCGCCGGCAACGTGGTGTCCGACGGCGGGTTCGAGACCGTGTGGCAGACCTCCGAGCTGTTCCGCGACCTGCGGGAGCCCCAGTCGGCCGGGGCCTGCGCCTCGTGCGACTTCTTCGACAGCTGCCGCGGCGGCTGCATGGCGGCCAAGTTCTTCACCGGGCTGCCCATGGACGGTCCCGATCCGGAATGTGTCCAGGGCCATGGCGAAGGCCTGCTCGCCGCCGAGCGCAGCATCCCCGCACCCTCGCAGGACCACACCCGCCCGATGGGCCTGGCCGCCCGCAAGCAGCCCACCGGCCCGGTCCCGCTGACCCTGGTCACGACCCCGCCGCGCAGGCCCACCAGCCTGTGTGACGAGTCGCCCATCTGATCGGACCGACCCACTCGTCGGCCCGACGACCCACCCGCGACCTGCCCGGCGGACGCGCGACGTTCCCGCCGGGCAGGCACCCCACCCCGTGTAGCCCGAGACACCTCCAGCCCGAGACACCTGTAGAAGGAGCCACGCCCATGTCGCGCCTGTCCAAGATCGCCGAGGCCAATCCCTGGCGACAGAACCCCTGGTTCGAATCCGTGGCCGAGGCCCAGAGACGCGCCAGGAAGAAGCTCCCCAAGAGTGTGTACATGGCGCTGGTCGGCGGCAGCGAGGCCGGTGTGACGCTGCGCGACAACATGGACGCGTTCAGTGAGCTCGAGCCCGAGCCGCACGTGATCGGCGCCAAGCAGGACCGGGACATGGCGACCACCGTCATGGGGCAGCCGATCAGCTTGCCGGTGATGATCTCGCCGACCGGGGTCCAGGCCGTCACGCCCGACGGCGAGGTCGACGTGGCCCGCGCGGCGGCCGCCCGGGGCACCGCGATGGGCCTGAGCTCCTTCGCCTCCAAGCCCATCGAGGAGGTCATCGCGGCCAACCCCCAGACCTTCTTCCAGGTGTACTGGTTGGGCGGCAAGGAGAGGGTCCTCGAGCGGCTCGAGCGCGCCAAGGCGGCCGGGGCGGCGGGCGTCATCCTCACCACCGACTGGTCGTTCTCGATGGGGCGCGACTGGGGCAGCCCCGCGATCCCGGAGAAGCTCGACGCCAAGGCCATGCTCACCCTGGCGCCCGAGATCGCGGTCAGCCCGCGGTGGGCGATGGAGTGGGCGCGCGACGTGATCACCAACAAGCGGTTCCCGGACCTGACCACCCCCAACCTGGTCAACCAGGGCGAGATGGGCCCGACCTTCTTCGGCGCCTACGGCGAGTGGATGGGCACCCCGCCGGCCACGTGGGACGACATCGCGTGGGTCGTGGACAACTACGACGGGCCGGTCATGCTCAAGGGCATCACCCGGGTCGACGACGCCAGGCGCGCGGTCGACGCCGGCGTCACGGCGATCTCCGTGTCCAACCACGGCGGAAACAACCTCGACGCGACCCCGGCGTCCATCCGCTGCCTCGCCCCGATCGTCGACGAGGTCGGCGACCGGGTGGAGGTCCTGCTCGACGGTGGCATCCGCCGCGGATCGGACGTGGCCAAGGCGCTCGCGCTGGGTGCCCGCGCCGTGATGATCGGCCGCGCCTACCTCTGGGGGCTGGGCGCCAACGGGCAGGCCGGTGTGGAGAATGTCCTGGACATCATGCGTTCGGGCCTGGACTCGAGCCTCATCGGGCTGGGCAAGTCGTCGATCTCCGAGCTGAGCCGGGACGACTACCATATCCCGGAGGGCTTCATGCGGCGGCTCGGCGCCTGACGCCGGAGCCACCCCACACGCATCCGATACAACTGTAGAGAAAAGGACAACCCCTTCATGGGAGAATTCGACGGCAAGGTCGTCTTCATCACCGGTGTCGCACGCGGCCAGGGCCGCAAGCACGCCATCCGCTTCGCCCGTGAGGGTGCCAAGATCATCGGCCTGGACCTGTGCGCCGCCCCGTCGGAGCACATCAAGTACCCCGCGGCGACCGAGGCGGATCTGGCCACGACCATCGAGCGGGTCGAGGCCGAGGGCGGGGAGATCTTCGCCGAGGTCGGCGACGTCCGCGACCTGGCCTTCCAGCAGGACGTCGTCGCCCGGGGAGTGGAGCGCTTCGGCGGCCGCCTCGACGTGGTGATCGCCAACGCCGGGATCTGCAACTGGGGCAAGGTCTGGGAGCTGGACGAGCAGCAGTGGAACGACACGATCGACATCAACCTCACCGGGTACTGGAAGACCCTCAAGGCGTCGATCCCGGTGATGCTCGAGGCCGGTAACGGGGGGTCGATCATCCTGGTCAGCTCGGTCGCCGGCCTCAAGGCGATGCCGGTACAGGCGCCCTACTCGGCGTCCAAGCACGGCGTGGTGGGTCTGGCCCAGACCGCGGCCAAGGAGCTGGGCGAGCACAACATCAGGGTCAACACGATCCACCCGTACGGCGTGCTCACCCCGATGGGCGCCGACGATCCGGACGCGCATTCCGTGTTCAACGACCAGCCCCAGTTCCTGCCGCACTTCACGCCGATCCTCGGCATGGGGATGGCGACGACCGACGACATCTCCGACTCGGTCATGTTCCTCGCCGGCGACGCCTCGCGCACCATCACCGCCTCGACCTTCACCGTCGACATGGGCGCGATCAAGGTCTAGACCCCTGATGACGGGTGCGTCCGGTGCCGCCGCGGCGGCCGGCGGGGGAGTGCTCGCGGTACTGCCCGTCGGCGCCACCGAGCAGCACGGTCCGCACCTGCCGTTCGAGACCGACACCCTCCTGGCCACGGCGGCCGCCCGGGCGCTCGTCCCGGGACCGTCCGCCGGACCGGACCGGACGAGCGGACACGGCGGGGCCGCCGCTGCCGGGAACGGTGGCGTCACGGTGCTCCCCGCCCTCGCCTACGGGGCGAGCGGGGAGCACCAGGCGTTCGCGGGGACGGTCTCGATGGGGACGGGGGCGCTGGTCGAGACCGTGCTCGAGATCGGGCGCTCGGTGTCCACGTGGGCGGACCGGCTGCTGCTGGTCAACGGCCACGGTGGGAACGTGGAGGCGCTGCGGCGTGCGGTGAGCCGCCTGCGGTACGAGGGGCGGGACGCGGCGTGGCTGTCCTGCCGGACCAGCGAGAGTCCCGGGGACACCCACGCCGGTCACGCGGAGACCTCGCTCCTGCTGCACCTGTACCCCGAGCTCGTCAGGATGGACCTCGCCGAGCCCGGCTGCACCGAGCCGCTGGCGCAGGTCCTGCCCGCGCTGCGGCGCGGTGGTGTCGCGGCGGTCGCGGACAACGGGATCCTGGGCGACCCGACCTCCGCTACAGCCGTCGAGGGTCGTCGGCTGTGGGAGTTGCTGGTGGCCGACGCCCGGCGGCGGCTCGGTGACTGGCGGCCCGGACCGGACGACGGGATGCTCCGATGACCCGGCCCGTCGATCCCGGACGTCCCGCCCCGCCGCCGGTCCGACTCGACCGCCGCACCTCGATCCTGCGCCGCGGCGCGGTGGTGCGGATCCTGGGCGGCGATCCGGTCACCCTGGTCACGCCGTCACCCGAGGCCGCCGCGCTGCTGGACGGCGGTCACGGTCGGACACGCGTGGTCGGCACCGACTCCCCGGCCGGAGCCGCCCTGGCCAGGGCGCTGACGGACCGGGGCATGGCCCACCCGGAGGTCGCGGTCCCGGAGGCCGGCGCGAGCCCGCAGCGGGAGCTCGACGCCGTCGCGGTGGTGGTCCCCGCCCGGGACGACGCCGCCGGGGTCGCGGCACTGACGCGCCGCCTGCGGCCGGAACTCGCCCGGGGGCTGCGCCTCGTCGTCGTCGACGACGGCTCCGCCACCCCGCTGGCCGCACCGGCCGGCGACGCCGGACCCGCGCCGGTGGTTCTGCGCCACGAGACCTCGCGGGGGCCGGCCGCGGCGCGCAACGCCGGCACCGTCGCGGCGGTGGAGGCGGGCGCGCAGGTCGTGGTCTACCTCGACGCCGACGTCCTGCCGTG
>DWWG01000076.1 GCA_019119875.1 Candidatus Dietzia intestinigallinarum | reverse complement strand
ACCGAAGATGTAGAAGACGTCCGACCAGGCCTCGATGATCGCGGCGCCGAGCAGGATGAAGATCGTGCGGGAGATGAGCGCGAACGTGATACCGAACAGCAGGACCTTCTGCTGGTATTCGCGCGGCACCTTGAACGACGCCATGATCACCAGGAACACGAAGAGGTTGTCGACACTCAACGCCTTCTCGGTGATGTAGCCGGCGTAGTACTCGACCGCGTGCGCGGTGTCGCCCACGGCGAAGAACATGAGCCCGAACAGCAGCGCGATCCCCACGTAGATCGCGGACCAGATCGCGGCCTCGCGGATGGTGGGAAGGTGCGCCTTGCGTACGTGGAAGAGGTAGTCGAATGCCAGCAGGCCCACGATCACCGCGATCGTGATGCCCCACAGCAGCGGAGTGATCTCCATGGAGGGACGGTGTCCTTTCGTGAGAGACGGTGCGGGGACGACGAAGTCCCGTGAGTCTCTCCGCTCACACGACGTTCGGTTTCCTGTGTGAGCCGCTGCGCCCGGCCGACCCGGTCCTCGGGTCCGCGTGCTGACGTCCGCAGCGTCGTGGATACTCCCCCACTGCCGCATGATGCTACACGTCGTGGCCGCCCCGAGCCGTCCTCATGGCGCAGCCCACTCACCCGGCCCCGCAACTGATCGCAGCCCACTCACCCGGCCTCCGCGACTGATCGCGGCCCTCACGCCTACTGTGGGGCCATGTCCCGCACCGCACGCCCCGGCACCCTGGTCGTGGGTGAGGTGTCGGGTGCGGCGAGCCTGGTGGAGGCGATAATCGGGCGCATCGCAGACGGGGCCCTGGCCGACGGCGACCGGCTGCCGTCCACCCGCGCGCTCGCGCAACAGACGGGCTTGTCCCGCGGGACCGTGGTCCGGGCGTTCGACGAGCTCGCCGCGGCCGGGTTCGTGGCCTCTGAGCACGGCTCCGGCACCCGGGTCAGTCGGGGCGCGGCGCAGGCCGCCCGCGCGGGCGCGCGAACCCGGGGGAGTGAAGGGGCGGCGGGGGAGGCCTCGTCGTCGTCGCCCCTACCGGAGCCCCGTCGGGGCCGTTCGCCGCGCGATCTTCGTCCCGGGACACCCGACGCCGCGTTGGTGGATGACCGCGCGTGGCGGGCGGCGGTGCGGGCGGCCGCGGCGCAGGGGTTGGCGGGGCTGAACCCGTGGGAGGAGCCCAGTCCCACGTTGCGCGCGGCGCTGGTCGGGCACCTGCGGCGGCACCGGGGGATCGGCGAGGCGGACCCGCTGCTGTTCGACTCGTCGCGTTCGGCGATCGCCGCCCTGTGCGCCGCGTTCGTCGCCGCGCGCCGCGCCAGCGGTGAGAAGGCCCCCGCCGCGAACACCTTCCACATGGAGGATCCGGGTTACCGCGGCGCTCGGCTCATGGCCCGCGAGCAGGGCCTGGACGTGCGCTTTCACCCCGCCGACCCGGACGGCCTCGACGTCGCGCGTCTGGGTGAGGAGCCCGCGATCGTGTTCACCACGCCCGCGCACCAGTACCCGCTCGGCCACCGCATGAGCGTCGAGCGGCGGGTCGCGCTGGTGCAGTGGGCGCGGCGGACGGGCTCGCTGGTGATCGAGGACGACTACGACGGCGAGTTCCGCTACGGCGTCGCCCCATTGCCCGCGCTGAGCACCCTGCCGGGCGCCGACGGGTGCGTGGCGTACGTGGGCACCTCGTCCAAGTCGGTGGCCCCTGACCTGCGCGTGGCGTGGTGTCTGCCGCCGGCGGCGATGCGGCGGGAGGTCGAGCGGTGGCTGGCGGTGCACCGGCGCGGACCGTCGTCGCTGCCCGCGGAGGCGCTGGGCGGGTTCATGGCCTCGGGCGCGATGGACCGACACCTGGCGCGGGCGGCGCGCGTGTACAGCGATCGGCGCTCGAGGTTGGTGGCCGCGCTCACGCGCGAATGCCCCGACCTGGACGTGACGGGTGTAGAGGCGGGCCTGCACCTATGCGTGATGTTGCCCGGATATGACGACGACGTGGTTCACGCACTCGAGCGGGCCGGGTGGCGGGCGCGGTCGCTGAGTAGTCAGTCCGAGCAGTATCTGATGTCGGGGCTGGTGCTGAGCTACTCGCGGCTGTCCGCGCGGGATGCTGCCGCGTTCGCGGCGACGCTGCGGGAGGTGCTGGAAGCGGCGGGTCCGGGTTAGCTGCGTGCCGCGTCCGGGCTGGCCGGGTGCCGCGGGTGCGCCCGCTCGCCCGACTGGCCGACATGCTGGCCCGCCCCTTTCCGGTTGCAAGACATGCCGCCGCGGTTGCAAGACCTCCTGTGCGTCTGTGGCGCCGTATTTCGCACCTGTGGTCTTGCATCCGCGCGGTGATGTCTTGCAACTCAGGGACGGGAGCGCCTGGTGGTGTTTAGATCCTGACAGGAGTCAGGCCGCCGCCCGGTGGCCGGACAAGGGGGCCGTCGCGGCACCGTCGTCAGGAGCGTGGATACATGGATCAGCAGCAGTCACTGGCGGGCAAGGTCGCCTTCATCACCGGCGCGGCCCGGGGGCAGGGCCGCAGCCATGCAGTGGAACTCGCCAGGCGCGGGGCCCGCATCCTCGCGATGGACATCTGCGAGGACATCGCCTCGGTGCCGTACGGTCTCGCGACGCAGTCGGATCTCGATCAGACCGTCGCCGAGGTGGAGGCCGTGGGCGGCGAGATCGTCGCGGTGAAGGGCGACGTGCGTGAGCTTGCCGATGTCGACGCGGCCGTGGATGCCTGTCGCGAGGCATTCGGCATTCCGGACATCGTGGTGGCCAACGCCGGCATCAACCTCCAGCGGGGCCAGGAGCCGGACGCGCAGGCCGCGTTCATCGACACGATCATGGTCAACCTGGTGGGCGTGTGGAACACCGTCCACGCGATCGCGCCGCTGATGGTGGAGCGCGATCAGGGCGGCTCGATCGTCCTCATCTCGTCGACCAACGGGCTCACCGGACGCGGCGGCGACGGCACCGGCGCCGTGACCGGGTACACCGCCAGCAAGCACGGGGTGGTGGGGATCATGCGGAGCCTCATGATCTGGCTCGCCCCCCACGGCATTCGCATCAACACCATCCACCCGGCCGGGATCCCCACCCCGATGGTGGCGCACGCGGAGATGCAGGCCTGGTTCGCCGGCAACCCGCAGGGCCACACGATGGGCAACGCGCTGCCGGTGGCGATGCTCGACCCGATCGACATCTCGCGCGCTGTTCTCTACCTGGTCGAGGAGTCCGGCCGGCACATCACCGGAATCACGTTGCCCGTGGACGCCGGGTTCACCGGAAAGTAACGACGCCGCGGGGAGCCAGGAACCGCGGTCACCGACGCCGCGCTGCCCGGGTGCGCAGCCAGCCAGCGAGCACCAGCGCCAGAGCGACCGCGCAGAGGTACACCAGGGCCCCGCCGCGGCCCCTGGCGGAGCGCCGACCGGATGCGCGTGCGCCTTGCGCGCCCTACCTTTCTCCAGTATGAGCACCCCGTACTGGTACGGCAGCGGCATCACGACCTCCGGCACCGAGGTCCCGGACGGCGAGCACGTCGACCTGGTGGTCGCCGGGGCAGGGTTCACCGGCCTGATCACGGCGCTCCTCGCCGCCGCGCGCGGTAAATCGGTGGTGGTCCTCGAAGCGAGGACCGTCGGCGCCGGGGCCAGCGGCGCCACCACCTCCAAGGTCTCGGTGCTGCAGGGCACGCGGCTATCGCAGATCCGGTCGCGGCACGGACTGGACACCGCCCGCGCCTACGCTGAGGCCAACCAGTTCGGCCTCGACTGGTGGGCCGAATTCTGCGACACCCACGGGGTGGCTGTTCAGCGGCCGCGGGCGGTGACGTACTCGCGCGGCCTGCTGGGCACCGCGACGTTGCGCAAAGAGATGCGCACCCTCGTGGACCTGGGGCAGCCGGCGCGCTGGCACGAGCAGATCGACGTCCCCTTCCCGGCGCGCGCCGCGGTCGAACTGCCGGAGCAGATGCAGTTCGACCCGGTCGAGGCGCTGGATGCGTTGGTGCGGGCGACCGAGTCGCTCGGCGTGCGGATCGTGGAGGGCGCGCGTGTGACCGGGCTCAACGCGCGAGGCAGCGGCAAGGATGCGTATGTCGAGGTCTCGGTCGATGCCGCGGCCGGCGACGTCGTCGTCGACACCCGGAACAGCACCAACACCCCCGCCGCCACCCGCCGCTCTGACCGCGCCACCCTCACCGCCCGCGACGTCGTCCTGGCCACCGCGACGCCCGCGCTGGACCGCGGCCCGTCGGTCGCGACGATGGAGGCCGAACGCTCCTACCTGTGCGCCTTCGAGTACCCGGGCGGGCTCCCGGAGGGCATGTACGGCTCGGTCGAGAGCCCGGTGAGGTCGCTGCGCACAGTCCCCGCCGATAGTGGTGAGGTGCTCTTCGTCGGCGGTAACGGGCACCGCACCGGCACGGCCGTCGGCACCGCCGACAAGCTCGACTCCCTGCGCGAGCCCGGAGTTCGACCGCGTGGAGCTGGAGCTGTCCATCCGCCCAACCCACGGCCGAGAACACCCGCGAGTGCGGGGCGGACGGTGACCTCGCAGCGTTCCGCAACTGGTCCAACCCGTCGCACATCGCCGACCTGGCGCAGGTGTGGAACATCGACCCGATGGCGATCCCGCACTACACCGCTCCCACTCATGCCATGCAGATGATGCGCTATGTCGAGGACGGCTCCCTGCGGTTGCTCTGGGTGAGCGGGACCAACCCGGCGGTGTCGTTACCCGAACTGCGGCGGATCCGCTCGATCCTGTCGCAGGAGCGGCTCACTCTCGTGGCGCAGGACCTCTTTCTCACCGAGACCGCCCAGCTCGCCGATGTCGTACTGCCCGCGGCCACCTGGGGTGAGAAAACCGGCACATTCACCAACGCCGACCGGACCGTGCACCTGTCGGAGAAGGCGGTCGAGCCGCCCGGAGAGGCCCGGCCGGACCTGGACATATTCCTCGACTATGCCCGCCGTCTCGACCTGCGTGGCAAGGACGGCACGCCCCTCGTGCATTGGCATGACCCGGAATCGGCGTTCGACGCGTGGAAGGAGTGCACGCGCGGGCGCCCCTGCGACTACACGGGTTTGACCTACGACAAGCTCCGCGGCGACTCGGGTATCCAGTGGCCCTGCAACGAAGACGCGCCGGACGGCACCGAGCGTCTCTATTCCGACGGCCGGTTCTGGGCGCACCCGAACGAGTGCGAGAACTACGGACGAGACCTGGTCACCGGCGCCCCGAAGAACGCGCAGGAGTACACGGCGTTCAACCCGGAGGGACGGGCGATGCTCAAGGGGGCACCGTACCTTCCGGCGCACGAAAGGCCGGACCACGAGCCCCCGCTGCACCTGATCACCGGGCGGACGATCTACCACTTCCACACCCGCACCAAGACGGGGCGAGCGCCCGAGCTGAACGCAGCGGCCCCCGAGGTGTGGGTCGAGATGTGTGCGCACGACGCGTCTGCAGCCGGGGTCACCGAAGGTGACCTCGCCGAGATCACCACACCCCGCGGGCGGGTGCGCGCGGTGGTCCGACTCACCGACATTCGTCGCGGCGTGGTGTTTATCCCCTTCCACTACGGCTACTGGGACTCCCCCGCCGGCGACGGGCCGGCCGAAGACGCGGCCGGACGTGCCGCCAACGAGCTCACCCTCACCGACTGGGATCCGGTGTCCAAGCAGCCGATCTTCAAGACCGCTGCCGCCCGCGTCACCCGTGTCGCGGACTCGAACGCTGCGACCACCGCCCGGAACCTGGCTGACCGGGGTTCGTCGAAGGAGGGTGCGCGATGAAGCTCGCTCCGGTTCTGCACGAGCTCCACCATTCTGAGGTGCGGCTGGGGCGGCAGCTGCTGCTGGTTTCGGAGCGGCATGCCGTCGATCACGAGATCCACCACGTGGCCCGGGACATCGCCGAGTGGAGCAGACAGCACCTGCGCCGGCTGGCGGAAGTGGCAGCTGACTACGGACTCGACCTCGACCCGACCCCCACGTTGGAGGCGGGGCCGGCCGCCCGGGTCCGAGAGAAGGGCTCGGAGCTGCTCGGCCGGTTGCGGATGCCGGAGTTGCTTCTGCTCGAGGACCTGCGCAACGTGTATGTCGACGCGTCCGGAGCTCAGATGGACTGGCTGCTCATCGCGCAGGCCGCGCAGGGGATCCGGCACATGCGGCTGCTCGAGGTGGCGGAGGAATGCCAGCCGCAGACCAGTCGTCAGGCGAAGTGGGCAGCGGGCCAGCTCAAGACGCACGCCACCCAGATCCTCGTGTCCTGAACCGAGAAACTGGCACAGTGGGGGACATGACCTCGGTTTCCGATCGTGCGGCCGCCCGCCGGGTTACGCCCCTGCGCTCGACATGCGCGCGGCCGCACGCCTGTTCCCGGGACGTACGCCTGGCGGTCCTACACCGGACGCCGTTCTTCGCCGACCTGGATGCGGAAGAGATCGCCGAGGTCGACAAGCGGGCGATCTCCCTGTCCTGGGCGGCCGGCGACGCGATCTACACCGAAGGTGAGCAGGCAGGGCACCTGTATGTGGCCGCGCACGGCCGGGCGAAGTCCTACCGGGACACCGAAGACGGCAAGACCGTGGTGGTGGACCTGGTCGCACCCGGGGACTACTTCGGCGGCTTCGACAGCCTCGGCAGTCCCGAGCACACCGAGACGGTCGAGGCGATCGACACCCTGTGCGCGTTGCGTATCGCGGCCGACGACTTCCGCAACCTCCTCGTCCGGTACCCGCAGGTCGCGCTCCGAGTGGTTGATCACCTGTCCCAGCAGCTCGGGGACGCGCGCACCTCTGTGATGCACCAGTCCACCCGCACCGTGGCCGAACGCGTCGCGACGACGCTGCTGCGGATCGCCGACAAATTCGGTGAGGACCGGCCCGGGTTCGGTGAGGACGGCCAGGCCGGCACCCTGTTGCAACTGCCGCTGACCAGGGCCGACCTGGCCGGAATGACAGGCTCGACCCCCGAGTCGGTGTCGCGGGTGATGAGCCAGCTGCGTCGCGAGGGGATCATTGACACGGGCCGGCGCTGGACCGCGGTACTCGACCGGGACAGGCTCGCAGAGATCGCCGGCGATTGAGGCTGGATTGAGGCTGCGGCGAATGAGGAACTGCCGGCAATTGAGACGGCCGCCGGCCTCGTGACCTGTATGGGCGGCGCAAACGGCCCGCTTCGGGCAGGCTTGAACTGATCGAAGTAACCACGGGAGTCGCCGAAACCCGGCGGTGACGGCCGGCCCGGTCGTCATCTGCTCCCCTCGACCAGACAGGAACAGCGATGAGCCTCACTGACCATGGCCCGAACCCGTACGTCGTCAATATCGAGGACGCGACCCTGGAGAACGACAACTATCGGACCACTCTGTGGACGGGCTCGCACATGCAGCTCACCGTCATGAGCATCAAGCCGGGCGACGACATCGGGTTGGAGGTCCACGCGGACCACGACCAGTTCCTGCGCGTCGAAGCCGGCAAGGGCTTGGTGCAGATGGGCCCCGCCAAGGACCAGCTCGACTTCGAGCGCGAGGTCGGCGACGACTGGGTGATCCTCGTGCCGGCCGGTTCGTGGCACAACGTCACCAACATCGGCGACGAGGACCTCAAGGTGTACTCGCTGTACGCCCCGCCGGAGCACGCCCACGGCACCGTCCACCCGACCAAGGCTGACGCCAACCACGATCACTGACCCGCGCCAGCCGGCCCGCGCCGGGATGCGTGCTGCAGTAGCACGATAGCGGCAGGGCCCGGACCGGCATCGAATTGCCGGTCCGGGCCCTGTGTCGTCTGCGGTGCCCGTCAGATCCGCACGAGATCGCAGGCTGCCCGCCGCGGTCCGTCAGACCTTCACGGAATCGCGATCCGCGTCGCCGAGGTCCGCACCGCCGCGAACGGGTGCGGCCACCGCCTTCGGAGCGCTGCCCCTGCGACGCATGAGCCGCATGGCGTTGACGATCACCACCAGTACGGATCCCTCGTGGACGAGCATGCCGATCGACATGGTGACCCCGCCCGCGAACACACCTGCCAGCAGTGCGACCACGGTGATCATCGCGATCGCGATGTTCTGCCGCATCACGTTGACGGTGCGCTTGGCCAGACCGATGGCCTCGGGCAGTCGCAGGAGATCGTCGCCCATGAGCGCGATGTCCGCAGTCTCGACCGCCACCGCCGATCCGGCCGCACCCATCGCCACACCGATGTCCGCGGTGGCCAAGGCGGGAGCGTCGTTGACGCCGTCGCCGACCATCGCCACGGTGTGTCCCTGACGCTGCAGCTCGGTGACCGCGTCGAGCTTGTCCTCGGGCAACATGCTCGCCCGGACCTCGTCCACACCGGTCGCCTTCGCCACGGCCTCGGCAACCAACCGGACGTCACCGGTGAGCATGATGACCTTCTCCACGCCCGCCTCGTGCAGACGAGAGACCATCTCGGCCGCGTCCGCACGGATGGTGTCGGCCACCGCGATGACGCCGGCGACTCGTGTATCCACCGCGATGATCATCGGGGTCTTGCCGTCGCGAGCGAACTCGTCCGCCGCACGTTGCGCGGCGCCGTCGTCGTCGACCCCGAACTGCTCCAACAACGCCTGGTTGCCGATCAGGACACGGTGACCATCCACCTGCGCGGTCAGGCCCTTTCCGGCGACCGGCTTGACGGACTCGGGGGTGTCGTAGCGGATCCCCTCGGCCGCCGCGGCCTCCAGGATCGGTCGGGCCAG
>DWWG01000075.1 GCA_019119875.1 Candidatus Dietzia intestinigallinarum | reverse complement strand
GGTCGCGGCCGAGACCGCCACCCAGGCCAAGATCGCGTTCCTCACGCTGCCCGGACTGGGCATCAAGGACGACATCCTCGCCGCGCGGGACAACGGCGGCTCCATCTGCCGCATCGCCACCCACTGCACCGAGGCCGACGTCTCCATCCAGCACTTCGGCTACGCCCGCGAGCTCGGCCTCGAGACCGTCGGCTTCCTCATGATGAGCCACACCCAGCCCCCCGAGGTGCTGGCCGAGCAGGCCCGGATCATGGCCGACGCGGGGTGCCAGTGCGTCTACATCGTCGACTCGGCCGGCGCGCTCGTCATGGACCAGGTCTCCGACCGCGTCGCCGCCCTCGTCGCAGAGCTCGGCGACGACGCCCAGGTCGGCTTCCACGGGCACGAGAACCTCGACGTGGGCGTCGGCAACTCGATCATGGCGATCCGGGCCGGCGCCCAGCAGATCGACGGCTCCACCCGCCGCTTCGGCGCCGGCGCCGGCAACACCCCCGTCGAGGCGCTGGTCGGCGTGTGCGACAAGCTCGGCATCACCACCGGGGTCGACTTCTTCCGTATCGCCGACGCCGCCGAGGACGTCGTCCGCCCGCTCATGCCCTCCGAGTGCATCGTGGACCGCCAGGCCATGATGCTCGGCTACGCCGGCTGCTACTCGTCGTTCATGAAGCACGCCGAGGGCCACGCCGAGCGCTACGGTGTCCCTGCCTCCGAGATCCTCATCCGCGCCGGGGAGCGCCGACTCGTCGGCGGCCAGGAGGACCAGCTCATCGACATCGCGCTGGAGATCCAGAAGGAGCAGGCGAACGCCTGACCCGCACTCCTGACCCGCACGCCCGGCCCGCCGGTCACGCCCCGCCCGCCCAGGCCACGACCGGCTCGAGGGTGGCCTCGTCGACCAGCTTCAAGGGGCGGTTCGGCAGGAGCTGCCGCGCTGCGGGCGTGTCGGGGGTGCGGCGCAACGCCCTGCGCAGCGCCGCCATGAGCACGCGATCCGGCCAGGTCAGTCGTGCCGTGTCGAGGTCGCCGCGGAGGTCGAATGTCGTGACGGCGCGGCCGGCGGCGGCGACCAGCTTGGCGGCGAGGTCACCGCGTCCGGGGTCGTCGGTGGGGGAGAGGGCGACGACGACGAGGGCCACCCGCCCCGGAGCCCGCCGCATCGCGCGCAGGAGCCGTCTGCGGCCCCTGATCCGCGTGGCGTACACGGGGGCCAGGAGGATCAGCGGGTCCGGCCGGTCGGACGGGTCATAGGAGGACAGCTCCACGGCCGGCGTGCCCAGCCTCGTCGACAGGGCGAGGGCGTACCGGCGCGTGGAGCCGTACTTGGAGGTGTAGACGATCGCGGGGCGGCTCACAGTACCCGAGTCTGTCACCCCGCCGGGTCAGTCGGAGTAGGAGACCTCGACCCGGTCGGTCTTGGGCAGCAGTTGGCAGCTGAGCACGTAGCCCTCCTCGACCTCCTCCGGGTCGAGGATGCCGTTGTGGATCATCTCCACCTCACCGGACTTGAGGACGCAGGCGCAGGCCGAGCACTCGCCCTTGCGGCACGAGAACGGCGCCTTGATGCCCTTGGAGAGCAGGACGTCCAGCAGCGGGGTGTTGCGGGGCCAGTCGACCTCGTGGACCTCGTCGTCCAGTTCCACGATCGCGGTGGCGGGGCCGGACGCGTCGTCGCCCGGGGTCTCGTCGATGACGATCTCGGCGAACGGGTCACCCTCGATGGAGGAGAACACCTCGGTGTGGATGAGGTGCATGTCCGCGCCGGAGCGGCGCAGGCCGTCCTTGACGGTCTCCATGAACGGCGTCGGCCCACAGATGTAGGAGTGGCGCTTCGCGGCGACCGGCTGCAGCATGTTGCCGATCATCTCGGGCGTCGGGATGCCCGAGACGGACTCGAGCCAGTGGATCACCGTCAGGCGGTCCGGGTGTTCGGCCTGGAGCTTCTGCAGTTGATCCTTGAAGATCACCGAGTTCTCGTTGCGGTTGGCGTACAGCATGACGATGTGGCCGGTGCCCTGCGCGAGCGCCGAACGGAGGATGGACATGACCGGCGTGATGCCCGAGCCGGCGGCCAACAGGATGAAGTCCTGGTCGAGGTCCTTGGGGGTGAAGATGCCGGACGGGGCCAGGACGTGCATGTTCATCCCGGGCTCGGCGTTGTCGCAGAGCCAGTTCGAGCCGTAGCCGTCGACCGTCCGCTTGACGGTCACCTTGAGCTGGGTGTCCTCGGTGGGTGAGCTCGACAGGGAGTAGCAGCGCGCCACCGAGCCGGTCTGCTCGCTGGGGATGCGTAGCGTGAGGAACTGGCCCGGTGTGTAGCGGAAGTCGTCCTCCGCGCCGGCGGGGATGTCAAAGACGATGGACTTGGCGTCCGCGGTCTCCTCGATCACCTCCGCGATCCTGAGTTCGCGAACGAAGGAGCCCAGTTGTGGGGTTTCGGTCATGGGGAAAGAGCCTATCGGGTGGATCGGGAGGCCTGTGACGACGATTCCGCGGAGCGGACGTGGGCCGCTCCGCGGAAACGCGATGTCAATCGGTCACTCAGGGGTGTAGAACGGGTTGACCATGTGCGAGGCGTCGACCGGGTCGACCCCCTCGGCGAGGGTGATCAGGCCCTCGGAGACGGCGTACCGGATGCTCGAGAGCATCCGCGGACACGTGTCCTCGCCGTCGGGGATCTGGCCGCCGGAGCGCCAGTCGTTGAGCACGGGGCACTGCCGGTCGCTGCCGTCGCGCCACTGGATCGACGTGTGCTTCTCGCTGTTCTTGCGCACGAACGCGCGGGTGCCGCAGCTCAGGCAGTCCACGGGCTGGAATCCCGCGCGCGTGTACGTCTCCCGGTCCAGGTCGGTGTGGGCGTGGAGCCGCGCGGCGCGCGCCGGGTCGGTCTCGTCCCAGGTGGGGGCCCGGCGCGCGTCGCGTTGCTTGTACGTCACTTGTCGTCCCGCGAGGCGCCCGCTTCGCCGGCGACCTCGGCCATTCCCGTGTACTGGGTCTGCTCGTCGGAGACCTCGGACTCACCGGCCTGCTGCTTCCGCAGGTTCTCGGCGACCTCCTTCTCCCAGTACTGGTTCGCGGCGGTGGTGTCGACCTCGAACTCGAAGCGCTCCTGCATCTCGGGCTCGATCTTGTCGCGGTCCACGTAGAACTGCTCGTACCAGCGGCGCAGCTGGTAGACGGGGCCGTCCTCCTCGCAGAGCAGCGGGTTGGCGATGGCCGACTTGCGCTGCCAGATGCGGACGTCCTGGAGGAAGCCCTCGCCGAAGAACTCGGCGATCTTGGAGGCCATCTTGGTGGCCGTCTCGTCGTCGAACCCGGTGGGCTTCTTGACCATGAGGCCGTACATGAGCACGAACGAGTTCTGGTCGACCGGGTAGTGGCAGTTGATGAGGATCGCGTCGGTCACGAAGTCCCCGTACATCTGCTTGAGCGGGTTGATCATGAACGACGGGCCGTAGTAGGAGGCGACGGACTCCAGCAGGGTGTCGCCGTACTTGCCGCCCGAGGGGTCGTGGTCGGGCCGGCCCTTGGTGTTGAGGTACTGGGTGGCGGTCTGGCCCTCGAAGACGTTCTTGAAGTAGGTCGGGAACGCGTAGTGGATGTAGAAGAAGTGGGCCATGTCCACGACGTTGTCGACGATCTCCATGCAGTTGGAGCCCTCGATCTCGAGGCGGTTCCAGACCCAGTCGGTCCACTCGCCGGTGTCGTACTCGTCGAGGTAGGGGATCTTCTCCTCGTCGGTCGGGGGGTTGCCCTCGTGGTCGTGCCACACGAAGACCAGGCCGTTCTGGGTCATGGTGGTCCAGGCCCGGGTCTTGGCGCGCAGCGGCACGCGCTTGGCGTAGGGGATGCCCTTGCACTTGCCGTCACCGCCCCAGCGCCAGTCGTGGAACGGGCACGCGATGTTGCCGTCTTTGATCTCGCCGTCCGAGAGGTCGCCGCCCAGGTGGCGACAGTAGCCGTCGAGGACGTTGATGCCGTCGTCGTTGGCCCAGACGACGAGTTTGGTGCCGAAAGCGTGGATGGAATGGGGCTTGCCGTCGGAGAATTCCTTGACGGTCCCGATGCAGTGCCAGCCGCGCGCGTAGCGGTCGCGGACCTTTCCGGTGTCGATCTCGCGAATGGCGCCGGGAGCCTTGGTTGGTGTGGACATTGTGAAGCCTCCTGATGGCATGGGCCTGATGAGAACAGGTTATAGAATCGGGGGAGGGGCCACAACCAATCCCGTCCTCGCTGGCACGCTGTGCCAGTCCGGCGGGTTGGGAGGGTGGTGTCTGGTGCAAAACTGGAACGTGTTCTAGTCTAGGTCACGCGCCCCATATTAAGCCAGAGAGGGATCACATGAGCGAGTACGCCAATCACGAGGTCATCGACCGCATCAAGGCACTGTTGCCCGGTTTCGCCGAGCGCGCCCAGGAGACCGAGGACATGCGCAAGGTCCACCCGCAGAACATCGCGGAGCTGGACGAGGCCGGGTTCTTCAAGCTCTGCCAGCCCTCCCAGTGGGGCGGGTACGAGGCGGATATGGAGACCTTCTACACCGCGGCGATGATCATCGCGAGCGCCTGCCCCTCGACCGGCTGGTGCGCCAGCATCCTCGGGATCCACAACTGGCACCTGGCCCTGTTCCCGCAGCAGGCGCAGGAGGACGTGTGGGGCGAGGACCCGACCGTGCGCATCTCCTCGTCGTACGCCCCGATGGGCGCGGCCAAGAAGACCCCCGACGGGCTGGTCCTCAACGGCAAGTGGTCCTGGTCCTCGGGGTGCGACCACGCCGACTGGGTCTTCCTCGGCGGACCGGTCCTGGACGAGAACGACAAGATGGTCGACTTCTGCACCTTCCTCGTGGAGAAGTCGCAGTACGAGATCCTCGACGTCTGGCACGTGGCCGGCCTCAAGGGCACCGGCTCCAACGACATCCTGGTCAAGGACGCGGTCATCCCCGAGCACCGTGTGCTCTCGTTCGGACTGATGGCCGCCACCAAGAGCCCGGGCCTGGAGGTCAACACCAACCCGATCTACAAGATGCCGTGGGGCACCATCCACCCCACCACCATCTCCACCCCGATCGTGGGTATGGCGTTCGGCTGCTACGAGGTGCACCGCGAGCACCAGCGTGACCGCGTCCGGGCCGCGTTCGGCACCGCCGCCAAGGACGACCCGTTCGCCAAGGTCCGTCTGGCGGAGGCCGCCGGCGACATCGACGCGGCGTGGCTGCAGCTCATGCGCAACGTGCGCGAGGAGCTGGATCTCATCAAGGCCGGCGACTTCCCGGGCATGGACATCCGCACGCGCGCCCGCCGGGACCAGGTCCGCGCCACGCAGCGCTCGATCGACGCGATCGGCCTGCTGTTCCAGAACTCCGGTGCGCGTGCCCTGCAGGACACCTCGCCGATCCAGCGTTTCTGGCGAGACGCCAACGCCGGGCGCGTCCACGCCGCCAACGAGGCCACGAAGGCGTACATCATGTATGGGCAGAACGAGTTCGGCGAGAAGGTCACGGACTCGATGGTCTGATCCGGACACACGGATCGAAGGGACGGGTTAAGAGATGGCCATCAACAATTTCGGATATGTCCGGGTGTACGCCACGGACATGGAGGCCTGGCGCGAGTACGGCACCAAGGTGCTGGGCTTCGTGGTGGGTACCGGGGACGACCCGGACGCGCTCTACTTCCGTATGGACGACCATCCGCACCGGTGGATCATCGTTCCCGGCGAGGAGGACAAGCTCGGCCAGGTGGGCTGGGAGTGCGCCAACGAGGCCGAGTTCGACGATGTCAAGCGGCGCCTCGACGAGGCCGGCGTGCCCTGGGAGGAGGCCCCGGAGGAGGTCAGGCGTGACCGCAAGGTGCGCGGTCTGATCACCTGCCAGGACCCGGCCGGGTTCACGCTGGAGATCTACCACACGATCGCGCTGCAGCACCGCCGCATCCCGACCCCGTACGGCCACGAGTTCGTGACCGGCGACCAGGGCGCCGGCCACATCGTGCTGTCGACGCCGGACGAGGTCGCGGCGCTGGAGTTCTACCGGGACGTGCTGGGCTTCTCGCTGCGTGACTCGATGAGCCTGCCGCCGGAGATCGTGGGGCGCCCCGCCGACGGTGAGCCCGCGTGGCTGCGTTTCCTCGGCTGCAACCCGCGGCACCACTCGCTGGCGTTCACCCCGTTCCCCAACCCCACCGGGATCATCCACCTGATGGTCGAGGTGGGCTCGGCGGACGACGTGGGGCTGGCGCTGGACCGCGCGTTGCGCAGGAAGGTCAAGATGTCGGCGTCGCTCGGTCGTCACGTCAACGACAAGATGCTGAGCTTCTACATGAAGACGCCCGGCGGCTTCGACTGCGAGTACGGCTGCGAGGGCATGCAGGTGACCGACGACGAGAACTGGGTGGCCCGCGAGTCCACCGCAGTGAGCCTGTGGGGCCACGACTTCTCCGTCGGCTTCAAGTAAACGCCTAGGCTGGGCCCACATCCGTGTCGCGGAACGCGGCCCGGGTGTGGGCCCGTCCGTATCCGACAGGCGCCCGCACGAGAAGAACTCCACACGAGAAGAACCACGTCCAATGGGAGGACCGAGACGATGAGCAGCACCGAAGACCGCCCGGAGGGCCAGAACTTCTCGAGCCGGGAGCTGCGTGACGCGCTCGGCCAGTTCTGCACCGGCATCACCGTCATCACGGCGGTGGCCGACGGGAAGCCGGTGGGTTTCGCCTGTCAGTCGTTCTCCGCGCTGTCGCTCGAGCCGCCGCTGGTCCTGTTCTGTCCCATGAAGACCTCCGGGTCGTGGAAGGGCATCGAGAAGGCCGGCAGGTTCGTCGTCAACATCCTCTCGGAGGAGCAGGAGGCCGTCTCCTCCACGTTCGGCCGCCGGGGCGACGACAAGTTCGCCGAGATCGACTGGGAGCCGAGCCCGCTCGGGTCGCCGGTGATCAGCGGCGTCATGGCGTGGCTGGATTGCGAGATTCACCAGGTCCTCGACGGCGGCGACCACTGGATCGTCCTGGGCCGGGTCCACAACCTGGGCCCCACCGAGCGCGACATCCGGCCGCTGCTGTTCTACCGCGGCGCCTACCTCAGCATCGAGGAGGACGTCGTGGATCCCACTCCGCAGCAGGAGGAGTTGGCCAACTTCATCACCTCCGCCGACTCGTACACCTGGCTGTGAGGGGGACGCCGTGACCGGGACCGTGACCGGGCCGCTGGCCGCCGCGTTGGGGGAGGCGGAGGAGATCATCCGCTCCGCGCCGCACGTGCGCACCGAGGCGGATGTGGCCGAGGGCCTCGACTACCTGTTGGGCACGATCCGGGGCGCGATCGAGACCGGGCAGCACCGGGGCCGTACGCATCCGCAGCTGTTCGAGGCCACGGGCCCGTACACCAAGATGGGCCTGGACAACCCGGACACGCTGTACTTCTACGCGAACCTCGCCGACGACGCCGAGTACCTCGTCGAGGGCCGCCGCGGCACCACGGCGGATCTGTCGTTCCAGGTCATGGCCGGTAACTACTCGGCGGACGAGCGCGCCGCGTCGCACGCTGCGTTCGACGACCGCGCCCTGGAGATCGACGAGCAGGGCCGGTACTCGTTCCGGATGGGACCGGCGCGATATGACGACGACGAGGGCGACCCCGGCTACGTGGTGCTCCATCCCGGTTCGTCGATGATCGCGGTCCGGGAGGTGTTCTCGGACTGGGCTGTGGAGGAGGCCGGGTGGGCCACGCTCCGTCGTGTCGATGCCGCCGGAACCGCACCCGAACCCGCCACCGTCGCGGGCCAGGAGAGGTTCTACGCCAAGCTCGCCGAGGCGCTGATCGGCCGTCTGCGGACGTGGCTGGCGTTCCCGGGCTGGTTCTTCGGGGAGCAGGAGCGCAACACGCTGTACGCGCCGCGGAGCACTCCCGGCGGACTCACCACGCAGTATTCGTCGGCGGGGATCTTCGAGCTGTCCCCGGATGAGGCCATGGTGATCTCGGTGCCCGTCGCCGGGGTGCCCTACCAGGGCTTCCAGTTGGGCAACATGTGGTACACCTCGCTCGAGTACGTGCACCACCAGACCAGCCTCACCGCCGACCAGGCGCACCGGACGCCCGACGGGATGATCCACCTCGTGCTCTCCGAGCGGGACCCGGGCCTGGCCAACTGGCTCGAGCTGCTCGGCCATCGCGAGGGCATCATGCAGTTCCGGTGGCAGCGGGTCGACGCCCCGATCACCGGTGACCTGGGCCCGACGCTCAAGATCGTCCCGTTCGACTCCCTGCCCGACGAGGTGCCGGGGTACGCCGACCAGCGGGTGGGCCCCGAGCAGTGGCGGGAGCGGATCGCCGCCCGTCAGCAGGCGTTCGCACGCCGCGGACTTTCGTAGGAGGGGCCTGTCATGAGCGACGACGCCGACCGGGTGCATGTGGGCACCGTCGACGACCTGCACGCCAGCGCCTCGCGCACCGTGGGGCTGGAGGACTTCGGCGACGGGGCCGACGCCCACCGCGAGGCCCTGGGAGTTCTGCTGGACTCCCTGCACACCGATGCCGGCCTGACCCCCGCGGGCAGCAAGTACTGGCGGTCGGTCCTCAAGAGCGCACTGACCGCCAGGCTCATGGCGAACGCCGGGTTCGCGGCCGCCCCGGAGCAGGCGGAGGTCGAGATCTCCCGGCCCGTCGTCGTCACCGGGTTGCCCCGCACCGGCACCACGGCGCTGCACCGGCTCCTCGGTGCGGACCCCGCGGGCCAGGGGCTCGAACTCTGGCTCACCGAGGTGCCTCAGCCGCGGCCCCCGCGTGAGACGTGGGAGGACGACCCGGCCTATGTCGGGCTGCGTGACCTGTACTCCGGATTCATGGCAGAGAACCCCGACTACGGGGGCGTGCACTACATCTCCGCCGACGATCTGGAGGAGTGCTGGCAGCTGCTGCGGCAGTCGCTGACCTCGGTGTCGTACGAATGCCTGGCGCGGCTGGACGGGTACTCGACGTGGCTGCAGGGCGCCGACTGGGGGCCCGCATACCGGAGGCACAAGCGGAATCTGCAGCTCATCGGGGCCAATGATCCCGGCCGTCGCTGGGTGCTCAAGAACCCCAGTCACCTGTTCACGCTCGACGCGCTGCTCGAGGTGTATCCGGATGCCGTGGTGGTGCAGACGCATCGGGATCCGCGCACATCGATGGCCTCGATGTGCTCACTCGCGCACCGCACGGCCGCCGACTGGTCGACGCGATTCACGCCCGAGTACATCGGCGCCTCGCAGCTGGAATTGTGGGCGCGGGGTGTCGAGACCTTCGATGCCGTGCGGGCCCGGCACGAGGCGGATCCGGCGTCGCGGGCGACGTTCGTCGACGTGGAGCACCGTGAGCTGGTGGGCGACCCCGCCGGTGTGGTCGAGCGCGTCTACGCCGCGGCGGGCACGAGCCTGTCCGACGACGTGCGTGCGGCGGTGGAGGCCGAGAACGCGCGCAGTCTGTCGGGTGACCGTGCGCCCGCGCACAGGTACACGCTCGCCGACTACGGGCTCAGTGAGGAGCTGATCGCCGAGCGCTTCGCCGGCTACCGCGGCCTCGACTCCTGACCGGCGCGGGATGCTAGAGGTACTTCGCCACGGCGTCGATGACGCGGTCGGCCACCTCGGGTGTGCACACGAGCAGGTCGGGCAGCTCGATCTCGTCGACGTTGTAGTGCAGTTCGCTGCCGTCCAGGTGGCTGGCGTGTAGCCCGCGCTGGCGCACGACGCCGTAGGCCGCGGCGGAGTCCCACTGATGGTGGCCGCTGGTGTGGATGTAGGCGTCGCACTCGTCCTCGACGACGGTCGCGGTCTTGCCGCCACCGGAGCCGAGGTGGACGAGCGAGGCGTCGAGTTCGGCGGCCAGCTCCTCGGCGAACGCCGGCGGCTCGGCCTCGGAGACGGCGATACGCAGCCGGTCGTCCTCGCGCGGCGGCACGAGTGGGCCGGGCCGGGGACCGCGGATGACGGACATCGGCTGGTACGTGGTGGCGCCCCGGCCGGTGAGGACGCGACCGTAGGCGGGCATGGCGATCGCGCAGGCGGTGACCCCGCCGACACCGTCGGGATCCCGCTCCCACAGCGCCACGTGGACGGCCCAGTCGGGACGACCCTCGATGACGTACGAACGCACGCCGTCGAGGGGGTCCACGAACCACACCCGATCGGCCCGGAGCCGGGCCCGGGAATCGGGATCCCATTCGCCGAACACCACGTCGTCGGGCCGGGCCACGGCGAGGCGGCCCACCATGACGGACCGGGCCTCGCCCTCGGCGAACTCGCCCAGATCCTCCGGCGCGACCCGGGAGACCCGCAGGTCGGTGAGCAGGCGCCCGGCCTGGGCCGCCAGGTCCTCGGCGAGTCGTTGGTCGTTGGTACGTCCGTGCTCGGGGAAGGGGCTCATGCGGCCGATTCTAGAGTCCCGCGGCCTCCTCGAGCGCCGAGAGGATCTCGTGGGGCTGGCCGAGCAGCTGGGCGGTGCCGTGCGCACGCTTGAAGAACAGGTGCGTGTCGTACTCCCAGGTGATTCCCACACCGCCGTGGAGCTGGATCGACTCGCCGGTGATCCACTGCAGTGCCTCCGAGCAGTAGACCTTGGCGGCGGCCGCCTCGATCTCAGCGGCGTAGGCGGCGGCGTCGGCCTCGGGGCCGTCCCCGAGCTCCTGGGCCCGCGCGACCAGCGCCGCGGCGGAGTAGGACAGCGACCGCGCCGTCTCGGCCTTGACGTACATCTCGGCCATGCGGTGCTTGAGCGCCTGGAACGAGCCGATCACGCGGCCGAACTGCTTGCGCTCCTTCGTGTACTGCACGGTCGCCTCCATCGCGGCGCGGGCGGCGCCGACCTGTTCGGCGGAGATCGCCGCCCACGCCGCGGCACGCAGGCGTGACAGGAAGCTGTCCCGGGTGGCGACGGGCGTGGCCTCGGCGGAGGCGAACTCCACCCGGGACAGGGTGCGGGTGGGGTCCATGACCGGCACGCGGGTGACGGTCACCCCGGCGGCGTCGGCGGGCAGTTCGAACAGTCCGACGCTCTCGCCGGTGACGGCCACGACCAGCAGCGTCGACGCGGTGTCGGCGCCGAGCACATGGTGGGCGGTACCGGTCAGCGACACCGGGCCGGCGCCGGCGGGGGAGTCCGCCCGCACACCGGGCGTGGCCCAGCCGCCCGGGCCGGCCCAGCACAGCGCGGTCTGCTCGCCGGCGGCGATGCCGGGCAGCAGGCGGGCGCACGCCTCGGCGTCTCCGGCGGCGATCACGGCCTGCGCGGACAGCACGGCCGAGCCGAGCATCGGCGACGGCGTGAGACGACGACCCAGCTCCTCACACACCAGGTGCGTCTCGATCCAGGTGGCGCCGGCGCCGCCCGACTCCTCGGGGATCGACAGCGCGGCGGCGCCGATCTGCTCGACGAGCGTCGACCACAGTGCCGGGTCGTAGCCGTCCTCGGAGGTCATCGCCGCGCGCACGGCCGCCGAGTCCGACTTCTTCTCCAGCAGCGAGGCCACCGACTGGCGCAGGGCGGCCTGCTCCTCGGTGTCGACGCCGGGGGAGGCGGCCGGGGCCGCGTCTCCGGAGGTGGGGGCGGTCATCGGGCGGCCCCCGCGGCGCGGTCGGTGGCGCCGGCGCCCACCGTGTCGAGCACGCGGCCGCGGTGGAAACTCTGCGTGCCCCACGCGGTCTGCAGGGCGCGGGTCTTGGTCAGCCACAGCCCCAGGTCGTGTTCGAGCGTGTACCCGATCGCGCCGTGCAGCTGCAGGGCGGTGCGGGCCGACAGGTAGGCGGCGTCGGCCACGGCCACGCGGGCGGCGGAGACGTCGCGCACCGCGGCGGCGGGGTCGCCGGGGTTCTCGGCGATCGCCAGGGCGCCGGCCCACAGCAGCGGGCGGGCCATCTCGAGCGCGATCGCCACCTCGGCGAGCTGGTGCTTGAGCGCCTGGTACTCGCCGATGAGCTTGCCGTACTGCTTGCGCTGCTTCGCGTAATCGACGCTCATGTCGAGCATCGCCTGGCCCAGGCCCATGAGCTGCGCGGCGGTGCCGAGCGCACCGTGGTTGACCAGATCGACCGTGCTGTGGGCCGCCGCCCGGCCGCCGCGGGTCGGGGTGGTGACGGTGCGGGCACGGTCCACCGAGCGTCGGGTCTCGCCGGCGGTGGCGGTGAACACCTCGTCGTCGGCGACGACCCACAGGTAATGCGCGACGTGGGCGTCGGGCGCCAGCGGTGAGATCCCCGGAGCGGCGACCGAGGCGAGCGCGCCCCCGGCGATCTGCCCGGCGACGTCGCCCGAGTCCGAGTCCCCGCCGAGCGCGGCGGCGATCCGGGGGGCGACCATGACGGACTCCACGACGGGGCCGGGCACGGCGTGGCGGCCCAGGACCTCGAGCGCGGTCACGGCCTCTACGGCCGTAGCGCCGGCGCCGCCGGCCTCCTCGGGCACGAGCAGCGCGGCGGCGCCGGTCTCGGCGACGCGGCCCCACAGGGCGGTGCCGGGCCCGGTGTCACCGGCGGCCCAGGAACGGATGACCGAGGGCATGTCGGACTTGGCGAGCAGCGAGTCGATGCTGCCCGAGAAGTCGACGAGCTCGGGATCAAGTGCGAACTGCATGACGAATACCCCCGGGTCAGCTGCGCGGAAGGCCGAGGAGACGCTCGGCGATGATGTTCTTCTGGACCTCGTTGGTGCCGGCGTAGATGGGGCCGGAGAGGGCGAACAGGTAACCGTCCATCCACTGCTCACCGGCGAGCTCGCCCGCGGTGCCCAGGATGTCCAGTGCGGTCTCGTGGGTCGCGATGTCCCAGTTCGACCAGAAGACCTTGTTGATCGAGGACTCAAAGCCCAGGTTGGCCCCGCCGGTGAGCTTGGTGACCGTGTTCCAGGTGCTCAGCTCGTAGGCGCGGGAGCCGATCCAGGCGTCCACGACGCGGTCGGCCAGGGCGCCGCGGGTGCGCTCGTCGAGCTCGTCGCGGCGGGAGTCCCACAGGTCCAGCAGGCGGTCGGTGGTGGCCAGGAACCGGCCGGGGGAGCGCAGCGAGAGGCCGCGCTCGTTGTTGGCGGTGGACATGGCCACCTTCCAGCCCTGGTTGACCTCGCCGATCACCCCGGACTCGCCGGGGTTCGCGGGGTCGTCGGGGACGAAGACGTCCTCGAGGAACAGTTCGGCGAAGCCGGGCAGCCCGTCCAGCTGGTCGATCGGGCGCACGGTGACGCCGTCCGCCCGCAGGTCGAACATGAAGTAGGTCAGGCCCTTGTGGCGCGGCTCGTCCGGGTCGGTGCGGAACAGGCCGAAGCCCTTGTCGGCGAACGAGGCGCGGGTGGACCACACCTTCTGGCCGCTGAGGACCCAGCCGCCGTCGACGCGCTTGGCGGTCGACCGCAGCGACGCCAGGTCGGACCCGGCCTCCGGTTCGGACCAGGCCTGCGCCCAGATGTCGTCGGCACGCGCCATGCGCGGCATGATCCGCTCGAGCTGCTCGGGGGAGGCGTGGTCGAACAGCGTCGGGGCGAGCAGGAAGATCCCGTTCTGGCTCACCCGCAGGGGCGCGCCGGCGCGGAAGTACTCCTCCTCGAACACCACCCAGTTGACCAGTCCGCAGTCCCGGCCGCCGAACTCCTCCGGCCACGACACGACTGACATGCGCGCGTCGGCCATCGTGCGCTCCCACTGACGGTGGGCCTCGAAGCCCTCGGCGGTGTCCATGTGGGGCAGGGGCTCGGCGGGCACGTTCTCGGCCAGCCACTGCCGCACCTCGAGGCGGAACTCCTCGGTCGCGGCGTCCAGATGTAGATCCACGCCTCAGCTCTCCTTCTTCTCGGTGCCGGTCCCGGTGGTGCCGGTGTTGGCGGTGTCGCGCATCGAGCGGGCGTCCATCCCGCCGAGGGAGGCGGAGAACGAGTCGGTGTCGTCGGGCTCGGCGTTGGCCGAGTGGGCGAACATGTGCCAGCCGAACGCGCTGTCCAGCGAGGTCTGCAGCCCCATCTGGTCCTCGTTCGAGTTGATGACCTTCTTGGCCAGTGTCAGACCGAACGTCGGCATGCCCTTGATCTCGCCGGCGATCTCGTCGACCTTCGCCTGCAGCTCCTCGCGCGGCACGACGTGGTTGAGCATGCCCCAGTCCAGCGCCTCGGCGGCACCGAAGCGTCTACCGGTGTAGAGGATCTCCTTGGCGCGGCGCGGCCCCAGCACGAAGGCGTGCGCGAAGTACTCGACGCCGGGGATGCCCATCTTCACCACCGGGTCGGAGAAGAACGCGTCGTCGGAGGCCACGATGAAGTCGCAGACCCACGCCAGCATGAGTCCGCCGGCGATGCAGGCGCCGTGCACCTGGGCGATCATCGGCTTGGGGATCTCGCGCCAGCGGCGGCACATCTGCACGTAGACCTCGGTCTCGCGCGCGAGTCGCCGGTCGCCGCCGCCGCGGGTGGTGTGGTCCCACCAGATGGCGGCGCGGTTGGTGTACTGCACGTGGTGGTCGCGCTCGGACGTGCCGATGTCGTGCCCGGCGGAGAAGTGCTTGCCGTTGGCGCGCAGGACGATCACCTTGACGGCGTCGTCCTCGACGGCCTTGATGAACGCGTTGTCCAGCGAGTACGTCATGACCGAGTTCTGCGCGTTGCGGAAGTCCGGCCGGTTGAGCGTGACGTACGCGGTGCCGTCGACCACCTCGTACGCCACCGGCTGCGTGTCCGGGCCGAGGTCGTCTATCCCGAGGACCGGGGGGATGGGTGCGTCGGTCATGAGCTGGGACTCTCCTTACCTAGCAAGTGCTTGGTTGGTACTGTACCCGACGCGCCTGATCCGGGCCGAGCGCAGCCGGATGCGCCTCAGACGCCGTATCCGCCGTCCACGTCGAGCTTCTGGCCCGAGATGAACCCTGCCCGCTCGGACGCCAGGAAGGCCACGGCCTCCGCGATGTCGACCGCCGTGCCGAACCGCCGCAGCGGGATGTTGCCGCGCGTGATCTCCAGAGCCCGCTCGTCCAGGTCGCCCGAGCCGATGAGCCGCGAGGCCATGCCGTCGGTCAGCATCCCCGGCCCCACGCAGTTCAGGCGCACCCCGAAGCGGCCCTCCTCGGCGGCCAACCCCCGCACGAGCTGCTCGACGGCGCCCTTGGGGGCCGAGGAGAGTCCGTCGCGTACCGGGTAGCGGGTGGTGGCGGCGGTGGTGACGACGACGACGTTGCCCCCCACACTGCGCAGATGCGTCAGCGCAGGGTGCACCAGGGCGAAGAACCCGGCGGCGTCGTCGGCAAGTTGGCGTCGCATCGTGGTCGGCGACACCCGCGACAGGTGGACCATGGGCACGTGCGGGCCGGCGCAGTGGGCCAGGACGCGGATGCCGCCGAACCGGGTGCCGATCCCGTCGACCGTGGCCGCGAGAGCCGAGTCCGCGTCGGCGACGGGGCCGTTGTCGTCGTCGTTGTCGTCGTCGGAGGCGGCGAGCCGTGCGCACTCCACGGTGCGCCCGCCCGCCCCCAGCTCGCGCGCCAGGTCGACCGGCTCGGTGGAGCGGTAGCCCAGCACCAGGGGCGCGTCGGGGAACTCGGCGGCCAGGCGGCGTGCGACCGCGGCCCCGATCCCGCCCGAGGCGCCGGTCACCACCACCGCGCCCGCGCTGCTCACCGCAGGTCCGTCTTGAGGATCTTGCCCGAGGCGTTGCGCGGGAAGGACTCGACGAACTCCACCGACCGCGGCCGCTTGAAGTTCGCCAGGTGCTCGGCGGCGAACTCGTGCACCGCCTCCTCGGTGAGGCCCGAGTCCTCGCGGCGCACGATGAACGCCTTGCCGACCTCGCCCATCCGCTCGTCCGGCACCCCGATCACCGCGGACTCCACCACGCCGTCCAGGCGCGCGAGGGTCTGCTCGATCTCGGCCGGGTACACGTTGAACCCGCCGGTGATGTACATGTCCTTGAGCCGGTCGGTGATCCGGAGGTTGCCGTCGGCGTCGATCTCGCCCACGTCTCCGGTGCGCAGCCAGCCGTCGTCGGTGAAGGCCGCGGCGGTGTTCTCCGGATCGTCGAGGTAGCCCTGCATGACCATCTCGCCGCGCGTGAGGATCTCGCCCTTGTCGCCAATGCGGACCTCCATGCCGGGGTACGCGCGGCCGCAGGTGGTGGCCACGGTGACGGCGTCGTCGGTGGGACGGCAGGTGGTGATGAAGCCCATCGTCTCGGTCTGCCCGTACGCGGTGATGACGGACTCCAGCCCCAGGTCGGACTGCATGCGCTCGACCAGCACGACCGGCACCACGGAGGCTCCGGTCACGGCCAGTCGCAGCGAGGACAGGTCGAACTCGCCGCGCCTCGGCTCGTCCAGCAGCGTCTGGAAGATGGTCGGCGCGCCCGGCAGGACGGTGGCGCGCTCATCGTGGACGAGGCGCAGTGTCTCGGTGGGGGAGTAGACGGCCAGCGGGATGATCGTCGCGCCGAACAGGACGCACACCAGGAAGCCGGCCTTGTAGCCGAAGCTGTGGAAGAACGGGTTGACGATGAGGTAGCGGTCGTCCTCGCCGAGCTCGCCGTTGGAGCCCCAGGCGTGGGCCCCGGCGACGGTCTGGCTGTGCAGCGCCACGACGCCCTTGCTCCTGCCGGTGGTGCCGGAGGTGAAGAGGATGTCGGCCACGTCGGCGCCGGTCACCGCGTCGGCGCGGGCGTCGGCGCGGTCCAGGAGGGAGTCGGTGGCCAGGGCCTGCAGGTCGGAGAAGTCGACGACGTCGACGTCGGCCGTCGCGGAGTCCCCACCGTCGAGCGGGATGCGGATCAGGGTCTTCAGCCCGGTGGCCCCGGCGAGCGAGCCGCCGGCGGCGGCGCTGAGTTCGTGGATCCGCTCGGATCCGAGGAAGGTGCCGGCGACCACGGCGGCCACCGCGTTCGTGCGCTGGATGAGCTCGAGCGTCTCGCTGCCGGTGTAGCGGGTGTTGGCCGGAACGACGGTCGCGCCGACGTACTGGACGCCGAGCGCGGCCACCACCCAGTGGCGTGTGTTGGGGGCCCAGATCACCACCCGGTCGCCGGCCTCGACGCCGCGGGCGAGCAGGCCGGCGGCGAAGGTGCGGACCTGCTCGAGGAGCTGCGCCCAGGTCCAGCGGGTGTCGTGGCCGGGCTGAACGTCGGCGATCGCGTCCCGGTCGGGCCAGAGCTCCGCTGCTCGTCGCAGGGCGGCGGGGGTGGTCTCCACGGGTGGGTTGGCGACTGGTGCGCTGTCGGTCATCGCGGACTCCTCGGGGCTGCGGGTGTGGCCGGGGCAACCCTACCAAGCAAGTGCTTGGTAGTGTATCGGCATGACCGAGAACACCAGGCCTGCGTCGGAGATGACCGACGACGAGTTCGCCGGGCAGTTCCGCGCCTGGCTGGACGCCAACCTCGTCGGCGAGTTCGCCGAGATCAAGGGTGCCGGCGGACCGGGCAGCGAGCACGAGTTCTTCCCCCAGCGACTGGCCTGGGAGCGGCACATGGCCGCGGCCGGCTGGACCTGCGTCGGCTGGCCGGTCGAGTACGGCGGACGCGGCGCGACCCTCAGCCAGCAGGTGCGCTTCCACGAGGAGTACGCCAAGGCCGACGCGCCCGCGCGCGTGTCCCACCTGGGCGAGACGCTGCTCGGGCCGACGCTCATCGCGCACGGTACGCAGGAGCAGAAGGACCGCTTCCTGCCGAGGATCGTCGACGTCACCGAACTGTGGGCGCAGGGCTACTCCGAGCCGGGCGCGGGCTCGGACCTGGCCAACGTCGCCACCACCGCCGCCCTCGGCGAGGACGGCAGGTGGCACATCAACGGCCAGAAGGTGTGGACCTCGCTCGCGCACCTGAGCCAGTGGGCGTTCGTCGTGGCCCGCACCGAGGAGGGCACGAGCCGCCACAAGGGACTGAGCTTCCTGCTGGTGCCGCTCGACCAGCCGGGCGTCGAGATCCGCCCCATCCAGCAGCTCACCGGCACCTCGGAGTTCAACGAGGTGTTCTTCGACGACGCGGTGACCGACGCGTCGATGATCGTGGGGGAGCGCGGCGAGGGCTGGAAGGTCGCCATGACCCTGCTCGAGTTCGAGCGCGGGGTCTCCACGCTGGGGCAGCAGGTCGGGTTCGCCCGTGAGCTCGAGCAGATCACCCGGATGGCCCACGAGAACGGTAGCGCGCAGGTCCCGGCGGTGCGCGAGCGCATCACCCGCGCCTGGATCGGGCTGAAGGTCATCCGCGCCCACGCACTGCGCACGCTCGCCGATCGCGACGCCACCGGCGGCAACGCCTCGGCCGCCAAGCTGCTGTGGGCGAACTGGCACCGCGACCTCGGGGAGCTCGCGATGGAGGTCCAGGGCGCCGAGTCGCTCACCGGACCCACCGAGACGACGGAGGGCGCACCCAACGACCTGCGGGATCCCGAGAACGTGGAACTGGCGCTGTGGCAGCGGCTGTTCCTGTTCACCCGCTCCGACACCATCTACGGCGGATCGAACGAGATCCAACGCAACATCATCTCCGAGCGTGTGCTCGGACTACCCCGAGAGGCCAGGCCGTCATGACCGAGCGCAAGTCCCCCCTCGCCGTCGTCCCCACCGAGACCCCGGGCCACGGCCTGCTTGCGGGCAAGAAGGTCGTGGTGACCGCGGCCGCAGGCACCGGTATCGGTTTCTCCTCCGCCCGCCGCGCCGCTCTCGAGGGTGCCGACGTGCTGGTCTCCGATTTCCACGAGCGCCGCCTGAACGAGGCCCGCGACGCGCTGGCCGCGGAGTTCCCGGACCAGCAGTTCGAGGCCATCGCCTGCAACGTGCAGTCCACCTCCGACGTGGACGCGCTCATCGCCGGCGCCGCGGAGAAGCTCGGGCGGATCGACGTGCTGATCAACAACGCGGGCTTCGGCGGCGAGACCGAGCTCGTGGACATGACCGACGAGGACTGGGACCGCGTCCTTGACATCACCCTGAACGGCACGTTCCGCGCCACCCGCGCCGCGCTGCGCTACTTCCGCGACGTGGAGCACAACGGGGTGATCGTCAACAACGCCTCCGTGCTCGGCTGGCGCGCCCAGCGTGCCCAGGCCCACTACGCCGCCGCCAAGGCCGGTGTCATGGCCCTGACCCGCTCCTCGGCGATCGAGGGCGCGGACTTCGGGGTGCGGATCAACGCCGTGGCGCCGTCCATCGCGCGTCACAAGTTCCTCGAGAAGTCCGCTTCCGCTGAGCTGCTCGACGAGCTCGCCTCGAAGGAGGCCTTCGGCCGCGCCGCTGATGTGTGGGAGGTCGCCGCGACCATCGCCATGCTGGCCAGCGACTACACCACGTACCTGACCGGCGAGGTCATCTCGATCTCCTCGCAGCGGGCCTGACCCGGCTCGGGGCCGGCTGGCCGCACTCGCCGCCCCCGCCCCGTGCCGGCCTCGCCCCGTGCCTGCCTCGCCCAGTGCTCCGCAGCCCGGCACCCGAACTCCCGGGGGCCGGGCTGCGTCCATCGCCGCCCCCGCATCCGCGCCCGCCCACGACATCCGCTCCACATCATGAACTCCCGCCCCCGCCGAAGCGCAGGCGCGAGTTCACGATGTGGAGCGGATACCCGTGACGCGTACAGGCGCGGGAGCGGATGCCGGGGTTGTGGGGCCGGGACGGGCAGGCGCGGGAGCGGATGCCGGGGTTGCGGGGCGGGGCGGGGCCGGGCCGGGCGGAGCTCAGGCGGCGTCGCGGATCTTGGCGGCCTGCTTGGTGAACGCGTCCATCGCGGCGTCCTGGATCTCCGGGCCGATCGCGCCCGTCGCGCTGGTGGCGGTGACGGAGATGCCGAAGCCGCGGATCGAGCCGGTGATCATGAACGTCCCGTTCTCGACGGGCTGACCCATCATGTCCATCGAGTTGTCCTGCATGACCGCGGCGAAGTCGCTGACCCCCTCGGGCGCCTCGAGGTCCACGAGCGTGTTGGTGGACTCGGTGACCAGCTCCTGGCCCTCGATCGCGAACGTGACGGTCATGGCCGGGCAGTCCGCGATCTGGGTGGCGCGCTCGGGCAGATCGTCGACGACGGTGGTGATGGCCACCGCGAACGCCGTCTCACCGACCTGGCCGGCCTGGATGGCCATGGTTCCCGGCTCGGCCTGTTCCAGCAGGGCGTCCTGGTTGAAGTCCGCGCAGTGCTCCGGCTCCACGGTGACGTTCTCGGTGAGGCCGCCGATCGCGCTCAGTCCGCCGGCGATGTCCTCGGCGGGCACGGGCTGGAGCTCGAGCTCGGGGGCGTCGGCCGCGGTGAGGATCAGATCGTCGACCCCGCCGGTGGGCGGCTGGGCGTCGGTGTCGGCCGGTTCCTCGGTGGCAGCGGTGTCTTCGGCCGAGGTCTGCGGGGCGGCGGTGCCGTCGTCGTCATCCGCCTCCCCGATCGTGCAGGCGGACAGGCCCAGGGTGAGGCCGAGTGCTGCGGACGCCGCGAGGAGGCGGCGGCCACGCCGGCGGGGCGCGGAGGTGACGGTGGAATTCATGGTGCGAAGTCTATGAGGTCGCCCCGGGGCGCGGGTATCGGTACCTGCGGAGCGAGAATGCCCAAACAAGTGCTTGGTTGGTACTCTGGTGGCCATGACCGCCACGAACAGACGCGAGGAGCTGCTGACCATCGCGGCCGGACTCTTCGCGGAACGCGGCCTACGTGCGACGACCGTACGCGATATCGCGGACGCCGCCGGGATCCTCTCCGGAAGCCTCTACCACCACTTCAGGTCCAAAGAGGCGATCGTCGACGAGATCCTCCGCCGCTTCCTCGATTCCCTGTTCGGGCAGTACCGGCGCATCGTGGAGTCCGGCCTGGGCCCCCGCGAGACGCTCGAGGCGCTGGTCGAGGCGTCGTTCGCGGCCATCCACAACCACCGTGACGAGGTGGCGATCTACCAGGACGAGGTCAAGCACCTGCGCGGCAACCCGCGGTTCGACTACCTGGGCGAGCGCAACACCGAGTTCCGCGAGATGTGGACCGGGGTCCTGCGCCGCGGAATGGAATCCGGAGATTTCCGCGGTGACCTCGACGTGCGCCTGACCTACCGGTTCCTGCGCGACACCGTGTGGGTCGCGGTGCGGTGGTACCGCCCCGAGGGCGACGACGACCACGACGCGATCGCCGCCCAGTACCTCAACATCGTGCTCGACGGCCTGGCCGTCAGCTGACCTTTCCCCACCCCGAACCGTGAACCACCCCGAGGAGACACCAGAGATGACCAGCGTGAACAGCCGCGAGGCCTATGTGATCGACGCCGTGCGGACGCCCGTCGGCAAGCGCGGCGGCAGCCTCGCCGGCCAGCACCCGGCCGACCTCGGCGCCCACGTCATCAAGGCTGTCGTCGAGCGCACCGGCATCGACCCGGAGGTCGTCGACGACGTGATCTTCGGCTGCGTCGACACCATCGGCCCCCAGGCCGGCAACATCGCCCGCTCGGCCTGGCTCGCCGCCGGCATGCCGCTCGGCGTCCCCGGCACCACCGTCGACCGCCAGTGCGGCTCCAGCCAGCAGGCCATCCACTTCGGCGCCCAGGCCGTCATGTCCGGCACCCAGGACGTGATCCTGTTCGGCGGCGTGCAGAACATGAGCGCCCTGCCCATCTCGTCCGCGATGCTCGCCGGCCGTGAGTACGGCTTCGACGACCCGTTCTCCGGATCCACCGGCTGGACCGAGCGCTTCGGCACGCAGGAGATCTCCCAGTTCAACGGCGCCCAGATGATGGCCGACAAGTGGGACATCTCCCGCCACGAGATGGAGGAGTGGGCGCTGCAGTCCCACAACCGTGCGCGCGCGGCGATCGCCGACGGCCGTTTCGCCGGCGAGTACGTGCCGCTCGCCGGCCTGGAGGCCGACGAGACCACCCGCGAGACCACGCTCGAGAAGATGGCCTCGCTGCCCGTGCTCGCCGAGGGGGGCTCGCTCACCGCGGCGGTGGCCTCGCAGATCTGTGACGGCGCCTCCGCCGGCCTGCTCGCCTCGGCCGAGGCCGTCGAGAAGTACGGCCTGAAGCCGCGCGCCCGCATCCACCACATGACCGTCCGCGGTGACGACCCGGTGATGATGCTGTCCGCGCCCATCCCGGCCACCAAGCACGCGCTGGCCAGGACCGGCCTGACGATCGACGACATCGACGTGGTGGAGATCAACGAGGCGTTCGCCCCCGTCGTGCTCGCGTGGATCAAGGAGACCGGCGCCGATCCGGCCCGCGTCAACCCCAACGGCGGCGGCATCGCCCTGGGCCACCCCCTCGGCGCCACGGGTGCCAAGCTGTTCGCCACCCTGCTGAACGAGCTCGAGCGCACCGGTGGCCGCTACGGCCTGCAGACCATGTGCGAGGGCGGCGGCACCGCCAACGTGACGATCATCGAGCGCCTCGACAGCTGACCCGCCCCCGCCCGGGAATCCGCTGGTCGTCGGGGACGTAGGTCAGGAGCCGGGGAGGTCCGTGCCCCCGATGCTGCCGGCGATTCCCGTGGCGACGGGGATGACGCTGCCCACGTCGATGCTGCTGCCGTTGCTCGACCCGGCGGGGAGCTCGACGCTGGAGGTCAGGCTGCTGGTGTCGAGCTCGCCGGCGCTGCCCTGCTCGAGGCTTCCCCGGCCCACCACGGAACCGGCCTCGCTGCCGTGGCTGCCCACGCCGATGTCGACACCGAGGCTGGGGCTTCCGACGTCGGCGACGCTGCCGTCGAAGCCCGCGCCGACGACGCTGCCCTGATCCGATCCGGACGCACTGCCCAGTTCGACCATCCCGTCCGCCGAGCCCGCGCCGAGCTCGGCGCTGCCCAGGCCGATGCTGCTGCCCTCGGCACTGCCGGAGCCCCCGACGCTTCCGGTGACGCTGCCCTCGAACGCGCCCAGCGGGCTGCCGACCTGCGTGAGGAAGAGGTTGGTCTCCATCGGTGCGTCGTCCCGGCCGCCGGCGCAGATGACGGGGACGAGGTAGAAATCGTCCCGGACATCGGCGGCCGCCAGGGTGCCGGCCACACCCGGGAGGGTGGCGGGCAGCACGGTGCCGGCCAGGAGGAGAACCGTCACGGCGTCGTTCAGGTCGCCGAGACCCCGGATGATGTCCAGGACGTCACCGTCGAGCATCGGGATGACGTCGCGGGCGACCGCGGGCAGGGCGTAGGGCGGGACGAGCGCTCCCGCGCAGGCCTGGCCGACCTCGAGCGGCCAGAGCCTGCCGGGGATCGGGTCGTCGACGCGGACGGACACCCGGTTGTCCTCCACCGCCGGGAGCGAGACGTCAGCGGCGTGGGCGGGGCCGGTGCCGACGAGGACCGACCCCGCCGTGGCGGTGATGACCGCCGCCAGGGACGTGGGAACTCTGAATCTGCGCATGTGATCTCCTGACGCGTCGCCGTTGCATCATGAAGATACGCACATCTTGTCCTGCCGGAGGCGGGAATGCCGTGACGGGTGGGGCTGATCAGGAGCCGGAGCCGCCGGCTGATCCGGTGCCGCCGTCGGGTGCGGGGGCCGGGGCGCCGCCACCGACACTGCCGGCCGCGCTGCCGGCGAACGCGTCGAGCGGGCCGCCGACCACGGCCGGGAACACGTGCGGCTCGACGGGGCCGCCGCCGGTCAGGCAGAACACGGCGAGTGCGTAGACGTTCGAGGGCACGTTCTCGGCGGAGAGCCAGCCGGGCTGGCCGGGGATCGTCGCGGGGAGCTGGAAGATCCCGGGGATCCCGGGGCCGTTGAGGGCGATCACATCGGGGTTGTTCCCGAGCGCTGCGATGATCGGCATGAGATTGCCGCCACCGCCGATCGCCGCGCCGGCGATGTCCGCCGCGGCGTACGGCGGGACGAGCATCCCCATGCACGTCTGGCCTGCCAGCGGCTCGGTGACATGCACCGAGACGGTGTTGCCCGCGACGTGCACGTACGGGACCGCGGCGTTCGCGGCGCCTGCGCCGGCGACGGTGATGCCCGCGGCCGCGGTGGCGGCGGCGGCGAATCCGGCGGCCGCCTTGGTGAGGGAGGTCATGGCTAACTCCTTGGGGTCGAGCCTCGAAACGGTACTCTCCCTTGGTTCTTCGCTCAGTGGGCTCTCAGTGTTACGTCGGCCGCTCGCAGACGGGGCGAAATGCGGAGACGCCCGGCCCTCTCCGTCCGGGCCGGGCGTCCTCGATCTGGTCACTGACCGGGGGTAGCGCAGGTCACTACTCTGTGGCGTCTCCGAGGGCGGAGGACAGGGTGCCGAGGTCGAGCTGGCCCGTACCCTCGCCGCCCTGGAGCAGTGCGGATCCGGTCTCGAGCAGGCCCGCCGAACTCAGTCCGCCGATGGCCTCGAGGGGGTTGCCCACCAGCACGACGTCGGTGCCGGGAGTCGAGGGATCGCTGCCGCACAGGGTGACGAGCAGGTACACGTTCGAGGGGACGTTCTCGGCGGTCAGCGTGCCGGTCGGGGAGACGACCGGGATCAGGTTGGCGGTCGGCAGGAGACCGTCCTTGAGGACGTGGACGCCTTCCAGTTCCTCGAGGGAATCGAAGATGTTGCCGAGGTCCACCTCTCCGCCGCCCAGGTTCCCGAGGATCCCCGCTGCCGCGGCCGGCGGCACGAGCGCGGCACCGCACACGTCGCCGGCGTCACCCTCCTCGAGCGCGAAGTCCACGGTCACGGTGGCGCCGTCGACGCTGTGCTCAGATGTGGTCGCGGAGGCGACGCCGGCGCCGGCGAGGGCCAGTCCGGATGCGGCGGCGAGAACGCCGAGGCCGCGGAGTGCGGTACGAGGGGTTGCCATGAGGGGCTCCGATCCAAGAGGAGAGGGGAAGGGGAGATGCGGTGCCGGTGCCGACGGAGGTGATTCGGGCTTCCTGCGCCAGCGGCAAGATTAACCGTGTCCTCAGGGACCGGAAGGGGAAATGAGAAATCCGAACGGATCGAGCGCGTCAGCGCCGGGGTTGGCGGCCTCGGGCTCCCGGTGCACTGCACGTGGTCTCCCAGTCTCGGTGTCGGACCGGAACATTCAGCCGGATCCATGGGGGTGAATCGATAAGCGCTTCCTTCTCTCGCGGCCCTCAAGCCTTACGCTGAAGCGGTTCTAAACGAAAGTTTCGTGTGGTGGTGGGCGAGCGGCGACACCGGGGACGGGAGGCACTGGTGGGAACGCGTCATCAGCGGATCAACGGGCTGCTCGCTGCCGCGATCGATCGCGCCGCGGTGGTGTTGGTGTGCGCGCCGCGCGGATACGGCAAGACCGCCGCGCTGACTCGCTGGGTGGGCGACCGCGACGCGGTGTCATGGCCGTCGCCGGACCGTCTGGACGTGGACGCGCTCGTGTCCTGGAACGCCGACCCGGGCTTGAGGCAGAGGGACTCCGCGGTACCGGTGGTGGTGGTCGATGATGCGGACGAAATGGACCCGGTGCGCGGTCGCGAACTGTTGTCATGGGCCCTTCGTGGGCCGGGTACGCCGCGCGTGGTGCTGTGTGGACATCAGGGCCTGCCGGGAAAGTATTTTCGGGAGCTCGCCGGCACGGAATTCGCGCTGATCAGCGCGGCCGATCTGGAACTGCACCAGGGCGAGGGACGGTCAGATCAGCAGGCGGTCGTCGACACCTCCTGGCCTGCGGCTGCCAGTGGCTCTGGGGCGGCTGACGGCGTGGTGAGCAACCTGCTGGCCGCGCTCGGTCCTGAGGCCGGTCGCACCCTGCTCCGGGCGGCCATGTTGTCCCGCTTCGACTCCGCGACGATGAGCCGGGTGGTCGGACAGTCTGCAGTGCCCCATATCGCGGAATGGATCACAGCAGGTGCCCCGCTGACCCCTTCTGCGGGCGGCGCCCACACGATCTTCCGGTGGGCTGACGGCTTTGGTGCTGCAGCATTTCGCCATGCTGCCGCGGTAGACCCGGACGCGGCGGTGAACGCGCTGCGTGCCGGAGTCGAGGAGGTGTCCACGCGTACTCCGTCGTCCGCCGCGCGGCTGGCGTTGACGTGCGGGCAGCCTGACCTGGCCAGTGCAGTGGTGCTACGGGGGTGGCCGGAGCTGGTGTTCGACGGCGACCGCGCCACCGTGCTCGCCGTCCTCGATGCGCTGCCGCACCGGCAGCGGGAGCGCCCCGATGTTCGGGCGGTGCGTGAGGTGGTCGAGCTCTGGGGTGAAGGGGGTGAGCCGACGACGACGATCGCGGCGCCGGTCTCCTCCGACCGGATTCGGGATCCTGATCTGGCAGCGTTTCACCGGCTTGCGGTCGCGACAGATGTAGCGGAGGTCGCGGCCGCCGAGCCGACCGCCCTGGACCGGGTCGCGGCGGCGGACGCTTCCCGCTGGGCAGCGCTGCAGCATCTGCTCGCCGTCATCGTCGCCTGGTGGCGGCCGGGCCACTCGAACAACGTCGTGCGTTTCGAGGGACTGACGCAGGCGGGTGAACCGGACCGATCACCGGCGGTGGAGGCACGGATCAGCCTGGACCGGGCCACCGAGCTGGCATTCACCGGGTCGTTCACCGCCGCGGTGGAACTTCTCGGCTCGGTCGGGGGGCCGGATGAAGACGGCAGAGTACGTGTGATGTTGGCGATGGTCGCCTACTGGCGGGGGAACTCGGACGAGGCGAAACGGCTCGTGGCCGAGGTCGTGGCGCATCGAGACACCGGCCGTTTCTGGCGGGCGACAGCGCAGATCCTGGCCGCCTACACAGCCCGCGACTCCGGCGGTAATCCGGCTGTCCTGCGAAGGGCGATCGCCGCGGTTCCCGCAGACCTCGGCCTGGCCGAGATCGACGTCCACCGTCAGATACTGGACGCGTACCTGCACCTGCGAGAAGGGCGGCAGCGCCCGGCGCTGGAGATCCTGGCACGTGTGGCCGAGGGGCAGACGTCGCCGGCGCTGCAGGTCATGGTGGCCGTCGCCTATGCCCGTGCCGGTGCGCATGCACGGGCTCAGCGACTGCTCGACCACGCACTCGGAACGGAGCTGCCAACTCAGGTCTTGATCACCGGAATGTTGTGTCAAGCGGTGTGTCACGCGCGCATCGGGCGCAATACCGAGGCGCGGAACTCGGTCAACCAGGCACTGGTCTGGGCCGAACCGGATGGGATATGGGGGCCGTTCCTGATCGGGGAACACGAGGCGGGAGCGTTGCTCGTCCGGACCGCGCACGTCGGCATCGACGCGGAGGAACACCTGCGCCGGATCCTCGTAGAGCGGGCACTGCGTCGCAGCGGCGCATCGCTGACGGAGCGCGAACGCGAAATCTACGGATATCTGGCCACCAACCGGACGATCGCTGAGATCGCCGGGAAGGTCGGGATCTCGGCCAGCACCGCCAAGGACCACACCCGGTCGCTGTACCGCAGGTTGGGCGTGTCCGACAGAATCGACGCAGTGGCGCGGATGGGATGAACGTGGATCAGATGCTGGCGCGTCACGAACTGGATCGGGCAGTTTCCGTGGCGCTCGGTCGCTCTCCCGTGGTCGCGGTGACGGCGCCGGCCGGTTTCGGTAAGACCGCCGCCGCCGACCATTGGAGGCGTTTCGGCGTCGACGATGCCGGGCCGGGAGCACAGGTGGAGGTGGTTGATGACGCCCACCTGCAGCCCGAGAGGAAGCTTGCCGCTCGTGTGGCCGCAGCTCGCGCCGGTGGCCCCTCGGTGATCCTGCTGGGTAGGCCCGCCGGCGGTGCCTTCGACGCCGTGGCGGCGGATCCACGCACCGCGGCGGTGGGACCGCAGTACCTGGCGCTTGACCGGCGCGCCCTGAGGGAGCGATTCGGTGACGACGGCGACGCCGTGTACGCGCTCACCGGAGGCTGGCCGATCGCGGTGTGGGCGGTCACCGCCGGTCCGTCCGAATCCGGCGCCTGGCCCGTGTCGCTGGCCCGTTACCTGGACGAACAGGTTCTAGGTGGGCTCGAACCGTCGCTGAGACGCCTGCTCCTCGACACGGCGGTACTGGGACGGTTCCGCGCCGGCACCGCGGCCGCTGTGCTGGGCGAGGAGGCGCCCAGCGGGCTGGAGTGGTTCGCACGCGATCACGGATTGCTCCTGGTCGATGAGGAATGCAGCGCGGGAACCGTGTACAGATGGCCCGATGTCGTCACCGCCGCGGTCGAGGTACTCGCCGACCAGGAGGTCCGGAAGCGGCACCGCACGGTGGCGAGGCGCGCCGCCGAGCATCTGCGGGATATCGATCCGTTGGGGGCCGCCGAGTACGCGCAGAAGGCCGGGGCGTTCGATCTGCTGGTCGACATCATCCTCGCGCAGTGGCCGGAGCTGGTTGTCTCGGCGGCAGCCGATCAGGTCGAGGCCCTGTTGGCAGGTCTGCCCACGCCGTGGGGCAGCCGGGCAGAAGTCATGCGGGTCCGGGCCTGTTGTCTGCGGACGCTGGGCCGCGAGGAGCTCATCCCGGCGCTGCTGGCGCGGGTGCGCGTGCGGGAGCGGGCGGGTGCCTGCACCGCGACCTGGGTCGCGGCGGTCACCGACGCCTTTCTGCTCGACGACCGCGGTGCCGTGGCCGACACGACCGCGCACGCAGAGGCGGAAGCGGCCGCCTGGTGTCCGCCCGGGCAGTTGCTGAGGGTACGGATTCTGCTCGCCACGGTCCGGGTGCGTTCCGGTGTGGACGTCGCCTCCAGCGTGACGCAGGCGATCGAGTTGCTCGACCGGGCGCGGGAGCTGGGGGATCCGGCGGTGATCGGTCTCGCTCGGGGCGTCGCCATGTGGGGGCTGGCCGTCACGGGACGGTTTCGCGAGTTGAGCGAGCTCAGTGACGAGGCTCGCGCGGAGGCGGCCGAGGGTTCCGAGGGACGAGCAGGTTTTACCGGAATCGGCCGCTTCGCCGAGTTCTTCGTCGCCTACTGGAAAGGCGATCAACAGCGTGCGCTGGCGCTTTTCCAGAATCTCGACGACGCACCGATCACCGCCGACCTGCGGTGGTTCGCCACGGCGTATTACGCCTGGCTGGTGACGGAGAGTGGGCGTGCGGACCTGCTCCCCGGCGCGGTTGCGGCTTTGATCCGAGTGCCGGACCGGGCGAAATTCGGATTCGACTGGCCGGGGGCCAAATTAGCGCTGCGGATCCGAATCCGGCTGAGCCGGAATGAGCACATCGGGCAGATCGATCCCGCGGCGATCCACGACGAGGTCTCGGCCGCGATGTTGGCCGGTGCGCTGGCCGATTCTGGTGACCTGGACGGGGCCTCGGTATTGATCTCCGGCTTTGCGGACCGGTCGCTGCCCTTGCACGCTCGGCTGCACGCCGAGGTGGTCCGGGCCCAGCTGGCCCACCGGGCCGGGGACCGTCGGGGCGTCAACCGGCATGTGGATGCGGCGTGCGCGCTCGCGGAACGGTCCGGGGTGCTGCAGCCGCTGTTGGTGGCCGGTCCGACCCTGGAGAAGCTGTTGGCCGGGTACGTCCGCGACGGGGGAACCCATCGGGACATCGCTGAGGACGTGTTGACACTCCGGACCCGTGGCCGCGCCCCCGATCCCTTCGCCGGGCTGACCTACCGGGAGCAGGAGGTGCTCGAGCTGATCGCCGAGGATCTCGCGCTGGGCGAGATCGCTGCCGAACTGGGCGTGTCGATCAACACCGTCAAGACTCACGCCAGGACCATCTACCGGAAGCTGGGCGTGGCCAATCGACGTGCCGCGGCCGCACTGTGGAGCCGGCTCAGCGGGTGAAGGCTCAGCGGGTGGAGCAGTCGGAGGTGCCGCGGGAATGGTGGAACTTCTGCTGGGGTTCAACGCGCGGCAGTTCCGTTTCCGCGCACCAGTCGACACCGGAGCTCTCGGCCGGGTCGACGACCACCAGTGGCGTGTCCGCGGGCCACGGCTCGGGGGGAGGGCGTTGCCGAGCGGGTCACGGCTGAGGCGATCAACCAGCCGAGCAGGACGACAACCGCGACGAGGATCACTATGGCGGTGATGCGGCGGCGCAGATAAACCGCGCGTGGCCTCGGTTCGGTGACCGCCGCGCGGCGGCGCGGCTGCGGGTGTTCCCGGGGGAGGAGGAGAGTGGGATCTGTCATAACGTGCCTATCGCTGCGGTCAGGTCGTCTGCCAGGCCGATGAGGCGCGAGCAGGTGCTGTCTTCGCCGGAGGTGCTGTCCGTGGTGTCGGAGAGCGTGTAGATCTCGAACAGGCCCTCGCCGGGGATCATGCGTCCCACGGAGCAGTAGACGTACCTGTCGCCGAGGACTATCACGCTGGTGCGGTATGCCCGCCACCCTGATTCGGTGGCCGGCGCGTACGCGAAGGCGGTCCGGGACGCGTCGGCCTCCGGCCCGGAAACTCCGGAGGGGTAGAACACGAACTCGATCGTCCGGTCGGGATCCGACCGCAGTCGGGCGAAGCAGTCGCGGACCGGGCCGGGCGCGGTGCCACGGTGCATCTCGCTCAGCCCCGCGGAGGTCAGCACGGACTCGGGCACCCGGCACGGATCGATGACGCCGGCGGCATCACGCATACCCGGCTGCCCGGAGCCGCCGACCGCCGGTGACGACGCGAGCGGGACCGGGGCCGCCGCTCCTCGGGGTGCAGGGCCCGCGGAGACGTCGGCCGGGACCGGGTCGTGGTCGCCGGCCTCCGGCGCCGGTGCCGGCGCCGGTGCTGGTTCCGGAGGGACCGCGGGGTCGGCCGAGCCCGGGAACACGTCGGTGTCCAGCGCGTCATCGGTCGGGACGGTGGCGACGGATCCCTCCGGGTGGGCAGTTGCGGACCCGCCGACCGCCGCAGGATCCGTGGGGGAGCGCCCGAGAGGCGGCGAACCAGATGATGCCGGCGCGGTCTCGTCGGCTCCCGGTCGACCGGTGCCGATCCGGTTGCCGGCGTCGGCCGCGATACCGTCGCCGGTCCCTTCGACGGATCCGGACAGGCGGAAGCCATCCGTGGCGGCGGTGACGACGGCGACGGTCGCGGCGATGGCGGCTACTGCAGCCATCGCGCGTCTCCGGCGGCGAGGAGCGGCCCAGCCGCGAAACTTCCTGTGGGCGGCGGCGAGGCGTGCGCGCCGCGGACTTCGGCCTCCTGTTGTGGAATCGGAATCCGGCCCCTGCAGCGCGGTCGGGGGCAGCAGGGCTGCGGCCAGATCGACGGCGAACGTCCGGCAGTCGGGGTAGCGGTCCGCCGGCTCCTTCGACATCGCACGGGCGATCACCGCGTCGACCTCAGTCGGCAGGTCCGGACGCAGCTCCGAGGGCCGCGGTGCCTGCGCCGTCAGCTGTCGGTGTGCGATGGTGGCGACTCCGGCCGTGCCGTAGGGCCGCTGTCCGCTGAGCAGATGCACCGTGGTGGCGGCGAGGGAGTACTGGTCGCAGCTGCCGTCGAGAGGCTGATCGGCGAGCTGTTCCGGAGAGCAATAGTCGACGGTGCCCAGAACGGTTCCGGACTGGGTCATCCTGGGGTCGGTGGAGGCCCGCGCGATGCCGAAGTCTCCCAGCGCGTATCGCACAGTGGACCGGGAGCGGTCGACCAGGATGTTGCCGGGTTTGACGTCGCGGTGTTGCACCCCGTGTCGGTGGGAGTGGTCCAGTGCCTCGGCAATCGCGCGGACCAGCTCCACGGACTGGGGGAGGGGCAGTCCGCCCGGGTGTTCCTCCAGCAGTCCGAGCGCATCGGTGCCCTCGATGAGCTCCATGCTCAGCCACGACACGGTGTCGTCGGTGCCGGAATCGTAGATCCGGACGATGTTCGGGTGCGTCAGCCCCGCGACCCGGGAGGCTTCGCGCTCGAAGCGTCTCCGCGCGGTCGGGTCCTGCGAGATCGCCAGTCCGGACAGGACCTTCAGTGCATCCGAGCGGGGGAGCCGCGGGTGTCGGGCCCGGTACACGGTGCTCATCCCGCCCACTCCGATTACTGCTTCGATGCGGTAACCACCGATGACGGTGCCGACTGCCTCCTCGCCCACTCGATCTCCTCCGCAACGCAGCAGTGGTCCCCCTCGTCCGTTGAGTGGGCGACCTCAAGGGGGATTACACGTGGGCGAGCCGTCGGGGCAGATCGCGACACGCGTTCCTCACCCTTCAGGGAGGGGTCGTCTGAGATCGAGAACTGCCCGGGCTCCGCGGCGCTCGCACGGGAGCCGACGTTCGCACCGCGAAATGACGGATGCCCGACCGGGGTGGCCCGGCCGGGCATCCGCGCGTTGACGGGGTGCAGCCGTGCTGTCTACTCCCCGCTGCCGCCGCCGAGCAGGCTCGCGGAGAGATTGCCCTCGGTGCCGTTGCCCGACTGGAGAAGCGACGATGCGGCACCCAGGCTGTCACCTGTGCTGGCCGACTGGACACTGCCCACCACCGCGTCGACAGGGTTGCCCACCATCACGAACGGGTTGATGGTGGGGTTCGCCGTGTCCGAGACGCATACGCTGACCAGCGCATAGACGTTGGAGGGGACGTCAGTGGCGTAGACCGTTTCGGCCCGGTTCGCCAGCGTGAGGGCCGCAACTGCGGAGTCGATCAGGATTCCGTCGGTCTTGAGAACGGTGACCGACTCATTGTTGTTCAGGGCCTTCAGTATGCCGAGCAGATTGTTGTTGTTCGTCGCCTCCGCCAACTGCGCGGCCACGGACACGGCCTCGGTGGTCTGGACGAGAACGGCGCCGCAGGCGTCGGAGTCGAAGAGGTTGCCTTCGAGTTCGAAGGTGACCGAGACCGTGTTGCCGTCGACGTTAGAGGTGTGGGTGGTGGCCATCGCCGCGCCGGCACCGGCGAGGGTCAGGGCGGTGGCGGCGCCGATCACGGCGGCCGAACGGGCGAAGGTGCGGGTGGTGGTCACGGGACCCCTCTGGGGTGT
>DWWG01000074.1 GCA_019119875.1 Candidatus Dietzia intestinigallinarum | reverse complement strand
AGCCGCTACCAGGGCGCGGGCCCGCCGCCCCAGGTGAAGGCCGCCTTGTGGACGCACTCCTGCCATTCGGCGTCGGGGTCGGAGTCGATCGTGATGCCGCCGCCCACCCCGAACTCGCAGCGTCCGTCCGGGGCGATCTCCAGCGTCCGGATGGCCACCGCCAGATCGAGAGCATCGGGTCCGGCGATCCCGATGGCCCCGCAGTGCAGCCCGCGCGCCCGCGGCTCCCACCCGGAGATGAGCTCGCGCGCTCGCTGTTTGGGCGTGCCCGTGACGGAGGCGGGCGGGAAGGTGGTGCCCACCAGCTCGCGGTGGGGGACGCCGGTCCGGGCGGCGACGGTCGAGACGAGGTGCCACACGCCGGGCGCCTCGTGGACGGTGAGCAGTTCGGGGACGGTCACCGAGCCCACCTCGGCGGTGCGTCCCAGGTCGTGGCGGACCAGGTCGACGATCATGATGTTCTCGGCGACGTCCTTCGTCGATCCCCGCAGCAGGGCCGGGTCGGCATCGCGGGGCAGGGTGCCCTTGATGGGGCAGGAGTGCACGTCGCGGCCGCGGCGGGTCAGGTAGGTCTCCGGCGACATCGACACCACCGCGCCCCACGAGCCCGCGAGAAAGGCCGCGCGCCGGGCCCGCGTCCGCCGCCACAGCTGCTCGAACAGGGCGATCGGCTCGCCGTGCAGCCGCCCGTCCAGCCGTGTCGACAGGCAGGCCTGGTAGATCTCGCCGGCCCGGATGGCTTCGAGGCAGTCCCGGACCGCGGCTCGGTGTGCGTCCCGATCGGGGGCGGACCAGGTGAGGGTGGCGGCCCCGGCGGCGTTGGCGTCACCGGAGCCGTCGCTGACGTCGTAGCCGTCGTCGTCCCGGTCGCGCCCGCGGCGATCGTCACCTACGACGGCGGCCCCGGCGGACCCGGGCGCCAGGCCGAGGGCGCGCGGGGAGGGCACGTCGCCGCGCACGGTCCAGGCGCCGTCGTGGCCCAGCACGAGCAGCCCGTCGGCCCGGCCGGACACCGCCTCGGGCAGGAGGCGCCGGGCCCCGGGCGGGGCGTCGGGGAAGGAGCGAAAGCCCAGCGTGTAGGTGGAACCGGTGGAGGGGGCGACGACGACATCGCCACCGGCGCCGCCGTCGCCGAAAGCCTGTTCAGGCGCCACGGGGAGCAGATCCACAGAGGGTGCGATCACCGCGGCGGCGCCGAGCCAGTCCCCCAACAGGGCGGCCGGCGGGGGGTGTCCCTCGCGGGTGGCCAGGCGCGCGCAGGCGGCGAGGACACGAAGCGGATCCGGCGGCACGTCCGCCCAGGTGTTCACCTGATAAACGTGGCAGATCGGCACCGATCCGGTCCAGTCGGGTCCCGGGGGTCGACCGACCAAATGCCCCGAGGCAGGGCTCGAACGTGCTAGAGGTGGACCGTGACCATCAACCAAGAGAAGAAGCCGTGACCATCAACCAAGAGAAGAACATCCAGACCCCACCGGCCAAGGACAGTCCACCGGCCGGTGGGATCAGCATGGGTGTGTTCATCCCCGCGATCATCCTGATCTGCGCCGTCCTCATCTGGGGGCTGGTGTTCACCACCTCCTTCCAGTCGGTGGCCACCGCGGCCTTCGACTGGACGGTGGACAGCGTCGGCTGGGTCTTCATCCTCGCGGCCACCACGTTCGTGGCATTCGTGCTGTGGTTGGCGCTGAGCAAGTACGGAAACGTCCGGCTGGGCGGGGACGGCGAGAAGCCGACCTTCCGCACCACCAGCTGGATCTCCATGATGTTCGCCGCCGGTATGGGTATCGGTCTGATGTTCTACGGCGTGAGCGAGCCGCTGGCGCACTTCGTGGACGCGCCCCCGGGCACCGACGGCGGTGTGACCACCGCGATGGCCACCACGACCTTCCACTGGACCGCCCACGCCTGGGCCGTCTACGCGGTGGTGGGCCTCGCGCTCGCGCTGACCGCCTACCGGTTCGGTGGCCGCCACCTCATCTCGAGCGCGTTCACCCCGCTCATCGGGGAGAAGCGGGCCAACGGGTGGCAGGGCAAGGTCCTCGACGTCCTGGCGATCTTCGCGACCGTGTTCGGCACCGCCGCCTCGCTCGGCCTCGGCGCACTCCAGATCCGCGGCGGCCTCCAGCAGACCGGCACCGTCACCAGCGAGAGCATCGCCGTGGTGATCGGCATCATCGTGGTGCTGGGTCTGTGTTTCGTCGCATCGGCCGTCAGTGGCGTCGAGCGCGGCATCCAGCTGCTGTCCAACATCAACATGATCCTGGCGATCGTGATGGTGGTGTTCATCCTCGTCTTCTCGGGCGCGGCGGTGTTCATGCTCGATCTGATCCCCGCCTCGATCGGCGCGTACATCGACACCTTCTTCGCCATGTCGGCGCGCACCGGTGCGACAGCGGACGGCACCGCGGGCGACTGGCTGTCCGGGTGGACCGTCTTCTACTGGGCCTGGTGGATCTCCTGGTCGCCCTTCGTGGGCATGTTCCTGGCCCGCATCTCGCGTGGCCGCACGATCCGCGAGTTCGTGGTGGGCGTGCTGATCGTGCCCAGCGTGCTGAGCATCGTGTGGTTCTCCGTCCTCGGTGGCGCCGCCCTGAACCTGGAGCTCGGCGGCGAGGACATCTACGGCGACGGCGACGCGACGGTCCAGCTGTTCTCCCTGTTCAATCACATTCCGCTGACCGGCGTGCTGTCGTTCCTGGCGATCGTGCTGGTGGCGATCTTCTTCATCACCGGTGCGGATTCGGCGTCGATCATCATGGCCTCGATGTCGCAGTTCGGCGCCGAGGAGCCCAAGCGCGGGATCGTGGTGCTGTGGGGCACGCTCACCGCCGGCGTCGCGATCCTGATGCTGCTCCCCGGGCTGAGCGAGGGCGACCCCTCGAGCGCGCTGGAGAGCCTGCAGAACCTCACGATCATCGCGGCGTCCCCGTTCGTGCTGGTCCTGGCGTTCCTGTGCGTGTCCATCCTGAAGAGCCTGCGCTCGGACCCGTTCATCACCGAGAAGATCTACGCCATGCCGCAGTCGCAGCAGGACAAGATCATCGCCGAGCGGGCGGCCGCCAGGGTCGTGGGGAGCACCTCCTCGGACGACGAGGAGTCGACCACCTAGTCTGTAGCCATGGCGAAGACAGTCCTCACAGCGGTCGCATGGCCGTACGCGAACGGCCCCCGGCACATCGGACACGTCTCGGGGTTCGGCGTACCGTCGGACGTCTTCGCCCGCTATCAGCGCATGGCCGGCAACGACGTGCTGATGGTCTCGGGCACCGACGAGCATGGCACCCCCCTCCTCGTCCAGGCGGAGAAGGAGGGGGTGCCGGTGCAGGCGTTGGCCGACCGGTACAACCGGGTGATCGTCGAGGACCTGGCCGGGCTGGGACTGAGCTACGACCTGTTCACCCGCACCACCACGCGCAACCACTACGCGGTGGTGCAGGAGTTGTTCAAGGGTCTGCACCGCAACGGCTACATGGTCGCCAAGACCACCACCGGCGCGGTGAGCCCGTCGACGGGCCGCACCCTGCCGGACCGGTACATCGAGGGCACCTGTCCGATCTGTGACTACGACGGGGCGCGCGGCGACCAGTGCGACAACTGTGGAAACCAGCTCGACCCCGCGGATCTGAAGAACCCGGTCTCCAAGATCAACGGCGAGACGCCGAAGTTCATCGAGACCGAGCACTGGTTCCTCGACCTGCCGGCCCTGGCCGACGCGCTGGGGGACTGGCTCTCCGGGCGCAGGGACTGGCGCCCCAACGTGCTCAAGTTCTCGCTCAACCTGCTGGAGGACCTGCGGCCGCGCGCCATGAGCCGCGACATCGACTGGGGCATCCCGATCCCCGTCGAGGGCTGGTCCGAGCGCGGCGACAAGAAGCTCTACGTCTGGTTCGACGCCGTGGTGGGCTATCTGTCGGCGTCGATCGAGTGGGCGTGGCGCTCCGGCGAGCCCGAGGCGTGGCGCCGCTGGTGGACGGACCCGGAGGCGGTCTCCCACTACTTCATGGGCAAGGACAACATCACCTTCCACTCCCAGATCTGGCCGGCGGAGCTGCTCGGCTACGACGGCCGGGGGTCCAAGGGGGGCGAGCCCGGACCGCTGGGTGCGCTCAACCTGCCCACGGAGGTGGTCTCCTCCGAGTTCCTGACCATGTCCGGCTCCAAGTTCTCGTCCTCGCGCGGCGTGGTGATCTACGTCCGCGACTTCCTGGACGAGTTCGGCCCCGACGCGCTGCGCTACTTCATCGCGGTGGCCGGACCGGAGAACCAGGACACCGACTTCACCTGGGACGAGTACGTGCGCCGCACCAACGCCGAGCTGGTGGGCGGCTGGGGCAATCTCGTCAACCGCACCGTGTCGATGGCCCACAAGAACTTCGGCGAGATCCCGCGCCCCGGCACGCTGACCGACGTGGACGCCGAGCTCCTGCGTGAGGCCCGGGCGGCGTTCGACGTGGTGGGCGGCCACCTCGACCAGTCGCGCTTCAAGGCCGGTGTGACCGAGGCGATGCGCGTCGTGGGCGCCGCCAACCGGTACATCGCTGCCACCGAACCGTGGAAGCTGGCCAAGGAGCCCGAGCAGCGCGAGCGCCTGGGTACCGTCCTGCACACCGCGCTGCAGGTGGTCTCCGACGCCAACACCCTGCTCACCCCGTTCATGCCGTCGGCCGCGCAGCGGATCCACGGCGCGATCGGTGGCGAGGGCATCTGGGCGGCCGCACCGCAGATCCACGAGGTCACCGACGACATGCCCGTCGAGGTGGTGGGCGCCGGTGTCCCCGAGGCCGGGCACCGGTACCCGGTGATCATGGGGGACTACGCCGCCGAGCAGGCCCGCTGGGCGCGCAGTGAGATCGTGCCCGGCACCCCGTTGGCCAAGCCGAGCCCGCTGTTCGCCAAGGTCGACCCGGAACTGGCCGAGACCGGCCCCGAGTGGGCCCCGATCCAGCAGGAGGACTGATCCCGGGTATGGGTAAGCGAAGGCCCCGCCCCACCCCCGTCCTGCCCGAGCCGCTGCCCGGGCTCGTGGACGCCCACACTCATCTGTACTCCTGCGGCCACCGCACCGGCGACGAGGTGCGGGCGGCCGCCGACCGCGCCGCGCTGGCCGGGGTGGCCGCGCTGGTGACGGTGGGCGACGACCTGGCCGAGTCGGAAGCCGCGGTGGCCGCCGCCGAGGCCGACGAGCGCGTCTACGCGGCGGTGGCCGTGCACCCCACCCGCGCCCGCGAGGTCACCGATCCCGGGACCGGACCGGCAGCGCGTGCCCGGATCGCCGAGCTGGCCGCGCACCCGCGCGTGGTGGCGGTGGGGGAGACCGGCCTGGATCACTACTGGGTGGGTGTGATGGACGGCTGCGCCGAGCCGGCCGAGCAGGAGGAGTCGCTGCGGTGGCACGCCGGGCTCGCCGCCGAACTGGGCAAATGCCTGATGATCCACAACCGCGACGCCGACGACGACCTCATGCGCGTGCTGGCCGAGGTGGCGGGCCCGGGCTCGGGCGTTCCGAGCGTCATGCTCCACTGCTTCTCCTCGCCGCTGGACGTCGCCCGCGAGGCGCTGGACCGCGGCTACGTGCTGTCCTTCACCGGGAACGTGACGTTCAAGGCCAACGAGCACCTGCGTGAGGCGGCCCGGTTGGCCCCGGCCGGGCAGCTGCTGGTGGAGACCGACGCCCCCTACATGGCGCCCGAGCCCTTCCGTGGGGCGCGCAACGAGTCCGGCCTGGTGGGCTACACCGCGCGGGCCGTCGCCGAGGTCCGGGGGCAGACGCCGGAGGAGCTCGTCGCCGAGCTCGGCGAGACCGCGCGGGGTATCTTCGGCCTGACCGGTTGACGGTGCGGCGGGGCGCGACCAGCCCGCCGCGGATTCGCCCGACGGGCGGGCGTTCGCCGGCCCGGCACGCGGGGAGCGGGTCCGTCCGCCGACCCGGCCCACGGCGAGCTGTGTGACTGGAGTGGACCGCGGGGTGAATGTAACGGAACGTGACCGGTGATCTTCGTCGTCGTCGCATGTCAGGGGTACCACGTTGCCCTACGGTGACCTTTCTCGTTACGCTACCGTGATGTGACGAGGGCGCCCGGTCCGGGCGCCTTTGTGTGATGCGAGGAGAGAACCGACAAGTGGCTGACGACGCACGGATCGAGACCCCCGCCGGCACCGACACCGGCCAGGGAACCAAGGGAATGCTCGCCCCCGTCAAGCGGATTCACCAGTCCCGCTCCGCCCTGCTGCGGTGGTCGGTGGCCGGGATGCTCACCACCCTCGTGGCCGGTGGTGTCGCGGCGATGGACCAGCGCACCCAGTACACCCTCGAGGTGGACGGCTCCAGCGTGGAGCTGGTGACCTTCAAGTCCGACGTGCGCTCCGCACTCGAGGAGGCCGGCTACTCGATCGACGAGCGCGACGTGGTCTCCGCCCCCGACGAGCGACTCGGGGACGGCGACACCGTGACTCTGCTGCGCGCCCGGCCGGTCACGCTCGAGGTCGACGGGCAGACCGACGAGGTCTGGACCACCGCCACCACCGTCGCCGAGCTGGTGGCCGAGCGCGGCGACGTCCCGCCGCGCAGCTACGTCAGCCCCCGCATCGACTCCGAGGTCCCGCTGGACGGCACCACCGTCTCCGTGGTGACCCCGCGCGAGCTGCTGCTGTCCGACAACGGCGGCCCGCACACGCCCATGTCCTCGCCGGGTGAGACCGTCGGTGAGTTCCTCGACCGCGCCGGCATCGTGCTCGGCCCGCAGGACACCGTCGAACCCGCTGTCGAGGCCCCCGCAGAGCCCGGCACGCAGATCACCGTCACCCGCGTGACCACGGCCGAGGAGACCGAGGTCGAGCAGTTCGACGCCCCCGAGGAGACCATCGACGACCCGGAGGCCTTCGAGGGCGAGCGCGAGGTCACCGAGCCCGGCAAACCCGGCGAGCGTGAGGTGGTCTACACCGTCACCCGCGTCAACGGAGTCGAGACCGTCCGCGAGCGCGGCGCCGAGACCGTTCTCACCGAGGCCACCCCGGCCGTGGTGCGCGTGGGCACCAAGGCCAAGCCGGAGGCCCCGCAGTCCTCGCGCGGCAGCACCTGGGACGCCATCGCGCAGTGCGAGTCGGGCGGCAACTGGTCGACCAACACCGGCAACGGATTCTCCGGCGGACTGCAGTTCCACCCGCAGACCTGGATCGGCCACGGCGGCGGCCAGTACGCGCCGAGCGCCCACCTGGCCACGCGGGAGCAACAGATCGCGATCGCCGAGAAGGTCCAGGCCTCGCAGGGCTGGGGCGCCTGGCCCGCCTGCACCTCGCGGCTGGGGCTGCGCTGAGCGTCGTCGACCCGGGCTCCGGGCCGGACGGGAGCGGGATCTCCGAACGTTTCCGCGGCAAGGCCGAGCTGCTCGGCCCGCAGGAGATCCGCGCACTCGCCGGGGAGCTGGGCATCAAGCCCACCAAGACCCTCGGGCAGAACTTCGTCCACGACGCCAACACCGTCCGGCGGATCGTCGTGTCCTCCGGAGTGGGCCCCCGCGACACGGTGGTGGAGGTGGGCCCCGGACTGGGCTCGCTGACCCTGCCGCTGCTCGACGCCGCCGGGCGCGTGGTGGCCGTGGAGATCGACCCGGTCCTGGCCGCACGGCTTCCGCGTACGGTCGCCGCGCGGGCGCCGGAACTGGCCGGGGCGCTGACCGTCGTGGGCGCCGACGCGCTCGCGGTGACCGCCGCGCAGCTGGGGGAACCCGCGCCCACCGCACTGGTGGCCAACCTTCCCTACAACGTCTCCGTGCCCGTGCTGCTGCACCTCCTCGCCGAGGTGCCCACGCTGCGTACGGCGCTGGTGATGGTGCAGCTCGAGGTGGCCGACCGACTGGCCGCGACCCCCGGCTCGCGCGTCTACGGCGTCCCCAGCGTCAAGGCCGGTTTCCACGGGACCGTCCGCCGGGTCGGCGTGGTGGGTCGGAACGTCTTCTGGCCCGCGCCCAACGTCGAGTCCGGCCTGGTGCGGATCGATCGTCACGCCGAGCCGCCGTGGGACATGGGCGAGGAGCACCGGCGCCGCGTGTTCGCCGTGGTGGACGCGGCGTTCGCGCAGCGCCGTAAGACCCTGCGCGCGGCACTGTCCGGCTGGGCCGGCTCGGGCGCACGCGCAGAGCAGGTGCTGGTCGCCGCCGGCGTCGACCCCCGGGCCCGCGGCGAGCAGCTCACCACGGCCGACTATGTGGCGATCGCCGACGCCGCCCGGCAGCTGGGTGTCGGGCCGGGCTGACCTCGTCAGGAGGGTGTCGGGCCGGGCAGATCTCGTCAGGTGGCTACCGGTCCGGACCGGCCGCGCCTCGTCCTCCGCGCGATCGTCACCAGGTCCGCGGCCGGCCCAGACAGCTGGCGCGGCGGGCGCCACACCGCCCGCAGGCGACGGTCCAGGTTCAGTCCGTCCACCTCGATCACCCGGAGCTCACCCGAGCGGACCTGGTCGGACACGGCCAACGAGCTGAGGACGGCCGGCCCCACGCCCGCGAGGACGCTCGTCCGGACGGCGGCGGAACTCCCGGACTCCAGGAGTGGCGCCGCCCGCTCGTACTCCTGGAGGGCCAGATCCAGCGTGACGCGGGTGCCCGACCCCTGCTCGCGGACCACAAGCGGCGTGGCGGCGAGCTCGCGCACGCTCAGGGGAGTCCTGCGCCGCGCCCACGGATGGCCGGGCGGGACCACCACGACGAGCCGGTCCCGGGCGACGGTCGTCGAGTGCAGCCCGGCCGGCACCGTGGGGGTCTCGACGAATCCCACATCGCACGCCCCGCCGGAGACCTCGTCGAACACCACGGCCGAGTTCCGCACGTTCAGGTGTAGGCCCACCTGAGCGTGCTCGCCGCGGAAATCCCCCAGCCACAGCGGCATGAGATGCTCGGCCACCGTCATGCTCGCGCTGACCGTGAGCTGGGCGGACCGCTCGCTGCTCAGGCTCTCGGCCACGTCGAGCAGCCCGGTCGCCCCCTCCAGGACCTGGCGGGCCCAGTGCGTGATGATCCGCCCGTGCGGGGTGAGGGTCGCGCCCGAGGGATGACGGTCGAGCAGGGGTGTGCCGAACCGGTGCTCGAGCTGCTTGATCATCCGGCTGGCGTTGGGCTGGGCCACGCCGGCCGCGCGGGCGGCGGCGCTCAGGCTGCCGTGGTCGTCGACACCGGTCAACAACTCCAGTGCGACGAGATCCGGCCACCATCGGGTCATGCCCGGATCATATGCCTTGCGTCAATGCCATATCAGAAACATATGGAATGATGCCGAATTGCCGTCTACCCGAGGGTTTCTGCCCGGCCGAGACTGGGTGTCATGATTCCCCCCGAAGCCGACGAAGCCGAAGAGACCAAGAAGGCCGAAGAAGCCGAAGGCACCGCCAGCGGAACCGGCGCCGCCAACGGAACCGGCACTGGCTCCGGCACCGGCACCGGCACCGGCGCCCGGGCGATCGTGCCGGGCCTCGCGCTGTGCGGACTCGGCACCATCCTCGCGCTCGTCGTGGGCTGGCTGATCCCCACCGTGAGCCCCCTGCTCGTGGCGATCCTCCTCGGCGCACTGCTGGTCAACCTCGGGCGGGTCTCCCCGGCGTGGCGGCCGGGCCTGGCGGTGGCGTCCACCAAGTTCCTGCGCGTCGGGATCGCCGTCCTCGGACTTCAGGTGGCGCTCGGCGACATCCTCGGCCTGGGGTGGCCGGTCCTCGTCGTGGTGGTGTCGGTGGTGGTCCTCGGGATCGCGGGCACGATGTTCGTCGGCGCGCTCCTAGGTCTGGGGTGGACGCAGCGGGTGCTCATCGCCTGCGGTTTCTCGATCTGTGGGGCCGCGGCCGTGGCGGCGGTCGACGGCGTGGTGGACGCCCGCGAGGAGGAGGTGGCCACCGCCATCGCGCTCGTGGTGGTGTTCGGCACTCTCATGATCCCCGTCGTCCCGCTCGCCGCGGCGGCGTTGGGGATGCCCGAGGCCGCGGCCGGCGCGTGGGCCGGGGGGTCGATCCACGAGGTGGCCCAGGTGGTCGCCGCGGGCGGGGCGATCGGGGGATCGGCGCTCGCGGTGGCGGTGACTGTCAAGCTCGCGCGCGTCCTCCTGCTGGCCCCCGTCGTGACCGTGCTCGGCCTGCAGGCGCGCCGGCGTTCCGGTGCCGTCCCGGGCCGCAGGCGCCCGCCGCTCGTGCCGCTGTTCATCGTGGCGTTCCTCGCCTGCGTGTTGCTGCGGTCGTCGGGGCTGCTCGGACCAGCGGTGCTCGACGTGGCCGGCGTGGTGCAGACGGTGCTGCTCACCGCCGCCATGTTCGCCCTCGGGACGGGTGTGCGGGTGGCCACCCTCCGTGAGGTCGGCGCCCGGCCGTTCGTGCTGGCCGCGGCGTCCACCGTCTGGGTGGCCGGAATCGCGTTGGTCGGGGTGCAGGTGGCGGGCGTCGCGGCCTGACCGCGGGTCCCGTCCCGGGCGACGTAGGCTGATGGGCATGGTCAGCGACGTCTCCACCCCCGCAGGCCCGCGTGCCGTGACGGCCGTCGCGCCGGCCAAGATCAACCTCCACCTGGCCGTGGGCGACGTGCGTGCCGACGGCTTCCACGAGCTGGTCACCGTGTACCGGGCCGTGGATCTGTGGGAGCAGGTCACGGTCGCGTTCGAGGTGCCCGGCCGGGGCGAGGGCGGCACCGCCGGCGCGCGGGGCGTGGGCGGCGGTGCGCGAGGTGCGACCGTCGTCGCCCGTGACGACGGCCCCGGCGGCTGCGACGACGACGACATCGCGGTCACCGTGGCGGGCCCGGGGGCCGACCAGGTGCCGACCGACCGGACCAATCTCGCGGCCCGGGCGGTCGCCCTGCTCCGCGAGGAGGCGGGTTCGGACGCCCGGATCGCCATCCGCATCCGCAAGGGCGTCCCCGTGGCCGGCGGGATGGCCGGCGGGAGTGCGGACGCGGCGGCCGCCCTCGTGGCCACCGACAGGCTGCTCGGACTGGGCCTTGGCCGGGCCGAGCTGGAACAGCGGGCCGCGCGGCTCGGCAGCGACGTGCCGTTCTGTATCCGCGGCGGGACCGCCCTGGGCACCGGCCGCGGCGAGGAGCTCGCGACGCTGCTGCACGCACGCGCCGAACAGCACATCGTGGTGGCACTCGCCGACGGCGGCCTGTCGACCCCGGAGGTGTTCGCCGAGCTCGACCGACTGCGCACCGAGCGGGGTGAGGCGGGTCAGGCCGGTGGCCGCCGGGAGGACGCGGGCCAGTCCGGCGGTCGCGCCCTGCCCCGGGCCGGCCGCACCGACCAGCTCGTGCAGGCCCTGGCCGGGGACGACCCCGCCGCGATCGCAGCCCTGCTGATCAACGACCTGGAGCCCGCAGCGCTGTCGCTCGCGCCCGGCCTGCGCCGCACCCTGCGCGCCGGACTCGAGGCGGGGGCCCTGCACGGCACGGTCTCCGGCTCCGGCCCCACCTGCCTCTTCTTCTGCCGCGACCGCGAGCACGCGATCGCCGTGGCCGCCGAGATCAGTGAATCCGGCGTGTGCCGCGAAGTCCGCATCACCCACGGCCCGGTCGGCGGAGCCCGGATCATCGACGGCCCCGGCCCCGGCCCCGGCCCTGATCCGGTTCCCGGCCCGGCCGCCGACACCCGCCCCGTCGCCGGTGTCGGCTCGACAGCGGGTCCCGGCGCCACCGCCGACGTCGTGGACCACCCCACAGGAAAGTAGAGATGGCCCCCACCAACCTCATCAACATCGAGCAGGGCTCGATCTCCTTCGGCATCCGACAGGTGCTCGACAACGTCTCGCTGGGCGTCAACGCCGGCGACCGCATCGGCGTGGTCGGCCTCAACGGAGGCGGCAAGACCACCCTGTTGGAGATCCTCACCGGCGTCGTCGAACCCGACTCCGGCCGCGTCTCCCGGGTCGGTGGCCTTCGGATGGCCGTGGTCACCCAGCGCACCGAACTCGCCGCGGACACCGTCGGCGAGGCCGTGATCGGCCCCCTCGGACTGGCCACCCACGAATGGGCCGGCGACGCCCGCGTCCGGTCGGTCCTCGACGGCATCGGCATCCACGACCTCGGCCTGGACACCGCTGTGGCGGACCTGTCCGGCGGCGAGCGGCGGCGGGTCTCGCTGGCGGCGGCCCTGGTGCAGGAGCTGGACCTGCTCGTGCTGGACGAGCCCACCAACCATCTCGACGTGGAGGGCGTCCAGTGGTTGGCCGACCACCTGGTGCGCAGGTCGAGCGCGCTCGTCGTCGTCACACACGACCGGTGGTTCCTCGACACGGTGGCCAACCTCACCTGGGAGGTCGTCGACGGCCGCGTCGAACAGTACGAGGGCGGCTACAACGACTGGGTCTTCGCCCGCGCCGAACGCGACAGGCAGGCCGCGGTCACCGAATCGCGCCGGCAGAACCTCGCCCGCAAGGAACTCGCCTGGCTGCGTCGCGGCGCGCCCGCCCGCACCTCGAAGCCGCGCTACCGCATCGAGGCCGCCGAGGCGCTCATCAAGGACGTGCCGCCGCCCCGCGACTCACTACAGCTGACGAGCTTTGCGGCCCGGCGACTGGGCAAGGTGGTGATCGAGCTGGAGGACGTCCGGCTCGACGCCCCCGACGGCCGCACCCTGGTCGACGACCTGACCTGGCGGCTGGCCCCCGGCGAACGGATCGGACTGGTGGGCGTCAACGGTTCCGGCAAGACCACGCTGCTGCGGGCGCTCGCCGGTGAGGCGCCGCTGGCGGCCGGTCGGCGCAAGGAGGGAAAGACCGTCCGGATCGGCTGGCTCAAGCAGGAGCTCGACGACCTTCCGCTCGACCAGCGGGTGCTCGAGGCGGTCGAGGACGTGGCCACGCGGGTGGCGTTCGGCAACGACGAGTTGTCCGCGTCCCAACTGGCCGAGCGGCTCGGCTTCTCTCCGGCTCGTCAGCGCACACCCGTCAGAGACCTCTCCGGCGGTGAGCGGCGTCGGCTGCAGCTCACGCGGGTGCTCATGGCCGAGCCGAACGTGCTGCTGCTGGACGAGCCCACCAACGACCTGGACATCGACACGTTGCGCCAGCTCGAGGACCTGCTCGACGGCTGGCCCGGCACGATGGTCGTGATCTCCCACGACCGCTACCTGATCGAGCGGATCTGTGACTCGGTGTGGGCCCTGTTCGGCGACGGCGGGCTCACCAACCTGCCGCGCGGGATCGACGAATACCTCGAGCGTCGACGCGTGGCGGGGGCGGCCGGCGATGCCGGCAAGGTCTCCCGGGTGGCGTCCGGGGCCGACGGCGCAGGCGCGGGCGCGGGTGCCGGCAGAGGCGCGGGTGCGGCGGCCTCGCGTGCTGCGTCCGGCGCTGCGACCGGCCTTGGCTCCAGCTCGGTGTCCGGTGACACCTCCGGTGCTGCGTCCGGCGCCGCACCGGGTACTGCCTCCGGTACTTCGTCCGGCGCTGCTTCCGGTGCCAAGTCCGGCACCTCGTCCGGCACCTCGTCCGGCACAGCGACCGGCGGCGCGACCGGCGCCTCGTCCGGCGGCGCGGCTCCCTTGGCCTCCTCCCTCAGCTCCGGGGAGCAGCGCGAGCTGCAGAAGGAGATGAACAAACTGGAGCGGCAGCTGCAGAAGCTCTCGCAGCGCGAGGAGAAGCTTCACGCGGACCTCGCGTCCGCCGCGAGCGAGCCGCTGGACACCGAGAAACTCGCTGCGCTGGATCGTGATCTCCGGGCCGTGGTCACGGAGAAGGAGCAGCTCGAGGACCGCTGGATGGAGATCGGCGAGCAGCTCGAGGGCTGAACCCAAAAGGCCGCAGTCTTCCCCTCGTGCGGTCGTCGCCGCTACCGGCACAGGGTGGCGTCCCCTCGTGCGGTCCTCGCCGCTACCCGCACGGGCGCCGTTCTGGACTTTGGCGACATCGCCGTGAAGCTTGATGCCGCCACTGCGGGGATCGGGCCGATTTTCCACCGTGGTGTCTCCAAAGTTGGTGGCGTGGCGATCGCCGATGCCCCGCGGGCCTGCGAGCGGCCGACGCCCCGCGACCCCGTAAGCGCCGACGCCCCGCGGGCCTGTGAATAATCGTCAGGTTTGTCCACAGGGTCCCGTTTCCCCGGGATTTCAGTGGTCGATCACGCCGACGATGAACCCATGACCACATTCAAGCCCGCCAAACCGTCCGCGACCGACCGGTCTCCGAGTTCCGGTGATCCTTTCCGTGGCAGCGTAGCTATCGCGAGGGGACACCTGACCGCGCACCAGCTGCGTACGAAGTGCAGGAGGCTGTTCCCCGATGTGTACGTTGACGCGATGTGCGTCGTCACGCCGTCGATCATTGTCCGGGCTGCCGCCTTGTGGGCACCGCACGGGTCGGTGCTCGGCGGGTCGGGCGCGGCGCTCCTCCATCGAGAACGCTGGTACGCGCCGAAGACGGTCGTCAGGCGCATCGACATCTATTGTGTCGGCGCCCCCCGATCGGCACGGGGGATACGCATCCGGCGGCACCCCCGCCAGTTCCCGCCGGGACACCTGGTCGAGGAGCAGGGGATCGTGTGTACCTCTGCGGCCAGAACCGCCGTTGACGTGGGGAGATGGGAGAACGACGACGACGAAACCATCGCCAGGATCGACGCCGTCTGTAACCGGAGCAGGATCACGGTGGACTCACTCGCGCCGACGGTCGACCAGATGCGCGGACTACACGGGGTGAACCGCGTCCGATCGCTTCTCAGATGGTGCGATGAACGTGCTGCGTCGCCGCCGGAGACCCGTCTGCGTCTGATGCTGATCCGGGCAGGGCTGCCGACGCCGACCCCGCAGTTGATCATCCGAAACGAGTACGGGGAGAAGATCGCGACGGCTGATCTCGGCTACGAGAGGCAGAAGGTGGCGATCTTCTATGACAGTGAACTCCATCGGGACAAGTCGACCTGGGAGTTCGATGCGTGGGCCAACGCCCAGATGGCGGAACTCGGATGGGAGCGGGTGCGCGTCACGGCGCAGATGATGCGCACTCCGGGGACGCTGCTGCGGCAGATCGGTACGGCATTGACGCGTGATGGCCGGCCCGGCTGACGCTGGAGGGCGCCCGCCGGGGGCCTGTCCGCCCACACCCCGGTCCGTTTTGGTGGCACCACCGTGGAGAACGGCGCAAATTCTCGCAGTAGCGGCATCAAGCTTCACGGTGATGTCTCCAAGGTCTGGCGCGGGGGCGGGGAGTGGCCCCGGCGCGAGGCGGGGCGAGGTGCGGAGCGATGCGAGCGAGGCGTGGAGCGGGACTGCGAGGGGGCCACAGCGTGGAGCGGCGCGAGGCGAGGTGTGAGCGGCGGGGGCGGGGTGTGGTCCGCGTGCTATCTGAGGGCGCTCGCGCGGAGCGCACGGAACAGGGCGTCCGCGTCGGTCAGATCAGGAAGAACCACGTGGGCGCCCGCGGCGCGGAGCTCATCGGCGGAGACCCGGCCGGTGGCCACACCGACACAGCGGGCGCCCGCGTCGAGCGCCCCACGCACGTCGTGGACATGGTCGCCCACCACCACCGCCTGCGCGGGCGAGACATCGATGCCCCTGTCGCGGGCGGCGTCCACCGCGTCGAGCACGAGATGCACACGATCGCTGCGGTGATCACCGAACGCGCCCAGTGCGGGATCGGGCAGACCGTCGAACCCGCAGACGCGCAGCTTGAGCAGTGCGGTGCGACGCATGTTGCCGGTCACGATGCCCTGGTGCACCAGCGGATCCGCGGCCAACGCGCGAACCGCGTCATGGGCACCCGGCAGGGGACCGCCGCCGCCGGCGAGCAGGTCGTCGGCGAACCGCTCACACCGCTCGGCCACGGCCTCCATCACAGTGGACACGAGCGAGCCGGCGCTGGTTGGAGAGCTGGCGCGTGCAGGAGTGCCACGGCCGGTCAGGGCACCACCGCCGGTGGGCGAGCCACTGCTGGTGGGCGAGCCACGGCCGGCCAGGGCACCACGGCCGGTGAGTGCGGTCCCGGTGGCGGCGTCGTCGTCGACCCCTATCCCGTTGCGCACCAACAGATCGGTGAGGATCGCGCGGTCGGTGCGGCCCGCGAACGACGCACCCATGACCGGCTCGCGCCCGAGCAGCTCGGCGAGGACCGGCGTGATCATGCGCGCACCGAAACCGGCCGGATCGAGCAGCGTGAGATCGAGGTCCCACAGCACCAGGACGGGAGCGGTCACCGGGGAAGCGACTCCAGGACGGGCGCCATCCACACGGTGACGAACTCGCGCAACTCGTCGTCGGTCCGGGTGTCCGGGCGATCCAGGCAGAGCACCGCCCAGCCGACGTGCACACCGAGGTCGGCGAGCAGCTCGACCCGCCCGTCCAGCTCGGGGAAGCGGTCGACGGCCGGAGCGAGCATCGCCGCCGAGTACTCGCGGGCCCGGTCGGCGGCGCCCGGGTCGAAGATCGGGTTGGAGGAGCCGGACAGCGTGAGGAACCGCAGGAGCGGGTCGCCGAGGATCTGCCGACGCGCCTCCACCATGATCTCGACGAACAGTTCCACCAGGCAGGCGGCGGAGGCCACCGCGTCCTCGAAGGCCCCGACCAGGTGGGTGAGTCGATCGGTGACCGCCTGGGAGACCAGCTCCTCGCGGGTGCCGAAGATCGAATAGACGGTCTGGCGGCTCACCGAGGCCCGCTTGGCCACACCGGCGATCGAGACGCCGTCGAAACCGGACTCCCCGATCTGGGCCCGGGTGGCCTCGAGGATGGCCTCACGTGAGCGCATTCGCTCATTATCGCCCTGTTCAGGAGAAGCTGCAGCAGGGGCGGGTGTGGCAGGGGTCAGAAGACGGTGCCGACATCGTGGCGGGCGATCCGATCCAGCGCCCGCTCGGCGATCGCGGCGATGGTCCACGACGGGTTGCAGGCCGCGGTGGTGCCGGGGATGAGCGCACCGTCGACCACGTACAGACCGCGCTGGCCGAGGACGCGCCCGTCGAGGTCGCAGACGCTGCCCATCGCGGCGCCGCCGAGGGGGTGCCAGGTGGAGTTGAGCATGCGGTTGGTGTCGGTGAGGTGGCCGGTGGGGCCGACGATCCGGCGTGCCGTGGGGTCGATGTGTCCGTGCAGGATGGCGGCGTCGCCGTCGGCGGGCCAGCGGATGACGCCGCGATCCTGACCGGGGTCGTAGACGACGCGGCCGCGGTCGGCGCTGACGCCGTAGCCCACCATGACGGTGGTGTGCGCGTCGGCGCCGAAAGGCGGCAGGGACGCCTGGATGAGGGTGTGGGCGGTGCGCGGGTGGTCCCAGTTGAGGCTCCCGTAGACCACCGGGCCGCCCTGGACGGCCCCGAAGTCGGCGGTGGGGTCGGTCCACAGGTAGATGCGGTCGGCGTTGGTGCCCCAGCCTGCGCCGACGTCGTCGGGCAGGTCGGTGACGGCGCCGGTGGCGGCGGCGCGGGTGAGCAGGGTGGAGGTGCCGACGGATCCGGCGGCCAGGATGAGGGCGGGCGCGCGCAGGGTGAGTGTGCGCAGGAGGTGCCCGGCGGTGTCGAGCACCTCCACGTCGAGTTCCCAGCGGCCGTCGGGGAGGCGGCGCAGGGCGCGGACGTCGTGCAGTGGCCGCACGTCGACGAGCCCGGTGGCCTCGGCGCGCGCGAGGTAGGTGACGTCGACGGTGTGTTTGCCGCCGTTGTTGACGCCGAGGGAGGAGTCGCCGTTGGTGTAGGCCGGGCGCATCTCGCCGCGCAGCTCGGCCAGCGCGTAGTTCCAGTCGATGGGCATGGGGATCTTGCGCAGCGGTAGCCCGGCGTCGCGGACGCGCCGGGCGAAGACGCGGGAGGCGGCGTAGGTGGGGGAGTCGATCAACTCGTCGGGGGCCTGGGCCAGCCGCAGCATGCGGGCGACGCGCGGGTAGTACTCGTCGGCCATCTGGCGCCAGTCGATCGCGCCGGGGAACCAGGTGTGGAAGAGCTCCTCGGTGGGTTGGAGCGCCATGCCCTGGTAGATGAGGGAGCCGCCGCCGACGCCGGTGGCGCAGACGGAGGTCATGTTCTCGCCGACGGAGGCCTCGAGGAGGCCGGTGTGGCGCGGGAGGTCGACGGGGCGGCCGAAGACCTCGGGGGAGGAGCGGAACCACAGTGCGCGTTCGTCGGGGGTCACCGCGCTGGGGAAGGTGTCCGCGTTCGGGCCGGTGGGCCAGCGGCGCCCGCGTTCGACGACGACGACGGGCACTCCCGCCTCCGCGAGTCGGAGCGCGGCGATTCCGCCTCCGAACCCGCTGCCCACGACCAGGACGCGGTGGTCTTCGGTCGCGTGGGGGATCCGTGTGGCCGGGCGCGCGGTGTCCGGGCCAGCGGATCCGGGGTGCGGTGCGGCGTCTGCGGGGGTGGTGGGCCGGGCTGCGGCGGTGGTGCCGGTGAGTGCGGCGATCCCGGCGGCGGTGACGGCGCCGAGGAATCCCCGGCGTGAGAATGGGTGCATCGGTTCCTCGTCTGTGGACGGCGGTGACGCCCGTCACCCCGCGCAAAACTAGACAGTTGTCCCGGAGACTGTCAAGTTTTTCTGGTGGGGTGGGCGAGTGCGGGCTGCGTCGTAGGATCGGCGTATGAGCGGCAAGAGCAGCGGGAAGAGCGCAGAGAAGAAGTCCGGCGCGAAGGGGTCGTCCTCCAAGGGGGGATCGAAGAAGCTCCTGGCCAGCGGTCTCGAGAAATTGCCCAGGGAGGCGTACGAGAAGGAGCTGGAGCGGCTGCAGGCCGAGTTGGTGGAGATGCAGGCCTGGCTCCGGGCGACCGGAAACCGCCTGGTGGTGGTGTTCGAGGGGCGCGACGCCGCGGGTAAGGGCTCGGCGATCAAACGGATGACGCAGTACCTCAACCCCCGTCACGCCCGCGTGGTCGCGCTGCCCGTGCCGACGGAGGTGCAGCGGACGCAGTGGTACTTCCAGCGCTACATCGAGCACCTGCCGTCCGCCGGCGAGATCGTGATCTTCGACCGGTCCTGGTACAACCGCGCCGGCGTGGAGCGGGTGATGGGGTTCTGCACCACCGACGAGTACCGCCGCTTCCTGCACCAGGCGCCGATCTTCGAGAGGCTGCTCGTGGAGGACGGGATCATGCTGCGCAAGTACTGGTTCTCGGTGTCCGACGAGGAGCAGGAGCGTCGCTTCCGGGACCGGAACCGCGACCCTATGCGGCGGTGGAAGCTCTCTCCCATGGATCTGGAGTCCATCAGCCGGTGGGAGGACTACAGCCGGGCCAAGGACGCGATGTTCGTCCACACCGACATCCCCGAGGCGCCCTGGTACACCGTCGAGTCGGAGGACAAGAAGCGGTCGCGCATCAACGTGATCTCGCACCTGCTCTCGACCGTCCCGTGGGAGCAGCTCGATCCGCCGGAGCTGGAGATCCCGGAGAGGCCCGAGGAGATCGACTACGTGCGGCCGCCGCGTGAGGAGTTCCGGTACGTGCCGGACGTGGCCTCCAAGCTCCTCGACGACTGACCCGCCCTCCGTTCCTCGGCATCCGCCACCCCCTCTCGACATCGGCCACCCCTTGGGCGCGCCACCCCTACGGCGGTAGCGGATGCTGATGCGGGGTGGCGGATTCTCGGTACGGGGCGGGGGCAGTGAGGTAGGAATTCCTAGTATCTGCGTGCCGGGCGGTGACGGGACTGACACACTGGTGCCATGAGCGAATTCGTCATCACCCGGCGCGAAGGCCGGATGCAGCACATCGTCCTGGACCGCCCCAAGGCACTGAACTCGCTGGACCTGCCCATGTGCAAGGCCCTGCACTCGGCGCTGGACGAGGTGGCCGGGGACGAGGCCGTCGAGGCCGTGGTGATCTCCAGCACCTCCGAGAAGGCGTTCTGCGCCGGCGGCGACATCCGCGCTCTGCGTGACGCGGCCGCGGCGGGCGATCACGAGGCCAACCGGACGTTCTTCTCCGAGGAGTACGCGATGAACTTCGCGTACCACTCCCATCCTGCCCCGACCGTGGCCGTGGTCCACGGCGTCTCGATGGGCGGCGGCCTCGGCATCTCCATCAACGGCTCCCACCGGGTCGTGACCGAGAAGGTCATGATGGCCATGCCCGAGACCGCGATCGGCTTCATCCCGGACGTCGGTGCGAGCCACTTCCTGCCGCGCCTGTGCGGCGGCGGGGAACGCGGCCTCGCGGTGGCGATCTACCTCGGCACGACCGGTGTGCGTCTGGACTCCGCCGACGCCCTCTACACCGGTCTGGCCACCCACCTGATCTCCGGTGACGACCGGGAGGCGTTCATCGCCGCGATCGGCACCGACGGCCTCGAGGCGGCGCTCGAGCGCTTCGGCCGCGATCGGTCCGAGGCGGGGGAGTCGGCCGTCGAGGCCCACATCGACCGCATCGTCGACGTCTTCTCCCGCGACACCGCCCAGGAGATGATCGCCGCGCTCCAGGCCGGCGAACAGGACGAGTGGGCCACCTCGACGACGGAGATGTTCCGCGCGCACTGCCCCACGTCGATCGTCGCGACCATCGAACTGCTCCGCGCCGGCGCCCGGGCCGAAGGCCTGCGCGAGTGCCTGGACAACGAGCTCGCGCTCGGCGGGTGGATCACTGCCCGCCCCGATTTCGTCGAGGGCGTGCGTGCCGTGGTGATCGACAAGGACCGCAACCCGTCCTGGGATCCGGCCGAGCTCGACGCCGTGGACGTCGACGCGATCCGCTCGGCGCTCGCCGGAGCCTGAAACGACAGGGGCCGCGCCGGTCGCGGTGACGCGACCGCCCCCGTGTGGCGCCTGTGACCTGCGTTGACGGCGCACGGCCCCGGGGATCGTGGTAAACCTTCCTGGCAGCCTCGTACAGGAATCACCGGCCGGGGCCCGACTCAGGAGTACAGGGCGAATGTCCAAGCCAGAACAGGGAGCAGACGCGGGCGGGCCCCGGGGCGAACTCGATGCCCCGGCCCCACCCGCGTCGGATGCGACGACCCCGGACCAGGGCGGAGCGGACGGCGCGCGGCTCGCGGACCCGGATGGCCGCGCCCCGGAAGGCCGTGACCCGGACGGCCGGGTCACGGACATCGCTGCCCCCGAGGAGGAGTCCAAGGGCTGGGGGATCGCGGCCGTCACCGTCGTGTCACTGGCCGCCGCGTTCATCGTGCTGTGGGGGATCTCGGAGCACGCGCACATGGTGATGCCGGCGTTCCTCGCCCTGAACCTGGTGATCGCCGCGCAGCCGCTGCAGTCGCTGCTCGAACGGGCCGGGCTCCCGCGCTGGGCCGGCATGATCATCGTGCTGCTGGTCCTCTACCTGCTCCTCCTGGCGCTGGTCGGCATGCTCGTCTGGGCACTGTGGATCGCCGCCGAGGAGATACCGCAGTACCAGGACCGCTTCTATGCGTTGTACGAGCAGTCCATCGAGCTCCTCGGACGGTTCGGCCTGAGCCAGGACCAGGTGACCGAGGCGTTGAGCGGGGTGTCGCCGTCCACCATCATCGGGGCTCTCCAGAACGTCGCCGGTCAGGTGTCCTCGGCGGGCGGCCAGCTCACCATCCTCGTGATCGCGCTGACCTTCCTCGTCTTTGACCTGCCCGGGGTCTCGCGGCGGCGGGAGACCATCGCCCGGTTCCGCCCCCGTCTGGCCGACGCCCTCGACTCGTTCGGCGACGGCCTCAAGTCGTACTGGATCGTCGCCACCGTGTTCGGCCTCATCGTGGCCGTCATGGACGTGGTCGCGCTGTGGATCCTCGGTGTCCCGCTCGCCCTGGTGTGGGGCGTGCTGGCGTTCGTCACCAACTACATCCCCAACATCGGGTTCGTGCTGGGACTCGTCCCGCCCGCCCTGTTCGCCCTGCTCACCGGCGGCCCGGGCGATGCGATCTGGGTGGTGGTGATCTACAGCGTGATCAACCTGGTCATGCAGAGCTTCATCCAGCCCAAGTTCACCGGCGACGCCGTGGGACTGACCCCCACCGTGACGTTCCTGTCCCTCGTGTTCTGGGCCGCCGTCGCCGGCCCCCTGGGCGCGATCCTGGCCGTGCCGCTCACCCTCGCGTTCAAGGCGTTCCTCGTGGACGCCGACCCGCGGATGGCGTGGCTCTCGACCTTCCTCACCACACCCGACGCCGACTCCAAACGCGGTCGTCGCCGGGCCGAGAGGACGACCGGCAGGAAGGCGCTCAGTCCCCGACGCGGGTGAACGTCCCCAGCCCGTTGGCATCCAGGAGCTCGACCGTCACCGTGTCGCCGCGGAACGTCACACTCCCCCGTGAACCGGGGGGCCAGCTCCCGCCCCGGGGGCTGGCCGCGAAGACCGGCCCGTCCCAGTGCTCGAGCGGCCAGGTCTGCGGGTCGGGGCCCACCACGAGCTCCAGCGCCGGCCCGGTGTCGTCGTCGTCCTCCCCGGAGCCACCCCCGGCGCGGGACCGCTCACGGATCTCGATCTCCCCGAGATAGTCGTTGCGGTAGACCCCGAGCAGCTCGTTCGTCTCGGGGGCCGGCTCCGGCGAGGCGGGGCGGCGCGCATCGACCAGGTCGCCGACCGGCGCGGTCAGCGAGTCGAACTCCTCGGTGAACAGCTCCCGCCACCCGATCGCGGGATCACCGTACTGGGCGTAGTCGGCGAAACGCGCGTTGATCGTCTCGGGCACGCCCACGGGCGCGGCGTTGGTCAGCGTGACGATCCCGACCTCGAGCGAGGGGATCATGAGCATCGCCGAGGCCGACCCGTCGGCGGACCCGCCGGAATGGCTCCACTGGACGCGGCCCGACGACGTGGTGGAGATCTCGAACCCGAACCCGTAGGTGCCCGCCCGCTCGGCGGCGGACTGTGGCGGCGAGGACACCACCTGCGGGGTCAGCGCCTCGCGCAGGGCGTCGGCGGGGACGATCCGACCGCCGTCGGGGCCGGTGCCCTCGGCGAGCACCATCGACATCCACCGCGCCATGTCGGCCACCGACGAGCTCATGCCGCCGGCGGGGGCCCGCACATCCGTGTCGCGCGCCGCGTCGGCCGGGATCCAGCCCGCGACGGACGTGGGCTCGGACTCGCCCTCCGCCGCACCGGAACCGGCGCCGTCGGCCCGGACGTGGTCCACGGCCCGGTTGTCGCGCTCGGCCAGCTCGGCGTGCGAGTAGGAGGAGTCGCTCATCCCGAGGGGGTCGAGGACGCGCTGGCGGGCCAGTTCGGCCCAGGGCGTGCCCGCCGAGACCGCGACCGCCTCCGCGCCGGCGGTGACCCCGAAGTCGGTGGCGCCGTACGAGGCCCGGAACGGCCCCAACGGCAGGTGCCGCAGCCCGTGCAGCACTGCGGGACGGTCGTAGCCGAGTTCCGCCGGGTCCTCGCCCGCGTGCTCCGGCAGGCCCGAGCGGTGCGCGAACAGATCGCCCACGGTGACCTCCTGCGAGGTCCGCTCGTCCGACAGCGCGAACCACGGCAGGTACCGGCGGACGGGCGTCGACCAGTCCGCCTCGCCCTCTGCGCTCTCGGCCGCCACGACGGTCGCGCTGACCGGCGTGGAGAGCGACCCCAGCGGGAACACCGTCCGGGTGTCCACCGCCTCGCCGGTGTCCGTGCTGCGGACACCGAACCCCTCGGCCAGCACCACCTCCCCGGCGTGGACCACCGCCACCGCCGCGCCGGGCACCCCCGAGGCCTCCAGCTCCTCCTCCACGATGCCGGGGACCTTGCCGATCGCGTACTCGACACGGTCCCCCGTCACCTCGAGCCCCGAATAGGCGGCAGGACTCTGCCCGGGCCGGAGCTCGGGCAGCGGCGCCCCGCAGGCCGATCCGAGGAGCGCCACGCACACGCCGAGCCCCGTCGCGGCCAGAAGGCGCACGGGGGTGCGGGCGTCGCGGTGCGCCCGGGCGTGGTGGCTGATCATGCCGTCAGGTTAGTCGGCGGATCCCCCCTCCGAGCTGACGCCGGGCCGGACACGCCCGCGGATGAGCACCGCGACCAGTGCGACGACGCCCAGAACCCCGAGAACGGTCTCGACGCTCCGGCCGATCCGTGTCGCGACCGTGCCGGCGTCCCCCAGGGCCAGATCGGCGGTCAGGGTGGCGGACTCGAAGATTCCGGACCGGCTCCGGACGGAGCCGTCCTTGTCGATCACCGCACTCACCCCGCTGGTGGCGGCCACGAGTACCGGCGCGTTGTGTTCGACCGCCCGGACCCGGGACATGGCCAGCTGCTGGTACGTCATGGGGGAGTGTCCGAAGGTCGCGTTGTTGGTGGGGACCGTGAGAACCTGGGCCCCCTCCGACATCGGCGTGCGGACGGCCTCGTCGAACGCCACCTCGAAACAGGTGGCCGTCCCCGTGACGACCCCCGCCGCGGACAGCGTCCCGGAACCGTCGCCGGGGACGAAATCGCCCGCGGACTCGGCGATCGGGAACAGGGCCTCGAAGAAGTCCCGCCACGGTAGCCATTCGCCGAACGGCTGGATGTACTTCTTGTCGTGGCGCTCCACCGGACCGGACGTTCCCGCCCACAGCAGTTGGGTGTTGTAGGTCCCGGCCCCGTCGTCGAGGGGGTCGATGGTGCCGAGCGAGATCGGGGCGCCGACCGCCTCCGAGGCCGCGGTGATCTGCCGGGCCACCGCGGGGACGTCCAGGGCGGGTACGTCGGAGGCGTTCTCGGGCCACAGGACCAGGTCGGGCACGGGGGTGGTGCCGGCGGCCACCCGTTCGGCCAGTCGGTGGGTCTCGTCGAGGTGGTTCTGCAGGACCGCGGCCCGCTGGCTGGCGAAGTCCAGCCCGAGCCTGGGGACGTTGCCCTGGATCACCGCCACCTCCAGACGGTCGGTGCCCGCCCGGTCGCTGTTCGGCCGGACGATGTCGGTGGACGCCGGCCAGAGCAGGACCGCCACCACGGCCGGGGTCACCAGGGGGAGCGCCGCCCGGAGCGCGCCGCCGTGGCGGGCCGGCGCCAGGACCGAGAACCCGACGGCGAAGCCGGTCGCGGCCAGTGCCGCCCCGAGGAAGCGTGCCCCGCCGAGTGCGGCGAGCGGCAGCAGCACCCCGTCCGCGTGACCGAAGGCCAGGGAGCCCCACGGGAAGCCGCCCCACGGCCACGATCCGCGGATGCTCTCCCACAGTGACCACCACGCCGCGAGCCCCGCCGTCGCCGCCACCGCACGCGGGCCGCTCCCGGCCCCGAAGGCGACCAGGTGCACGGCTCCGGCCCCGAAGGCCGCCAGGTAGAGGGCCTCGGCCGCCGCCAGGCCCACCCACGCGTACGCGCCCACGTAGAGGCCGACCCACGGGACCAGGAGGAGGAAGAAGACGAGGCCGAACAGCAGGCCCACCAGGGCCCCGGTGCCCGTTCCCGCCCGGTGGTTCCGCGTGGGGGCCAGTGCCGGTACGAGCAGGGCCAGGCCCGGGATCGCCGCGGGCCACCAGCCGACCGGCGGGAACGAGAGGTAGACCAGCGCGCCGGCGGCGGCGGCCGTGACGAGGCGGGCCAGGAGTGCGGTCACCGCGGCGTCGGGCGGGAGCCGCGGTCCCTGTTCCGGTCCCGGCCGCGGTTGCGGATCCGTAGCCAGACGACGACGCCGATGACGACGACGACACCGAACAGCGCGATGTCGACCACCGGGCCCGACAGCGCTCCCAGCCCGGACTGGATCCGGGACTGCACGGAGGTCGGGAGGAGCTCGGGTATGCCGACCAGTCCGTTGGTCGTCCAGAACAGCACCCCGACCGTGATGAGGAACAGTCCGGTGACCACCGAGGTGGTGTGCAGTTCGCGACCGGCCACCGTGAACGTCCGTCCCCGCAGGACGGCGCGCGACCTTGCCCCCAGGCGTCCCCACACCGAGGCCAGCAGCAGCAGGGGCACCACCATTCCCGCGCCGTACACGGCCAGCAGCAGTCCGGCGGTCACGACGTCTCCCCGGGCGGCGGCCAGGGTGAGCACGGCGCCGAGCACGGGTCCTGCGCAGAATCCCGCGATGCCACTGGAGGCGCCCAGGAGCACGGTCTTGACCAGCCCGGCCCGGGTGGCGGCCTGCGACTGCAGCATGTCGCTGCCGGGCAGCGCCCGGGAGAGGTCGAATCCGAAGCCGAGGATCTGGACGACGCCCAGCACGATCATGATGAGCGAGGCCACCCCGATGATCTCGGTGCGGTGGGTGACGAAGACGCTTCCGAGTGCGCCGGCCCCGACGCCGAGGGGGATCAGGACGACCAGCAGCCCGAGGTAGAAGACCGCGCCGTGGAGCGCCAGGCGGGGCCCGGAGCCGACGGTGGAGGCGAAGAACGCGGGCAGCAACAGGGCGCCGCACGGGCTGAGCAGGGCGAGGGCGCCGCCGAGGAACGCCCCGAGTACGCCGATGTCCATCGGTCAGCCTCCGCTTCGCCGGAGCGCGTCCTGGAACGCCTCGGCGAACACCTCGGGTGGTTGCGCTCCCACGTGGGGCACCCCGCCCAGGATGAAGACCGGGGTCGCGGTGGCCCCGTGGTCCATGCCGAGTTCCTCGTTGCGGGCGATCTCGTCGGTGGCGGCCGTCGAGTCCATGTCGGCGGCGAACCGCTCGCGGTCCAGGCCGAGCTCACCGGCCAGTTCGATGAGGGCTTCCTGTGACAGGTCGCGGTCGGGACGCGTCCGGCCTCCCTGGAACAGTGCGTCGTGGTACTCCCAGTAGGCGTCCTGTCGGGCGGCGGCGAACGCCGCGAGCGCGGCGCGTTTGGAGGCCGGCCCGTACACGTTGACGTCCCGCCACTCGATCCGCAGGTCCCCGTCGTTCGCGAACTGCTCCATCACGGGCATGGTCTCGTGGTTCCACTGGGCACAGAACGGGCACTGGTAGTCGGAGAACACGACGAGCCCGACCGGAGCGTCGACCGGGCCGAGGGCGAAGGGGTCTTCGGGTTCGCGTCGTTCGGCATACGAGTAGTCGGGTTGGTCACTCGCGACGGACCCCGCGCCGGCGTCGGTGGGGGTGGTGGATCCGGACCGGAGCATGGCCACCGCGAGCGCGGCCAGGATCGCGAGGATGATGATGCCCGGGATGGTGCCGGCGGGGAGCCGGGAGTCGGTGGTGCGGGACACGGTCGGTTCCTCTTCGTCGACGGGGTGAGGGGTCAGATCGGCAGCGTCGTGTCGCTGATCGCGAAATCGCGCAGCCAGCCGATGAACAGGGACCAGACGCCGCTGAGCAGCAGCAGTCCCACGATGATGAGCATCACGCCTCCGAAGACCTGGATGGCGCGGGAGTGCCGCCGGAGCCAGCCCACGGTGCGCAGCGCCCAGCTGGAGCCGTAGGCGACGAGGACGAACGGCAGGCCCAGTCCGAGGCAGTAGGCCACGATGAGCGCGACCCCCCGGGTGGCGTCCATCCCGGTCCCCGCGGCGACGGACAGCGCGGCGGCGAGGGTGGGGCCGAGGCACGGCGTCCACCCGAGGGCGAACACCCCGCCGAGCAGTGGCGCACCGAGCCAGGTGGACAGCGTCTTGGGCTGCATGCGGGTGTCACGCTGCAGCGCGGGCACGAAGCCGATGAACACCAGGCCCATGAGGATCGTGATGACTCCGCCGATCCGCTGCAGCAGTTCCTCGCGCGGGGCGATGTACTGGACCGTGCCCAGCACCATCGCCGACAGTGCCACGAACACCACGGTGAAGCCGGCGACGAACATCAGCGAGGCGCCCACGACGCGTCGGCGGTCCGCGGTGCGCCTTCGTCTGTCCTCCAGGGTCAGGGTCCCGGCTTCCGCCCGACGGTGTTCGGCGGCCTCGACGGTGACCGCCGGACGCTCCGCGCCGACGACACCGGCCAGGTACGCGAGGTACCCGGGCACGAGGGGCACCACGCACGGTGAGGCGAACGAGACCAGTCCGGCCAGGATCGCGGCGCCGAGTGCGAGCAGGAGCGGGCCCGAGACGGCGGTCTGTTGGAACGCGTCACCGATGGACTCGGCGAGGACCATCCCGTCGGAAGGGGTCACTCGTCATCTCCGGTGCGGACCTTGATGTTCTCGGGCAGGTTCAGCCCCGCGACGGTGGTGGTCTGGGCGCGGCGGCGCCGCACGATGAGCCAGCCGGTCACGGCGATCGCCGCCGCGATGGCGATGATCACCCAGTCGGGAACCGCGCCGGCTCCCTCCAGGACGGCGCCTTCGAGGGCGGCCTGGTCCGAGGCCCCGAGGATGCCGGTCAGGTCGGTGGTGCCGGCGGTGGCCAGGAGCAGGATTCCCACGCCGATGGTCAGGACGCCGCCGATGATCCCGGTCCAGGTGTTGCTCCACCGGCCGAGGGTCACCTCGCGGGGGCGCACGAGGCGTTTGACCGCGGGGAACCGTCCCCACAGCAGTGCCAGGACCAACAGGGGCAGTGTCATACCGGCGGCGAACACCAGCACGATGATCCCGCCGGTCAGGGCTGTGCCGGACACGGCGGCCACGGTGAGTACAGCGCCGAGCAGGGGCCCGGCACAGACGCCGGCGAGTCCGTAGACGGTGCCGAGTGCGTAGACGGCGGTGACGGAGGTGCCCTCCGAACCCGTGCCGGCCCGCAGGAACGGGATGGGGATGTTGAGCAGCATGAGTGCGCCCAGGATGATCACGATCACCGACGCCACGGTGACGAACGTGAACCGGTGCTGGGTGACGAACGCCCCCAGGGTGCCGGCGAGGACCCCGAGCGGCACCAGGCTGGTGATCAGGCCCAGATAGAACACACCGGTGCGGGTGAGCAGCTCACGCGGGTCGGCGAACGCGTAGGAGAAGAAGGCCGGCAGCAGCATCGCCGAGCACGGGCTGAGCAGGGTGAGGACGCCGCCGAGGAATGCTCCGAGAAGTCCGATGTCCATGTGTCACTCCGTTGCCGCGAGGGCCTCGTCCAGGAAGGCTCGGAACGTCGATTCGGGTTGCGCGCCGGACAGGGCGGTCTGGCCGGCGACGAAGAACGGCACCGCGGTGACACCCAGCTGCTGAGCCTCGAGGGTCTGCGCCTCGGCGGCCGAGCGGATCTGCGGGTCGTCGAGGTCCGCGGCGAACTGTGTCAGGTCGGGCATGTCGACCTGTTCGGCGAAGTCGATGAGCACGTCGCGGGTGAGATCCGCGTGTCCCTTCTCGGGGGCCTCGTCGAAGACGGCGGTGAGGTACTCGATGTACTTGTCCTGGTCGGCTGCCGCCTGGGCGGCGATCTGGGCGTCCAGGGACTGTTCGCCGAAGTACGCCACATCGATGAACTCGATGCGTACCTTGCCGGTGTCCACGTAGTCGGTGATGAGCTGGGGCAGGGTGTCCCGGCTGAAGGAGGCGCAGAAGGGGCAGCGCAGGTCGACCCACTCGGTCATGACGACCGGGGCGTCGACGCTGCCGATCGCCCTGGGATCGTCGGCCTCGCGCCGCACGAACTCCATGTCGCCGCCGCTGCTCTGCGTACCCTCGGCCGTCTCGGTGATCTGCTCCTCGCTTCCGGAGCCGCCGGTGAACGTCTGGGCGATGACCACCACGCCCAGGAACACCGCGACGGCGGCCAGGACCATGTTCCAGGTCCGTGACCGCCGGTATTTGGCTTCAAGGGTGTGGCGGGATGTGGCGTCGGTCGGGCTCACAGGGCACTCATTTCGTCGGGTTCCTCCGCTGACCCGATCGACTATGTCACATAGTCGACTATCGCCGGTAGTCGACCCGTGGCATGATGTGTCCCATGTCCAGAATCCGACGCTTCATCTCGTCTGTTCCCCGGGACCTCGATCTCGCCCTGCAGGGCCTGCGGACGTGGGGGCCTCGCCGGGTCGCCGTCGCCGCGGGTGTCGCGCTCGCCTTCGGCCTCCTGCTCGGGCTGGCCACCGTGCTCATCCCGAACCCGGTGTTCACGCGGGACATCCCGCCGGTGTGGTGGAACTACCCGGTGTGGATCCTCACCTCGGTGCTGTCGGGGATGCTGGTCGCCACCTACGTGCGGGAGGACCGTGCCGCGGGTCCGTCGCCGGTGGAGGGTGCCGGGGCGGCGGGGCCCGACGTCGGCGACGATACGCCGGGGCGTGACGACGACGACACCCGGCAGGCCCGCCGCTCCAGCCGTGCCGGCTTCGTGGGGGCGTTCCTGGCGTGGTTCGCGGTAGGCTGCCCCGTGTGCAACAAGCTGGCACTTCTCGCGCTGGGATACGCGGGCGCGATCACCTGGTTCGCGCCCGTGCAGCCGTTTCTGGGAATCCTCGCGCTGGGGCTCACCGCGGTCGCGCTGGTGGTGCGGCTCCGGGGGCAGGTCTCCTGCGTGCTCCCGGCCGCCCGGCCTGTGGTGGCGGCTCGATGAGCGCGGGCGACGCGGGCTGCGAGCCGCCGCGGCTGGGTCCGCTGGAGACGCAGGTGATGGACCTGCTCTGGGACGAGGGCGCCTCGACGATCCGGGGGATCATCGAGCGGCTGCCCGGAGATTTCGCGTACACGACCATCGCCACGGTCCTGAGCAACCTGCAGCGCAAGTGCCTGGTCGATTCCGGCAAGAAGGGCCGGTCGACGGTCTACTCGGCGCGCGACACCCGCGAGGAGCACGTGGCCTCGGTGATGGATCACGCGCTGGGCACGAGCCGGGACCGGGCCGCCTCGATCCTGCATTTCGCGGAGCGCATCCCGGACAGCGACCTGGATCTGTTGCGTGACTACCTGCGTCAGCGGGACGGGGGTGGGGGCAGGTGACCGTCCAGCTGCTGGTCCCCGTACTGCTCCTCGGGCTGCTGTTGCCCGCGGTGGTGGGGCCCCGGGTCCTGCGCAGCGCGGCCCCCGTCCTGTCCCGTTTCCCCCGGGTCGCGATCTGGCTGCTGACCGGCGGCGTGGTGTTCTGGGTTCTCGCGGCACTGTCGATCGGCCCGCTGCTGGCCTGGCTGGTGACCGGCCCCCAGGTGCTGCCCACGGGCGCCACCGAGGTGTGCAGTCGGTGCCTGGCCGCATCCGATCCGTTCGGCCTGGATCGTGTCGACACGGCGATCCCGGTGGTGCTGTTGCTGACCGTGCCCCTGGCCGCGGCCGTGGCCCAGGCGGCGCGGGTGGTGGGAGCCATGGCCCACCGTCGGCGCGAGACGCGGCGCACCGCCGCGCGGTGGCGCGGTGCGGGCCGGTCCGTGGACCTGCACGGCTATCACGTGCAGCTGGTCGACGACCGGCACCCGTTCGCGATGGCGCTTCCGTCGAGGTCCGGCGGGGTGATCGTCTCCACGGCCGCGGTCGAGGTGCTCGCCGAGAGGGAACTGGAGGCCGTGTTGGCCCACGAGTCGGCACATTTGCGGCAGGGCCACCACGCCCTCGCCGCGGCGGTGTCCACGCTCACCACCGGATTGCGGTGGGTTCCCCTGTTCGCGGCGGTCGAGGCGGCGCTCGGGCACTATCTGGAGATCGCGGCGGACGATGCGGCACGCCGTGCGGTCGGCACGCCCGCACTGGCCAGCGCGCTGCTCACGCTCGGTCAGTACGGTCGCCCGCGCGAGCACCAGGAGGACTCCGGCGGGGTTCTGCACGCCCTGGGCCCGGACCGTATCCGCCATCTGGTGCAGCCGGCCAGTGGCACCAGGGGCCTGACGGCGGCGGTCGCCTCCGCGTGCTGTCTCACCGCGCTGGCCGTCCTCGCCGTGATGGTCCACGTGCCCTATCTGGTGGCCGTGGCCACCGGCTGCTTCTGACGGGCCGACGTGCGCCGGGTCGATAGCATGCATGTCATGAATGGTCGGGTGAGTACCGAGGCGCTGCGCTACGCGCAGGCGGTCGCCCAGACCGGCTCGTTCAGCGCGGCCGCCCGCTCCTACGGTGTCACGCAGCCGGCACTGTCCAACGCGATCGCGACCCTGGAGGACCGGTTGGGTGGAGAGCTGTTCAGCCGGTCACCCCGTGGCGCCACCCCCACCGCGTTCGGTGCGCGACTCCTGCCGCTGGTCGACAGGACACTGGGCGAACTGGACGGGCTGGTGGCGGAGGCCCGCCGACTCGCCGGACCCGCCACCACGTCGATCCGGATCGGGGTGTCGCCGCTCATCGGCTCGCACGTGGTCGACAGGGCGTGTGCGGCGGCCGCGAGCCTGCCCGGCGGGCGCGAGCTGGTCCTGACCGAGGCTGATCTCGCCGGGCTGCGCGTCGATCTGGTGGAGGGTCGGCTCGACCTCATCCTCGTCCCCTCGGTGGAGCCCCTGCCGAGGTTCGAGCACCGGGTCATCGGATCGGAGCCGGTCGTGGTGGTGGGTACCCCGGACGATGACTCCCACGGCGGCGACGTGGTGGAACTGGCCGAGGCGGCGGACTCCCGGTGGATCCTGGTGCCCGACTCCTGCGGGCTGACGAGATTCACCACCAGCCTGTTCGACGACAATGCCGTGCCCCTGAACCAGTACCCGGGGGAGGCGTCGAGCTACCGGGTCCTGGAGCAGTGGGCGAACCTCGGCCTGGGGGCGGCGCTGCTGCCCCGGTCCAAGCTCGAGTCCGCGTCGTCGGCGCACCGGCCGCTGGTCGACCACGGCAGGCCGGTGGAGATCTCCTACGAAGCGGTCTGGCGGCGGGACTCGGGGCTGGCGACGGACCTGGCGGAGCTGGTCGACGCCATCACGGCATAGCCCGTTCACTGCCTCACGGCACTCGCGGCACGGCCATTCACGGATGATATGGCCTCATCACGGGTCGGCACCTACCGGAGGGCGTCGATTCGGCCTACGGTCGGTCCGACCGCAGCGACCCGCTCGGTGCTCACGTCACTCCCGCACCTGTTCGGGGCGGTGGTGACGTGAGCTGTTTACCGTGACCGAAAAGGACGCGTGTGCGAGACACCGAAGTGATAGCTCCGCCCGAGACCACCCCACGTCCGCCCGCCGCGGCCACATACCAGAAGCGCACCCTGTGGGTACTGGTGATCATGCAGGTCATCGGTGCGATCGGTGTCGGTGTGGCCCCGTCGATCGGTGTCCTGCTGGCCGGGGAGGTCACCAACAACGAGGGCCTGGCCGGTCTCGCCCGCACCGCCAGCACGTTGGGGGCCGCGGTGCTCGGACTGCCGCTGGGCGCGCTCGCGGCACGCCACGGTCGGAGGGTCGCGTTGTCCACCGGCTGGTGGGCGGCGGCGGCGGGCGGCGCCATGCTGGTCGCCGCCGCGCAGTGGGATCTCCTCGTCCCGCTGTTCGTGGGGCTGCTGCTCATCGGTGCCGGCTCGGCGGTCGCCCTGCAGGCACGGTTCGCCGCGACGGACCTCGCCGGCCCCGAGCAGAAGGCGCGCTCGCTCGCGCTGGTCGTGTGGGTGGGCACGCTGGGCATGGTGCTCGGGCCGAACCTCGGTGCGCCGGGGGAGATCATCAGCGCCTCCACCGGGCTGACCGTCTACGCGAGCGCGTTCGCGATCGCGGCGGTCTGCATGGCGATCGCCGGCGCGGTGGTGTTCTTCCTGCTCCGCCCGGACCCGCTGCAGCTCCTCCAGCAGGAGGCCGGGGTCGCCACTCAGCAGGACACCGCGGCCGCCGGATCCGGGGGTGCGCGCCGGAAACTGGCCCTGATGGTGGGCGAGATCCGGGAGAACAGGCAGGCCCGCTTCGCGGTGCTGGCGATCCTCACCGCCCAGGCGGTCATGGTGGCGGTCATGACCATGACACCGGTGCACATCGTCCACCAGGGCGACTCGGTGACGGTCGTCGGGATCACCATCAGCCTGCACATCGCCGGGATGTACGCGTTCGCTCCGGTCGTCGGCTTCGTGGCCGACCGCTACGGGCACCGGGTCACGATCGTGGCCGGGCTCGGGATATTCCTGGCCTCGTTGGTGATCGGCGTCGTGGCGCCCGGCAGCACCGGGTGGCTGATCGTGTCGCTGATCCTGCTCGGCGTGGGCTGGTCGTTCGTCAACGTCGCCGGCTCGGCGCTGTTCTCGCTCGTGGTCTCCGAGGACACGCGGGCGTCGTCGCAGGGCGCTGTCGACGCCGCCGCGAACCTGTGTGGCGCGGCCGCAGCGCTCGCCGCCGGGCCGCTTCTGGTGCTCACCAGTTTCTCGTTGCTGTCGATGTTGTCCATCGTCGTGCTGGTCCCGCTGGCGGTGTTCACCGCGTCGGCGAGGCTGGGCGGATGGCACGGAGAGGTCAGGGATGTCTGAGTTCCTCAGGATGCAGGTGGAGGTCGAGGGCGGGCCGCTGCGGCCGGCCCGCGTGGACGTCGCGCCGCCGGGGCCCGGCCGGGTGCGGGTGTCCGTGGTCGCGAGCGGAGTGTGCGGCGCGGACGTCGGCTCGGTACGGGGTGCCCGCGGTTCCGCCCTGCCCGTGACGCCCGGTCACGAGGTGGCCGGTGTGGTCGACGCGATCGGCGACGGGGTCACCGGGTGGGCCGTGGGGGACCGGGTCGCCGTGGGCTGGTTCGGCGGCAGCTGCGGTCACTGCCCGGCCTGCCGGCGGGGCGATGTGGTCCACTGCCCCGAGCGCAGGATCCCCGGCCGGTCGTACCCGGGCGGCTGGGCGGAGTCGATCACGGTGCCCGCCGCGGCGCTCGCGCGGATCCCCGACGGCCTGGACCCCGTCGACGCGGCACCCATGGGCTGCGCCGGTGTGACGACGTTCAACGCCCTGCGCGGCTCCGGTGCCGGGCCCGGGTCCCGGGTCGCGGTGCTGGGCCTCGGGGGGCTCGGCCATCTGGCGGTCCAGTTCGCCGTCGCGATGGGATTCGAGGTCGTGGTGGTGGCGCGGGGGACCGATCGGGCCGGCGACGCCGCCGAACTCGGGGCCCGCGACTACGTCGACGCCGTCGCGGTCGACGCGGGTGCGGCACTACGCGATTCGGGAGGAGTCGACCTGATCCTCAGCACCGCCCCGTCCGCCTCCGCCGCAGAATCCGTGCTGCCCGCACTGCGACCGCGGGGACGGCTGGTCCTCATCGGCGTGGACGCGGGCGAGGTGTCCGTCCCCCTCGCACAGCTGGTGATGAACGCCCAGACGGTGTCCGGCCACGTGACCGGCAGCCCGACCGACACCGAGGAGGCGATGCATTTCGCCGTGCTCCACGGCATCCGCCCGTGGACCGTGCGTCTCCCGCTGCGCGAGGCGGGCACCGCGGTCGATCGACTCGCCGACGGGCGGGCCCGGTACCGACTCGTGCTCGAGACCGGGGTGGGCGGGTGACCGCCGGTGACGCGGACCTCGTCCGCGGCCCCGGTTCCGGCGACGGGGTCGACGTCGTCGTCGTCGGCGCGGGGATCTCGGGCCTGGTCGCCGCCGACGCCGCCCACCGGGCGGGCCGCCGGGTGGTGGTGCTCGAGGCCCGCGACAGGGTGGGCGGGCGCCTGCGTTCCCGGTCCGTCGCCGGCGGGGCCGTGGACCTGGGCGCGACCTGGTTCTGGGGCAACGAACCCGGCGTGTGGACACTGGTCGAACGCCTCGGCGTCGGCGCCTTCCGCCAGTACGCCACGGGGGACGCGATGTTCGAACCCGGCCCGCGGCGCCTGGCCGGGGCGCCGGGCGTGGGGGAGGCCGCCCGCTTCGCGCGCGGCGCACAGGACCTCGCCACACGACTGGCCGCGCAACTGCCCCCGGACACGATCCGGCTCGGCACCAGGGTGACGTCGGTGGAGATCGACGACGACAAGGTGCGCGTCGACTCCACCGGCGGGCCGATCACGGCGGGGCACGTCGTGCTCGCCCTGCCCCCGCCACTGGTTGCCGAGGGGATCCGCATCGAGCCGGCACTGCCGGGACCGCTGCGTGAACTGGCGGCACGTACGCAGGTGTGGATGGGCGAGATGATCAAGGCGGTCGCCGTCTACCCGGAACCGTTCTGGCGCGCACAGGGGTTGTCCGGGTTCGCGATGAGTCACCAGGGCCCGTTCCGGGAGATCCACGACCACAGCGGTCCCGACGGGACGCCGGCGGCACTGTTCGGTTTCGCCCCGTCCGCCGCCTTCGCCGGGATCGACGAACCCGGTGTGGCGGAGGCGTTCACCGCCCAGCTCACCCGCCTGTTCGGCCACGACGCCGCCCGGCCGTCGTGGACCGAGGTGGTGGACTGGTCCCGCGACCCCCACACCATGCCCGCCCGACCTCACCCGCGCCGCTCGACGGCCGGCTACGGTGCCGCGGAGTTCTCGGAGCCGGTGCACGGGCGGGTGCACTGGGCGTCGACGGAGACCGCCGAGGGGTTCGCCGGGCATATCGAGGGCGGTGTGCTCGCCGGCCTGCGCGCCGCGGAGGCGGTTGTCCGGGCAGTGCCGACGGGCCGGGCCTGACGCTCAGTCGCCGGTGCGCGTGATGAGGTCGCGGAACCAGAACCAGGAATCCTTGCGGGTGCGCTCCAGGGAGTCGAAGTCCACGTGGACCAGGCCGAAGCGCTCGGCGTATCCGGCCGCCCACTCGAAATTGTCGAGCGCCGACCACACGTAGTAGCCGCGCACGTCCACGCCGTCGTCGATCGCGTCGCCCACCGCGGACAGGTGATCCCGCAGATAGGCGATCCGCCGCTCGTCGTGCACGGCGCCGTCGGGTCCCGGCTCGTCGTGATAGGAACAACCGTTCTCGGTGACCGTGATCGGCGGCATCCCCGGGTAGCGCTCGTGCAGGGTGCGCAGGATCTCGGTGAGTCCGGAGGGCACGACCGGCCAGTCGAAGTCGGTCCGCTCCACCCCGTCGATCCGGACGGGCGAGAACGGCATGTCCGGCGGGAAGTCCACCTCGAGGACCCCCGAATAGTCCTTGCCGGGCTTGGGGGCCTCGATCACCGTGGGTTCGTAGTAGTTGACCCCGTAATGGTCCAGCGGTGCGGAGATCACCGCGAGGTCCTCGGCCAGCTGGTCCTCGCCGATCCCGGCGGACGCGGCGACGAGCTCGGCCACCCATTCCTCGGGGTAGCTGCCGCGCAGGATCGGGTCGGAGAACGTCCAGTTGGTGAGGATCCGGAACAGGTCCGCCGCCTCCGCGTCCTCGGGGGTGTCGGTGGCCGGGTGGACGGGGAAGTGCTGCTGCACCACACCCACCTCGTGCTGCGGGCCGGCGGACCGCAACGCGCGGACGGCCAGCCCGTGGGCGCGCATCAGGTTGTGGGCGACCGGCAGGCAGTCCAGCCCCAACCCCAGTCCGGGCGCGTGGTCGGTGAGTGCGTGCCCGTACAGGGTGTGCACATTCATCTCGTTGAGGGTCCACCAGTGCCGGACCCGGTCCCCGAGCGCGTCCGCCAGCACGGCGGCGTAGTCGCCCAGGGCGTCGGAGGTCGAGCGGTCCAGCCAGCCGCCGGATTCCTGCAGGGCCTGCGGCAGGTCCCAGTGGTAGAGGGTCGGGACGGGCCGGATGCCGGCGGCCAGCAGGTCGTCGACGAGCCGGGAGTAGAAGTCCAGGCCCGCGGTGTTGACGCTGCCGCGACCGCCGGGCAGGACCCGCGACCAGGAGATCGAGAAGCGGTACTCGTGGACCCCGAGGTCCGCCAGGTCGCGGATGTCCTCGCCGGCCCGGTGGTAGTGGTCGCACGCCACCGCCGGGGTGTGGCCGCCCCGGATGCGACCGGGTTGTGCGGCGAAGACGTCCCAGATGCTGGGGCCGCGGCCATCGGCGTCGACGGCGCCCTCGATCTGGGCGGCGGCCGTGGCGGTGCCCAGGCGGAAACCGGCCGGAAGGGCGGGGTCGGAGGCGGCGCGCGCCACGGGGCCGGAGGACGTGGCGCCGGTTTTCTCGGTGGAGGACCGGGCGCCGGATACGGGGGAGTCGGTCGACATGGGTTCCTATCTCACGGATCGCAGGGGCAGGGTGCACAGTGCGGCGGCGACGGCGATCCCCGCGCCGACGCCGTACAGGGCCGGGTAGCCGGCGGCGGAGAGCACGATCGGCGCGGCCAGGACGGGCGCCACCACCTGGGGCAGCGAGTTGGCGATGTTCGCCAGCCCCAACAGGGTGCCGGACGTGGCGTCGTCGGCGAGCGTCGAGGTGATGATGGCCATGTCCACGCCGATGAACAGGCCCCAGCCCAGCCCCAGGACCGCGGCGGCGAGGAGCACCAGCGGCAGCGTCGTGGCCAGCGCGAGCAGGATCAGTCCACCGGCGGTGGCCAGGGCACCGGCCACGGCGAACACCCGGCGCCGGCTCATCCGGTCCGAGACGGCCCCGGTCACGCCGGCGCACACCGCGGACAGCACCAGGGTGATCACCGTGACGACCAGGACCGACCCGGCCACGTCCTCGACCTGCACCACCTCGTCCAGGAAGAAGAACAGATAGATGAGCAGGATCGCGTTGGTGAGGTTCATGAGGAAGCGCAGCAGCCAGGCCCACACGTAGTCGCGGGTGGGCCGGAAGCCTCGTGGACCGCCGGCCCCCGTCGCCGGTGTTCCGGGCACCGTGCCCCGGACCGACGTCGGCGCCGCCCGGTCGGCCAGCACGATCGCGACGAGCAGCACCGGGGTGATCCCGGCCAGGAGCAGGTAGCCGACAGTGCCCGCGCCGACGGCCTCGGCCACCACGGTCCCGGCTATCACCCCGACGATCTGCCCCACACCGAACAGCGAGCCCACGAGCCCGCGCTGGACGGTGGGGACACGGTCGGCGATGAGCGCCGCCAGTACCGCGAACGGGCCGTTCAGCCCCAGCTGCACCAGCACCCAGCCGGTGAGGATGACCGGTCCGGTGGTGGCGCCGAACAACACGACCTGCCCCACCACCCCGAGGGCCGTGCCCGCGTACACCACCGGCATGCGCGTGCCCAGGCGTGTGCGGCAGCGGTCGGAGACCAGGCCCCACAGCGGGTTGGCGACCAGCGCCACCGCCGCGCCGGTGCCCACGACCAGGGCGAGCAGTGCCTCACGGCCGCCGGGGCCGGCGACGAGATCGGTCTGGGCGGGCAGCAGGATCTGCAGCGGCCCGAACCAGGAGGCGAACACCGCCACCACGCCGAGCGCGAGCGCGACGATCCAGCCCGCCCCGACCGGCCGGGGCTCGACCCGGTCGGCACCCGGCTCCGAGCCGGACACGCGGCCCGGGCCGGGGGCGGTGGTCACCTGGCGCGCTCCCACGTGGCGGTCCACGCCTCGGCCCCGCCCATCAGCTGGCGTTCGAGTTCCGCCCTGTCGGGCCCGGCCCGGTGCAGGACGTCGGCGATCCAGTCCGCGTACAGGCCGTACTGGGCCACCCCGTCGACGTTGAGGTCATAGACGCGGTCGGCGAAGTGCCAGCGGTCCATCACCTCGCCGCTGGGGGCGGTGAACGGGTAGACCAGCGGGTCGGTGGCCGCGCTGGGCCGGGGCTCGGCGAGCGGGGCCAACCCGTTGACGTCCGAGCCGATTCCGTAGCCGGCGAACGTGCCGCCCACGGTCTGCGAGTTCTCCCGCCACTCGTCCAGGAAGCCCTTCTCGAAGTTCTCGGTGGCATCCGCGGGGTAGGCGAACGCGCCCACGAACCCGCCCAGCTCGTGCATCCGCCGCAGCATCTCCGGATCCGACCAGGAGTGGTCCACCAGGAACCCCGGGTAGCCGCGCTCGGTCGCGATGTCGAGCACCCGACCCGCGGTCTTGACGCTCATGTGGTCGATATTGATGAGCATGCCGTGGTCCATCATCCGGTTGACGGCGTACTCACCCAGCTCGGTCAGGCCGCGCACGTTGCACAGCGGCTCCTGCGGGTACACGGGCACCGCGGCGCCGGCCGGTGCGCCGGAGGAGGCGGCGGAGATGCCGTCGGCCACCCCGGTGTGCGCGATCGGCTGCGCATTGTCGGAGGCGGGGCCGGTGCACGTCTCGGTCTCCCAGAACCGCTGCGCGCCCATCTTGTTGCCCACGTTCACCGCGAGTCCGGCCAGGCCCTCGTCCATCCGCGTGCCGCCGAGGGCGTTGTCGAACTTGTGCACCGGGAACACCGAGGACACGCCCCATGAGGCGAACTCCTCGAGACCGCGGTCGATGTCCTCGCGCGTGCACAGCGGGACGTCGTCGACCTGCCGGCAGCCGAACGGCTCGGACGTCTCCACGCCGAGGGTCACCGCGAGCTTGCCCTGAGCGGTGATGTCGCGGACCTCCTGCGGGGAACGGGCGATCCGGAACCAGCCCTGCCCGGGGCCGCCGTGCTCGGCGTCGATGTGTGCCTCCATGCGGTTGAGGTAGTCGACCTGCCGACGCAGCTGATCCATCTCGTCGCACGAGGACTGCGGCGGGACCCCGACCCCGGCGAGCGTCTCGCACAGCACGCGGTTGCCCACCAGGTAGTTGTTGACCACCCGCAGACCGGACCTCCAGGCGCGCTCGATGCCGGTGTAGTAGGCCTGCTCGTGGAGCTGCGAGTTGTGGGCCGGCCAGTCGGTGAACGTGGGGAAGCCCTGGGCACCGCCGGGCAGGTCGGTTCCGCCGAGGATGCTCTCCAGGAGCGCGAAATGGCCGGTGCCCGAGTGCGTGGGACAGTCCGTCAGCGCCTCCGCCACCCCGCCGGGAGCGAACGGCTCACCGCAGCGCAGTGAGCCCCCGAACGCCTGCGAGGCGGCGAGGTGCGTGTGGGTGTCGGCGAACCCGTGGATCGGCCCCTGCCCCGCCGCGCCCGGCGCCGCCCGGGTGGACGGTGCGGTTGCCAGGGAGGAAACGAGGACGACGACGGCGAGGACCGCAGTCACGGCCAGCGCCGCCGGTGCGGGGAGGGGCGATCTCGTCGTCGTCACATCACGGGTCATCATGCTGTGACATTAACCTCACCACCCCGGGGGAGGGGCACGTTCCCGGTCCGCGACGCCGACACCGGTGCCGGCGGGCGAGGGCGACTACAGCTGTCGCGCGACCTGCGAGGCCACCAACTCGAGGTGATCCAGATCGGACATGTCCAGGACCTGCAGGTAGATGCGCCGCGCGCCGATCTCGGCGAAGCGGCCGATCGTGTCGACCACCTCGGCGGGCGAACCCGCGGCACCGTTGGTGCGCAGCTCGTCGACCTCGCGGCCGATCGCGTCCGCACGGCGGGCGATCTCCGCCTCGTCCCGACCGCAGCACAGCACGAGCGCCGCCGACCGGAGGATCTCCTCCGGCGCCCGACCGCGCTCGGCGCATGCGGCGTCCACGCGCCGGTACTGGGTGGCGACGGTGTCGACGTCGGCGAACGGGACGTTGAACTCGTCGGCGAAGCGGGCCGCCAACGCCGGGGTGCGGCGCTTGCCGTGGCCGCCCACGATCACCGGCGGTCGCGACTGCACCGGCTTGGGCAGACCGGGGGAGTCCACCAGCTCGACGTGCTCGCCGCGGACCGTGACCGTCTCACCGGCCGGGGTCGACCACAGCTGCTCGAGCGCGCCGAGGGTCTCCTCGAGCCGGTCGAAACGCTCACCGAGCGGCGGGAAGGGGATGCCGTAGGCGGTGTGCTCGTCCTCGTACCATCCGGCGCCGAGGCCCACGTCGAGTCGGCCGCCCGACATCTGGTCGACCTGCGCCAGGGAGATGGCCAGTGGGCCCGGGTGGCGGAAGGTCACCGAGGTCAGCAGTGTGCCGAGGCGGATCGTGGACGTCTCGCGGGCCAGGGCGGCCAGCGTCAGCCAGGCGTCGGTCGGGCCCGGCATGCCGCTGACGTCGCCCATCTTCAGGTAGTGGTCGGAGCGGAAGAACGCCTCGTAACCGAGGTCCTCGGCGGCACGGGCCACGGCGAGCTGATCGTCGTAGGTGGCGCCCTGCTGCGGTTCGACGAATACACGAAGCGAGACTGGTGAATCACTGGACATGGTGACCAGCTTGCCCGCGCGGCGCGTGGCCGTGCCAGCCGCCCCACCGACAGGTTTTGGTGGCACCACTGCGGGATTTTCGCGGTTTTCCCGCAGTGGCGTCTCCAAAGATCGCGGTGATGTCGCCGAAACGGGCCGGGCAGCCGAGGGGTGGGGCAGTTGGTGTGGGAGTGGCTCGGCGGGCGGGGCCAGGCGGGGCGGCTTCGCGAGTGCCGGGGCGGGTCAGTTGGTGTCGGCCACCAGCGGCTCGATGGTGAGGTGGTCCATCTCCTTGCTGATGTACTGCAGGCGCCACTTGTCGCCGAACAGGGCCAGCAGTTCGCCGTCGGTGCGCTGGAACACCTCGACCCCGCGCTGGCGGTTCAGCTCGTCGGCGGACTCGGCGTCGGTGCGGCGGGCGATCGAGTACGGCAGATTGTCCACGATCACCTCGACGTTGAACTCGGCCTTCATCCGCGCCGTGACCACCTCGAACTGCATGGGTCCGACCGCGGCCATCACCGGGTTGGCGTCCCCGCGGGCGTCATTGCGCAGGATCTGCACCACGCCCTCGGCGGCCAGCTGGTCGATCGCCTTGCGGAACTGCTTGTACTTGCCCAACGACTGCGCGCGCACCACCGCGAAGAACTCGGGGGCGAACTGCGGGATCGGCGGGAACGTGACCTTCCTACCGGTGTAGAGGGTGTCGCCGGGGGCGAGTCCGGTGGCGTTGACCAGGCCCACCACGTCGCCGGGGTAGGCCGTCTCGACGGTGTTGCGGTCGCGGCCGAACACGGTGAGCGCGTACTTGGTGGTGAAGGGCTTGTTCGTCTGCGCGTGCTGCACCACCATGCCGCGCTCGAACTCGCCCGAGACGACGCGCATGAACGCCAGCCGGTCGCGGTGGGCGGCGTCCATTCCGGCCTGCACCTTGAACACGACCGCCGAGAACGGGTCGGTGGTCTCGCGGGGCTGCCCGCCGACGGTCGGCCACTCGCGCGGCGGCGGCGCCAGCTCGACCAGGGCGTCGAGGATCTGGTGCACACCGAAGTTGAGCATCGCCGAGGCGAAGATCACCGGGCTGGTCTCACCGGCCAGATACAGCTCCTGGTCGTGATCCTGCCCCATCGCCGACAGCAGCTCGGACTCCTCGACGGCGGTCTCCCACACCTCGCCCTCGCGCTCGAGCGCGGCGTCCGGCGTGTAGATCTCCTCCGGGGCGATGGTCGAACCGCCGGCGGTACGGATGAAATGGATGTACTCCTCGGGCGTGCCCTCAGAGCCGCGGCGCAGCAGTCCGCGATAGTCGCCCGCGATGCCCACGGGCATGAACAGCGGCGTGGGCACGAGTCCGATCTGCTCGGTGATCTCGTCGAGCAGTTCCAGCGGCGCCTGGCCGGGCCGGTCCCACTTGTTGATCACAGTGATGATGGGCAGGCCGTTGTGCTTGCACACCTGGAACAGCTTGAGGGTCTGCGGCTCGAGCCCCTTGGCGGCGTCGATGAGCATCACGGCCGCGTCCACGGCGGTGAGCACGCGGTAGGTGTCCTCGGAGAAGTCGGCGTGGCCGGGGGTGTCGACGAGGTTGATGACGTACGGCTCGTCCGCGGGATCGGCACCGGAGGGGACGTAGGTGAACTGCAGGGCGGTGGAGCTGACCGAGATGCCGCGGGCCTTCTCCATCTCCATCCAGTCCGACACGGTGGAGCGGCGGCCCGACTTGCCGTGGACGGCGCCGGCCTCGGTGATCACCCGCGCGTGCAGCGCGAGAGCCTCGGTGAGCGTCGACTTGCCGGCGTCCGGGTGGGCGATGACGGCGAACGTGCGTCGGCGGGCGACCTCGGAGGCCACATCGCCGGATCCGTCGGTCCCGGGCTGCCGCCCGTTCGTGCCGGCGTTCTCGGCGGTGTCCGTCACGCATCCTCCTCGTGCTCGCGCGGCACTCGCCGCAGCCGGTCCAGTTTACGTCCGGGCAGTCGGGGCAGCCCAATCCGGGCAGCTGGCCTCAAGCGGCGGTCGTCACCGGCCTGTGGCCGCGTCATGCGTCACCACGAACGACTCCCAGCCGCGCTCGGGGTGGCCGGGCAGCGTGCGGTAGGTGAATCCGCGGGCGGCGTCGTCGTCGACAACCTCGGTGACCTCGCACGGCGCGGACACTCTCAGCCACGCCGCGGGGCCCGATCGGGGGCGGAGCGTCACGGTCCGGCCGAGGGTGGCGGGTCCGTCGACGACGACGACAAGGCCCGCCCCACGGTGCATGTCCCAGTTGAGGAGTGACCGGCTCGCGCGCTCGAACAGTTCCGCCCCGACGCCCAGGTGGGCGGTTCGCGTGAACCGCCGGGGCCGTCTCATGTCCGTACCGCGCCGGCGGCGCGCCCCGACTTCCTTCCGGTCACGCGGAGTGGACCTGGTTCTGCGCCGTCTCCAGCCCGTGGCGCAGGAGCAGTTCCACGGCGTCGGCGGCGTCCTGGATAAGGAACGGCACGTCCGGCTGCTCGAGCTTGGAGAAGCGCTTGAGCACGAAGTCGGCCACCGCCATCCGGCCCGGCGGACGCCCCACCCCGGCGCGGACCCGGAGATAGTCGCGGGTGCCCAGCGACTGGGACAGCGACCGCAGTCCGTTGTGGCCGCCCTCGCCTCCGCCCCGCTTGAGCCGCACCCGGCCGAAGTCGACGTCGATCTCGTCGTGGATCACGATCACCTCCGTCGGCTCGACCGAGAAGTACTTGGCCACCGCCGCCGTGGGGCCGCCGGAGAGGTTCATGTAGCTGCGGGGGCGGGCGAGGACCACGGGGCGGTCGGCCAGCCGTGTCTGGGCGATCTCGCAGTTGGTCTTTTTGTGCGTGCTTAAACTCGCCGGCACGGGCAGTGCGCGCGAGGCCAGCTCCTGCAGGATCTCCCAGCCGATGTTGTGGCGGGTGCCCTCGTAGGCGGGGCCGGGGTTGGCCAGGCCCACGATGAGCGTGGGGCCGGCAGGGTCAGCGGTAGTCACGCACGCCATGATCCCAGACGGGTCCGACGGCCCGCCCGGGCGTGGGCCCCGCTCAGTGGCGCAGCTCGGCGCGAGCCGTGTCCAGGACGGCGGCGGTGAGCGCGTCGAGGTCCGGCGACTGCAGCTTCCAGTGCTGCCAGAACAGGGGCACGTCCAGCGGTCGTTCCGGGAAGACGTCCACGATCTCGCCCGAGACCAGCCACGGGGTGGCCAGCTGCTCGGGAACCAGGCCCCACCCCAGGCCGGCTACGACGGCACGGACGTGGTCGTGCGAACTCGGGATGTAGTGACGAGGCCCGGTCGGATGCCTCCGTGCGAGGCGACGATAGTAGTGGTTCTGGTGGGCGTCACTGCGGTCGAAGTCGACGATCGGGGCGCGACCGAGCGCGGCGGTGGGGGAGCCGTCGCGCAGGTGGCGGGCGACGAACCCCGGGCTCGCGCAGGCCAGGTAGCGCATCGACCCCAGTGGCAGTGCGCGGCAGCCCTGCACGGGCCGGGCCTCACTGGTCACCGCGGCCATCACCTCGCCGCGGCGCAGCAGCCGGATGGACAGGGACTCGTCCTCGCGTCGGACGTCGAACGCCACGCGGCCGCCCGAGTGGACCTCCGTCATGGCGTCGAGGAACCACGTGGCCAACGAGTCCGAGTTGCAGGCCACCGCCAGCACGACTGCGTCCCGGCCCGCGTCCGCGGCACCGAGTTCGCCGGCCAGGGACTGCTCCAGGTGCAGCATCTGGCGGGCGGTCCGCAGCACGATCTCGCCCGATTCCGTGGCCGTGACGGGGCGCTCGCGTCGGACCAGGATGCGGCCGGAGGAGTCCTCCAGCGCGCGGATGCGCTGGGACACCGCCGATTGCGTGATGTGCAGCTGCGCGGCGGCCGCCTCGAACGAGCCGAGGTCCACCACCGCGGCCAGGGTGCGGAGCTGGTCGAGCTGAAGTGCGAGCATAAGTGGAGCTGATGATAGGCGAATTTCAGTAGTGGCACTACTGTTCTGTGTGGTTCTAGCGTTGGTCGGCGTGACCACCACTTCAACACTTGTCCTGGGTGCCGGCATGGGTCTCGGCCTCATCGTCGCCGTCGGCGCGCAGAACGCCTATGTCCTCCAACGCTCGATCCGCGGCGATGTGCGGATGGCCCCGATCGTCGCGTTCTGTGTGGTCTCCGAGGCGGCGCTCATCCTGCTCGGTGTGCTCGGCGTGGGCGCGCTGGTCGAGGCGGCACCCGGGGCGATCTCGGTGATGACCTGGGTCGGAGTGGTGTTCCTGCTGGCCTACGGCGGGTTCGCGGCGTACCGGGCGATCCGGCCCGGCGTGGGACTTCAGGCCGGCGGGGATTCGCGGATGCCGTCCACCCTGGGGGCGGTGGCCGCGTGTGCGGCGTTCACCTGGCTCAACCCGCACGCCTACCTCGACTCCGTGGTGTTTCTCGGCACGCTCGCCAATCAGCAGGGCGGCGATCTGCGCTGGGCGTTCGCGGCCGGAGCGTTCCTCGCGGGCATCGCGTGGTTCTCGCTCATCGGCTTCGGCGGCCGGGCGCTGCGCGGGGTGTTCTCCCGGCCCGGCGCGTGGCGGGTACTCGATGCCGCGATCGCCGTGATGATGTTCGTGCTGGCGATCGGCCTCATCCGCGGCTGACCGGTGTGCCCATCGCGTTCCGGTTCGC
>DWWG01000073.1 GCA_019119875.1 Candidatus Dietzia intestinigallinarum | reverse complement strand
GTGTCGGGGTAGACGCTCGAGGAGGCCTGATCGATGTCGAGCTCACTGCTGATCATTCTGCTGGTGGTGGTCTGGCTGTTCGTCCTCGCGCCGATGCTCATCCGGTCGCGCAATCCCATCCGCCGCACCGGTGACGCACTGGCTCAGACGCGCACGCTGTATTCGGGGGGCTCCGGGCGCCTCGTGCCGAGTCGCGGCCGCGCCGCCGCCGATCCGGTCCAGGCGGAGCCCGAGGAGTCGCTCTTCGGCCTGCCGAGCGGCTCGGGCGCCACCGACGCGGAACTTCTCGACACCGAGACCTGGGGGCACCTGCTCGAGCAGACCCTGCGCCGCGAGGCCGCCGGCCGACGCGGTGAGGCCGTGCGCCGGGCCATGGAGGAGCGTCGCAGCGCGGCATCTGCTGGAGACCAGGCCTCCGAGGAGATCACCGCCGAGATCCCGGCCGTCGTGGAGTCCGGGGAGCGCGAGGCGGCCGAGGCCGTCGCCGCCGTCGACGAGCGCACCGCCTCGACCGTGGCCGCCGAGGTCGAGGCCGACACCGCGGATCCCGAGCGGCCCCAGGTGGTCGACGGGGAGCTGCTCGAGCGCCCGGCGGCCCGGCCGGCCGAGGCGGAGCACGACGAGGACGCCGCCGGAATCGACGCCGAGGCCGTCCGCCTGCACCGGGGTCGTCGGCGTGCGGCCGAGCCCGAGGTGGAGCTCACCGACGCCGATCTGGACTTCGCCGAGCGGCGTCGTGGGCGCGGGGCCTACGACCCGATGGCCGACCGTGAGGCCGCCGAGCAGCGGGCGCACGCCCGTCAGCGCACCGCACTGATCCTGGTGGGCCTGTCGGTGGTGTCCGTCGTCGTGGCACTGCTCACCGTCCCGGCCGTGTGGTGGTTCGCAGGCGGCGCCGTGCTGCTGCTGGCCGCCTACCTGACCTACCTGCGCCGCCAGGTCCGGCTCGAGGAGAGCCTGCGTCGCCGCCGCATCGAGCGCATGCGTCGTGCCCGACTGGGCGTGGAGTCGCGCGAGGACGACGAGCTGTCGGTCGTGCCGCCGCGCCTGCGTCGCCCGGGCGCGGTGGTGTTGGAGATCGACGACGAGGATCCCGCCTTCGACGTTCTGGACACCTACGACCGGGACCTCGACTCCGGCCCCGACCGCCACGACCGCCGTCAGCCGCACCGCGAGCCGCTGCGTAGGGCGGTTGGCTGAGTCCGGCACGCTGAGCCCGTCCGGTTCGGCTCACCCGCTGGAACCGGAACCGCGGACGAGTGTGATGAGCAGGTAGCCGCCGCCGAGCACGGTCGTCACCAGACCGGGCGCTGGTCCACGGATTGGTGCACGTCAGCGGCGGCGCAGGAGCAGGACCCCGTCCTTGAGGAGCGCTCTCTGGACTCCGTCGGGTCCCACGGCCTCGCGCTGACGAATCTCATCGAGGACGATCTCCCACTCCCGGGGGTCGGGCGCGAGCGTCTCGAGTTGCTCGGCCGGGCTCGGCAGTGTGTGGCCGGGGTGTGCACCGGCGCCGTGGGTGTGAGCTGAGGGGCCGGTCTCGTCCGCCTCCTGCTGGTGCTCTGCTGCGCGTGCCCAGGGCGGGATGTCCGCCTCGGATTCGAACACGTGGGAGACCACCAGCAGGTGCCCGCCGGGGCGGACCCGCTCCGCCGCCCGGCGGAGGATGTCCGTGCGCGGCAACTCCACCTCCGAGTGCAGGAAACTCGCCGTCACCAGATCGACGGGCTGGTCCGTGCTCCACGTGGCGAGGTCGGCGCTCACCCAGTCGATGCGTCCCGCCACGCCGCGTTCGGCGGCAGCTTGCGCACCCCGCGTGAGCGCGGTGGGGGAGATGTCCACCGCCGTGACGTGCCAGCCCTGCTCGGCCAACCACACCGCGTCGCCACCCTCGCCGCAGCCCAGGTCCAGCGCGTCGCCGGGCGGGAGCTGTCCGATCACGGCGGCCGTGGTGGCGTTCACCGCACCCGACCAGCGCTTGTGATCGCCGGCGTACTCGCCCTCCCAGTGCGCGGCGACAGGGGAGGGCGCCGGGGCGGGAGCGGCTGCGGCGGTCGTCGCAGTATCGAACTCCTCGTTCACCAGCGCCATGTTGATCATTCCACCGGCCATCGATCCCGCCGCCATGGACACCGGCACGGTGGCGCCGGGGTTCGCGACGTTCCCGACCGCCCACACCCGCGGATGTGAGGTCTGCCCGAACTGGTCGGTGACCAGGTACGAGCCCATGGGCCCCTCGGTGGTCTCCAGGCCGAGGCCGCCAAGGAAATCCAGGTGCGGTTGTCCTGTGGAGGCCACAAAGACCGCGTCGATGTGGAGCACCCGGTCGTCCTCCAGTCGGACCCCCGTGAGCTGGCCTCCGTGCGAGAGGATCCCCGCCACCGGCGTCGGTTCGAGCCGGACTCCGCGCGAGCGCAGTCGGGCCGCCGTCCCGTGGTCGAGCTCCCCGGCGCCGGCGGTGAGGAACACCAGGTCGTCGCTCCACTGCCGCACGAGCTGCGCCTGGTGCACCGACATGGGTGTCGAACCCAGCACCGCGAGCCGCTTCCCCCGCACCTGCCACCCGTGGCAGTACGGGCAGTGCAGCACGCCCACACCCCACTGCTCACGCAGGCCCGGCAGATCGGGCAACTGGTCCGTCTGGCCGGAGGCCACCACGATCGACCGCGCGGATGCCTCCCAATCACCCGTGAACCGGACGGTGAGGGTGCCGGGGGAGGTGGGGTCGTCGTCAAATACTCCTGTCGCCGACCCCTCGCGAACCTCGACACCGTACCCACGCACTTCCTCGCGGCCGCGGCGCAGCAGCTCGGCCGGGTCGAGGCCGTCGTGGCCCAGCGCCCCGTGCAGGTGGGCGGCGAAGCGGTTGCGGGGTTCGCCGGCGTCCACCACCAGGACGCGGCGGCGCGCCCGGCCCAGCATGAGCGCGGCCGACAGTCCCGCTGCGCCACCGCCGATCACGATCGAGTCCCAGGGCGCGGCGGGGCCGGTGGGGCCGGGATTGAGGAGGGGCTGGGCTTCGGTGTGCTCGGTCACGAACCCAGTGCACTCGGTTCATGCGTATAGTGCAAGTAGATTTGCGGAATTGGCAAGGGGTGGGTGTGGTGGCGGGTGAACTGGACCGGGTCGGGGCGACACTGCGGGCGTACCGACACTCGCGCGGATGGACGCTCGAGGAGCTGGCCGCGCGTGCACAGATGTCCCCGAGCACGCTCTCGCGACTGGAATCCGGCAAGCGGCAGGCGAGCCTCGATCTGCTCGTGCCGCTCACCCGGCAACTCGGGATCGGCCTCGACGACCTCGTGACCCCCGAGGTGACCGACCCGCGCGTCCGGAGGCCGGCCGTGCACCGCTCCGGCATGGTGATCGTCCCGCTCGCCCCCGAGGGCGCACCGATCGGGACCTACAAGATCACCTACCCTCCCGTGGCGGAGGTCCCCGAGTTGCGCGTGCACGCCGGTTACGAATGGCTCTACGTCCTGTCCGGGAAGCTGCGGCTCATGCTGGGGGACACCGAGACGATTCTGGTGCTAGGCGAGGCAGCTGAGTTCGACACGCGCATCCCGCACAGTCTGTCCGCTGCGGGTCCGCGACCTGCGCAGATCATCAGCATCTTCAATGATGACGGCGTCCGGATGCACACCCACACGGCCGAGGGCTGACCGGGTGCGGGGGTCCGGTTTGGAGCCTGGGTGGGCAGTGCTGGTAATGTTCTCCACGCTGCTCGAGAGAGTGGCACCGCGTCCGGAATGGGTTCGCGAGGGGCTATAGCGCAGTTGGTAGCGCGTCTCGTTCGCATCGAGAAGGTCAGGGGTTCGATTCCCCTTAGCTCCACAAAAGATTCAGCAGGTCAGAGGCCGTTTCCGGGAAGCCGGGGACGGCCTCCGTCGTTCACTGCCCACTTTTGCCCACACCCTCACTCGCCGACGGCTCGCGGCGCCCTGGTCAACGACCATCCGCCCCGGGGTGTTCCTCAGAGGAAAGGGTTGTGCGGCCCTACTGATAGGAGGGGGATGCTCGCAGGAGTTTGGGGGTCACCGAATCGGTGATCCGACCGCGGCACACAGGTCGACGTCCGTGATGTATCCCTGCTCGCAACCGTGCCGGGTTTGAATCTCGCCCGAAGTGGGATTCCTGTTGCCCTGCTCGTCGTGACCGTAGCCGCACAGATAGGCGGGACAGGTGCCCCCGTCCGCTATGGCTACACCGTCGTGGGCGGGCTGGCTGTTCTGCCGCTCGATCATGTCATAGAACGCCTCCGGGTCGATCACCCCGTTCGACGGGTTGCAGTCGGCGAAGTCCCACACGAACGCGTCCGTACCGGGGCACTGGATTCCTTGTCCTGCGGGGGCCCAGATCGATCGGGTCGCCGTGGTGCCGGGGGGCTCCGGTGTGACCGCCTGTGCCGGAGTGATCTCGGAGGTCGTCGCCTCGGCCGTGGTCGATGTGGCACGCGTGCTCTGGGTTGTGGTGGTGGCGGCTGTTGTCGAGGACTCCGGCTGGGCGGGTGCGGGATCGTCTGTCGAGCAGCCGGCAAGGGCGAGAAGACAGGTGGCGGCGAGCGCGGCGAGTGGACGCATGGGGAGCCTTTCGTCGGATATGGGCACACTTATAGCAGCAGGCACAGACATTCATGTCGCAGCTCGATGGTCCCGTTCGCCCCAGCGGGCCCCCGAGGCTGCGAACGACCCGCGCCCGGCCGGCTGTGTCACCGGACGTCGGGTGCGCTCGCCACTCCCGGGTCGCCTGCCAGTGCGGGAGTGCCGGCCGTGCCTGCGGGCACGAGCTCGTCCCGGCGGAGTTTGAGCTGTTCGCCGAGGACGGAGACCACCAGGGCGGTGGTGGTGCCGACGATCGCGATCCCGCCCACCATGAGGCCGACGCCCAGGATTCGGCCCGCGGTGGTGACGGGCACGAAGTCGCCGTAGCCGACGGTGCACAGGGTCGCGAAGCCCCACCAGATGGCGTCGGCGAGGTTGACGATGTTCGCGCCGGGGGCGTTCCTCTCGACCAGCCACACGGCGGAGGAGATGAAGTAGACGTACAAGAACATGAACACGACCGTGGTGGCGAGCAGCCGGGCCCGCAGGGTGGTTCCGGACCGTTGGAAGGCCGGGATCCGCCACAGGTAGATGATGATCACGAACGGGCGCAGCAGGGGAAGCAGGAGGCTGACGAGCTCGAACCAGTAGCGCTTGAAGAACGCGCGGGCCGCCTTGCGTGCGAGCACCACGCGGATGAGGAAGTCGACGAGGACCAGCACGTAGGCCACGACGGCGACGATCTGGGTGGCGCGCAGCAGGTCCCGGTCGTGGATCGAGGCGGACAGCAGCGCGATGGTGGCGACGAAGAACGTGATCGACGCCAGGAAGACCGGCCAGGCGGTGTAGCGCTCGAAGTGTTGGGCGCGCCGGATCGGCGTGGGGAAGTCGGGGGGCGACGACGACAACGACGACGAGTTCATCTCCTCGACGTTAGTCGTGGCCCGGAGGGCTCAGGCGTTGATCGGTTCGAGACGACCGGCCGGCGCGGCGAGCTTCCCGCGTCGGCGCAGCCAGATCTCGACGAGGATCGTGACCAGCGGCGGGATGGAGGCCAGGAGCGCGAGGAGGGTCTCCCACCAGCGCCAGCGGAGGGTGACACCGGCGACGAGGGTGACCACGATGTAGATCAGGAACATTCCGCCGTGCAGGGCCCCGAAGACCGAGACGATCTGGTCCGTGGTCTCCGGGACGTACTTGATGTACATGCCGACGAGCAGGCCGGCCCAGGTGAACGCCTCGATGAACGCGGCGATCGCGAAGATGCGACCCATCGTGGACACGGGGGGACGGTCGAGGCTGGCCATGCGGATTGTCTTGCCTTCCGGCTCGGGGCGGGTGGTGTGGTCGGGCGTCCACCAGTATCCGCGACGCGTGGCCCGCCGAGCGGGCAGGGGGCGCGAGGGCCCTCCGGGGCGTGGGTTCATGGTGGTCTCCGGGCATACTGGCGTGCGTGTTCGTCGGACTGAGCGCCCTGCGTCCTGTGGGCCCCCGTGGCTGACCGCGTGGAGAGCGCCGCCGCCGGGAGCGCGACGCGCCGCTGGACATTCCTCGCCGCCGCGATCGCGCTGGAGGTGGCCGGCTCGCTCTCGCTCAAGGGGGCCCTGACCGTGCCGGCCCTGTACCTGGTGGTGGTGTTCGGGTACGCGGGGGCCTTCGTCTGCCTCGGACTAACGTTGCGCGCGCGGATGCCGCTCGGGGTGGCCTACGGCATCTGGGGCGCCGCCGGGGTGGTGCTCACGGCGGCGGGGTCCGCACTCATCTACGGCGAGCCGCTGACACCTCTGATGGGTGCCGGGATCGCGATCATCATCGCAGGCGTGCTGTGCGTCGAACTCGGGGCTCAACGCGCTCGTACCCCGGGCAAGGCCTCATGACCGCGTGGGCGTACCTCGTCGTCGCCGTCGTCTGTGAACTGGCGGCGACCCTCTCCCTCCGCAAGGCGGTCGACGACCGTCGGTGGTACCTCGCGGTGGCCCCCGGATACCTGGCCGCGTTCGCACTGCTGTCGGCCACCCTCGCCGCCGGCATGCCCCTGGGCGTGGCCTACGGCATCTGGACCGCCGCCGGCGTCGCCCTGGCTGCGGTGGCGAGCCGGTTCCTGTTCCGCGAGCCGCTCAGCCCGCTGATGGGTGCGGGCATCGCGATGATCGGAGTCGGTGTGGTGCTGGTGGAGTGGGGCTCGGTCGCCTGATCCGCCGACCACACACGGTAGAACAGGTTATAGTTCGCGCATGCTTCCCGCGCCCGGCACACCTGCCCCCGACGTCTTCAGTCCCGGCAGGATCGGCAACCTGACGCTGCGCAACCGCATCGTCAAGGCCGCGACCTTCGAGGGGCGCTGCCCGAACGGGCGGGTGACCGACGAGCTCATCGAGTTCCACGCCGAGTACGCCCGCGGCGGCGTCGGCATGACCACCGTCGCCTACCTCGCCACCTCACCCGAGGGCCGCACCGACCGTCACCAGTACCACTGGGGCATGGACGACGGCGGGATGCTGCGCAAACTCACCGACACCGTCCACGCCGAGGGGGCCGCGGTCGCCGCGCAGATCGGCCACGCCGGCGCCGTCGCCAACTCGGCCTCCAACGGCCTGCCCGCCCTGGGGCCGTCGCGGATCCCGGCACCCACCGGTATGTCGCTGACCCGGGCGTGCACCGAGGCGGACATCGACCGGATCGTCGCCGACCACGTGCGTGCCGCCCGCGGTGCCCGCGAGGCGGGTTTCGACGCCATCGAGATCCACTTCGGGCACAACTACCTCGTCAGTGAGTTCCTCAGCCCCAGGCTCAACAAGCGTAAAGACTCCTACGGTGGTTCTCTCGAGAACCGGGCCCGCTTCGCGCGCCGCATCGGCCGCGCCGTCCGCGACGCGATGGGCGACACGATCGCCGTGACCATCAAACTCAACATGGACGACGGCGTCCCCGGCGGGTTCTGGATCGACGAGGCCGTCCGGGTGGCCGAGTGGATCGAGCAGGACGGCTCCGCCGACGCACTCGTCATGACCGTGGGCAGCTCGCTGCTCAACCCGATCTACCTGTTCAAGGGCGAGGCGCCGCTGGCGGAGTTCGCCGCCACCCAGCCGCCGCTGATCAAGATGGGCATGAAGGTCGTCGGCCCGAGGATGTTCAAGGAATACCCGTACACCGACGCGTACATGTTCGACGACGCCCGGCAGATCCGCGAGGCCGTCGACCTGCCGATGATGCTGCTGGGCGGGATCGTCGACCGGCCTTCCATCGACAAGGCCATGGGGGCCGGATTCGATTTCGTGGCCATGGGCCGCGGACTGCTGCGCGAACCGGACCTGCCGCTCAAGCTAGAGGCCGACGAACGCCGCCGCTCGCTGTGCGTGCACTGCAACCGCTGTATGGCCACCATCTACAGCGGAAGCCGCTGCGTCCTGCGGGAATACGTCCCGCCGGTGCCGGTGCGCTGACCAGGTCTTTAGAGCAGTCGGCGCCGGGGACATGTCAGCGCCGCACGACATCCCCTCGCGCCGTGGGGCGGGCCGCTACGGTGGGGTACCAGCGGCCCGCCCAGTCGACCCGGGCCCGGACAGGGGAACTCATGTCGAGGCGCCGGATCAAGGACTATCAGGGCACCTTGTGTCTCGTGACTGGCGCGGCCAGCGGTATCGGCCGGGCGACGGCGATCCGCCTCGCGAACGAGGGCGCGCGACTGATACTGACCGACGTCAACGCCGAGGGGCTTCAGGCCGCGGCCCGCGACTGCCGTGACTCCGGCGGCGCGGTACTCGCGGCCGACACGCTCGACCTGACCGACCACGCGGCCGTGTCCGCCTTCGGCGAGCGGATGATCGACGAGCACGGGGTGCCCGACGCGATCCTCCACGTGGCGGGGAATTCGGCCTGGGGTCGACCCGACGTGCTGGAACACCGCATCTGGCGGTCCATGGTCGAGGTCAACCTCATGGGCACCATCCACGTGATCGAGGCGTTCATCCCGGCCATGATGACGGCCCGAAAGCCCGGCGCCCTGGTGATGGTCTCCTCCGCCGCGGGGCTGCTCGGACTGCCCTGGCACGCCGCCTACAGCGCCGCCAAGTTCGGTATCCGCGGCATCGCCGAAGTGCTCCGTTTCGACCTGGCGCCGTACGACATCGGTGTGCACCTGGTGTGCCCCGGTGCCGTCGACACCCCGCTGGTGGGGACCATCGAGATCGCCGGCGTGGACCGTTCGAACCCGGAGGTGGCCAGGACCGCGGCGCAGTTCCAGCGACACGCTGTCACCCCGGACCAGGCGGCGGAGTCGATGCTCGAGGGCGTGCGCAAGGGCCGCTACATCATCTACACCTCACCGGACATCCGGCTGGCGTTCGCCGCCCAGAAGTTCGCGCCGCCGGCCTACAAGCTTGCGATGAAACTCATCTCCCGGAAGGTCAACAAGGCTGCGCAGGGCGTCCTCCCGTGAGGGGGATGGAAACCCTCACCGACGGCGCGATCCTCCTGGCCCGCATCGGGCTGGGCGTGATCTTCGTGGCCCACGGGTGGCAGAAGTTCTTCACCCTCGGACTGACCCGCGTGGGCGAGCAGTTCGCGTCCTTCGGCGTGCCCCAGCCGCACGTCACCGCGATGATCGTGGCCGGTGTCGAGCTGGTCGCCGGGATCGCGCTCATCGCCGGCATCCTCACCCCGCTGGCCGGCATCCTGCTCGGCGCGGACATGGCCGGCGCGCTCTACTTCGTGCACGCCACCAACGGCCCGTTCGTCACCCAGAACGGCTGGGAACTGGTGGTGGCGCTCGGGGTGGGCGCCCTGCTCATCGCCGCCGTCGGGGCGGGGCGGTTCAGTATCGACAGGGCCCTGGGCGGCTGACCCCCGCCTCGCGGCGGCGTCTGGCCGGTCCCCGCCCCGCGGCGGTGTCAGGCCGTCCCGGCCCCGCGCGGCGGAGCCTGGCCGGTCCCCGCCCGCGATGGTGTCTGGTCGTCCCCGCCCGCGGCGGTGTCAGGCCGTCATTCGGCGGGGGAGACCGACCTCATCGCTGAGACCGGCAGTCCCTGCGGGTAGGGGGCGTCGATGCCGGCCTCGTCGAAGGCGTTGCGGATGCGGCGCCGCAACTCGCGTTCGGTCGCCCACTGCATGTTGGCGTGGGTCACGGCCGTCATCCGCAGCGACCACGAGTCCGCGCCCAGCTCGTTGACCCCGGCCAGTTCGGGCCCGGAGATGATGTTGGACCTGATCGGCTCCTCGCGAGCCGCCCGCTTGGCCGTCTCGATCGCGATGTCGCAGGCCCGGTCGACGTCGGCGCCGTAGGAGACCGGGATCTCCAGGAACGCCACACCGAAGTCCTGGCTGTAGTTGCCCACGCGCATGATGTCGCCGTTGCGGCAGTACCAGAGTGTCCCGTGCAGATCGCGCAGTGAGGTGATGCGCAGTCCCACGTTCTCGACCGTGCCCTCGGCCTCGCCCAGGTCCACCCAGTCGCCCACGCCGTACTGATCCTCGAACAGCATGAAGATCCCGGACAGGAAATCGCGGACCAGCGCCTGGGCGCCGAATCCCAACGCCACGCCGGCGATGCCGGCCGAGGCGATGAAGGGCGCCACGTTCACCCCGAGGATCGCCAGGGTCTGCAGCACCACCCAGACCAGGACGACGAAGGACACCAGCGACTTGAGCACCGAGCCGATGGTGGCCATCCGCTGCGCCCGCCGCTCGGCCCGCTTGCGGTCGGACATCGCCTGCTCGGCGGGTTTGCGGCGGGTGCTCTTCTTGAGGCTCTCGGCGGTCAGCCCACCGCTCTCGTCGGCGCTGACCTCGCGTTGCTCGTCGTCGTGTTCGTCGATGTCGATGGTGGCGCCGCCGGCCCTGTCCTTGCGGCGGCGCGGCATCAGGCGCGGGGTGGTGCCGTCGGCGGTGGGGGTGGTCACCCGGTCGATGCCCCGGTGTAGAAGCCAGCGCACCGCCAGCGCCAACAGTACGTAGACGACGATCATGACCGGCTTCTCCACCAGCCATTCCTGCGTCGTGTCGGACATCCCGAGATCGGGGAAGGGAATGGATAGCTCGTTCACGCCACGACGCTACTGACCGAAGCCGTTTCGCAACAGGGTGAATCGGCGGGCCTGTTCCCGCTCGGCGTCGGTGCGGCGGTCAGCTCGGCGAGTCGGGCAGCGGTCGGCGCCGGTGAGTCGGTCAGATTGACCGGCCGGCGCATGCTCAGCGCCAGGACGGCAGCCAGAGCTGCAGGTTCCACTCCGTCTGCGTGATGGGGGTGCCCGACAGAATCGGCAGCATGTAGATGAAGTTCACCACCACCAGTGCCAGGTAGAGGCTGACGATCGCCCGGCCGATGATCCGGCGGCGTGGGGGATCGGTGGCCTTGCCGGCGACCTCGCCGAGCACCAGCGCGACCATCATGACGAAGAACGGAGCCATGACGGCGGCGTAGAAGAAATACATCTGCCGGTCGTGTTGGAAGAACCACGGCAGGTAACCGGCCGCGTACCCCACGAGCGGGAACACGTAGCGACCGTCCCGGCAGATCACCGCGCGCCAGAACGCCCAGGCCAGGACCGGGATCGCCAGCCACCAGATGGCGGGCGTGCCCAGCAGCATGATCGCCCGCACGCAGGACGCCTCGCCGCAGCCCGGGACCTGCTCACCCTGCTCGACGTAGTACAGCATCGGCCGCAGACTCATGGGCCACGTCCACGGCTTGGACTCCCACGGGTGCCGGTTCCCGGCGGAGGTGGTCAGCGACGAATGGAAGTCGAGGACGGACGACTGGTAGTACAGCCACGACTGGAGCGCGTCCGGCAGCCAGGTGTCCTCGACCTTCGCCCCCACCGCGTGGCGGTACACGGTGTTCTCGCCGGCGAACCAGGGCAGCCAGCTGAACACGTAGAGCACTGCCGGCCAGATCACCAGACTGACGAAGGCCGGCGTGGCGTCCCGCACGAGCATCCCGGCCAGGGGGCGCCGCACCCCGTAGCGGCTGCGCAGTGCCCAGTCCCAGGCGACGGACATGACGCCGAAGAAGGCGATGAAGTACAGCCCCGACCACTTGACGCCGAGCGACAGACCCAGCATCACCCCGGCGGTGAAGCGCCACCACCGGAAGCCCAGCCGGGGGCCGAGGTCGGACAGGTGCAGACGTCCCTCGACGGCCGCTCGGTGCATGCGCGCCCGCATCTGGTCACGGTCGACAAGCAGTGCGCCGGCGGCGGCCGTGACAAACACGACCTGGTAGATGTCCAGCATGCCGATGCGGGAGGTGACGAACGTGACCCCGTCCATGCACAGCAGCAGCCCGGCGATGAGCCCGAGCTGGGTGGAGCGGGTGAGGCGGCGGGTGATCCGCATGACCATGAGAATCACGAGCACGCCGCAGATCGCGGCCATGAACCGCCAGCCCACCGGTGTGTAGCCGAACAGCATCCCACCGATCGACTCGATCTGCTTGGCCACCGGCGGGTGCACGACCAGCCCGTACGCGGGATTTTCCTCGATGCCCAACTGGGCGATGTTGTACGACTGGGGCGCGTAGTGCTTCTCGTCGAAGATCGGGGTGCCGCCGTCGGAGGCCGAGCCCAGCCCCCAGAACCGGGAGACGAACGCCAGCAGCACGATCACGCCGGTGACGATCAGGTCGCGGGTGGTCTCGACGGGACCGGTGTCCGGGGCGGGGAGCGGGCGGCCGGGAGAGCGCACGCCGGAGGTCGAGGTCACACGGAGAGCATAGTGGGGGCCGCGGGGGTGGCCGGGGATAAGGTGGACGCCATGACGTCCGGACGGGTCGTGTTGGCGGCCACCCCCATCGGGAACCCGGGCGACGCATCGGACCGGCTCCGTCGGGTGCTCGCCTCCGCGGACGTGGTGGCGGCCGAGGACACGCGGCGCCTGCGCTCGCTGGCCGCGGCTCTCGGGGTGAGCATCGGCGGCCGGGTGATGAGCTTCTATGAGCACAACGAGACCGGCCGGGTTCCGCAGCTACTCGACCGCGTCCGTGCCGGCGACGAGGTGGCCGTGGTGACCGATGCCGGGATGCCGGCGGTGTCCGACCCCGGCTATTCGTTGGTGGTGGCCTGCATCGAGGCCGGGCTGCCGGTCACCTGTCTGCCGGGGCCGTCGGCGGTGACCACGGCGCTGGTGCTCAGCGGTCTGCCCGTCGACCGGTTCTGCTTCGACGGGTTCCCGCCGCGCCGTGGCGGTCGCCGTCGCACGTGGTTGGCTCGGTTGGCCACCGAGGAGCGCACGTGTGTGTTCTTCGAGTCGCCACATCGTTTGGCGGACACACTCGCGGAGGCCGCGCAGGTGTTGGGCCCGGATCGGCGCGCAGCTGTGTGCCGCGAGCTCACCAAGACGTTCGAGGAGGTGCTGCGCGGCACGCTGGCCGAGCTTGCGGAGCGCACGGCCGAGGGGGTGCTGGGCGAGATCGTGGTGGTGCTGGAGGGGGTCGACGCTGCGCAGACCCGGGCCGCACCGGAGGATCTGGTCGAGTACGTCGAGGAGCGCGTCCGGGCTGGTGAGCGGCTCAAGGACGCCTGCGCGGCGGTGGCCGAGGGCGCGACGCTGACAAAGCGTGAGCTGTACCAGGCGGTCCTCGACGCCCGCGCCGAAGCCGATTAGACGCCCGCCGGAGCCGATTAGACGCCATCGACGTGGTGAATGGATAACGCACCACCAGCGTATGGAACGGGTTGGGCACCATCAGCGTGTTGAACACCGTCAGCGTTGCGACACGCCGGGCGGAATCTCGCTAACGGTGCGCAATCCACACTGGCGCGCAGTCGGCAACGGTGCGCAATCCGCAACGGTGCGCGTTCCGCGGCACCCGCACGCAGGCTGCGCCCGCACGTCAGGCTGCGCGGGACGCCTGTCGACGAAGCATCTCCCAGATGCGGCGGACGAGAGTGGCGGGCTCGTTCAGCATGCCCGAGGTGATCCGAAGATCCAGCCATCCCTCGTCGAACAGGCGTGCCGTCACGGACGAATCCCAGTCTCGCTGCTCGCGGTCCAAGTGTGATTCGCCGTCGTAGAACAGGGCCACTCGGTTTGCGCGGTATGCCAGATCCGCGGTGGCGATGTGGCTTCCTGCCGAGTCCAGGATCGTGACCTGCGGCTCCGGATC
>DWWG01000072.1 GCA_019119875.1 Candidatus Dietzia intestinigallinarum | reverse complement strand
CGTCACGGCGGACGAGGAGGCCGACGCCGGAGCAGACCCGGATGACGGATCATCCGATCTCCCTGACGGGGGTGACAGGGCGGGCGACTAGACTCCCACGCGTGGCCCGGGCGATCCCGGGCAGCTGATCGACGGGCAGGAGCATTCGAACGTGGACAGTGGCGGGTCCGTCGCACCGCAGCAGGTCGTCCTGCTCGCCTCCGGCGCGGGCACGCTCGCGCAGAGTGTTCTGGATTCGGCCGCCTCATCCGACCGCCCCTACCGCGTGACCGCACTGGTGTCGGACCGCGACTGCGCGGCCGTCGCCCGCGCCGCTCGGGCCGGGCTCGCCACCGCCATGGTGCGGCCCGGAGATCACGCAGACCGGGCGGCGTGGGACCGCGAACTGACCTCCGTGGTGCGTGGCTTCGCTCCGGACTGGGTGGTCTCCGCCGGCTTCATGCGCATCCTCGGCCCGGAGTTCCTCGCCGAGTTCCCGGGCCGGGTCCTCAACACCCACCCCGCCCTGCTGCCGGCGTTCCCCGGCGCCCACGCGGTGCGTGACGCGCTCGCCTACGGGGTGTCCGTCACCGGATGTACCGTCCACCTCGTCGACGCAGGGGTCGACACCGGCCCGGTGATCGACCAGCGCGCCGTCGACGTGCGTCCGGACGACACCGAGGCCACCCTCCACGAACGGATCAAACTCGTCGAGCGCGAGATGCTCGTCGACGTCCTCACGGCCGCCGCCCGCGGTCTCCTCCACATCGACGGTCGAAAGGTGTACATATCGTGACCTCCCAGCCGGACAACTCCCGCAGGCCCGTACGCCGCGCCCTCATCAGCGTTTACGACAAGACCGGACTCGCCGAGCTCGCCCGTGGTCTGGCCGAGGCGGGCGTCGAGATCGTCTCCACCGGATCCACCGCTCAGCGGATCGCCGAGGCCGGCGTCGAGGTGACCCCGGTGGACTCGCTCACCGGGTTCCCGGAGTGCCTCGAGGGACGGGTCAAGACGCTGCACCCGCGGGTCCATGCCGGCATCCTGGCGGACACCAGAAAGCCCGAGCATCTGAAGCAGATCGCCGATCTTGATGTGAAGCCGTTCGAGCTCGTCGTCGTCAATCTCTATCCCTTCACCGACACGGTGGCCTCCGGCGCCGACTACGACGCCTGCGTCGAGCAGATCGACATCGGCGGACCCTCAATGGTCCGCGCGGCAGCCAAGAACCACCCGTCGGTGGCCGTGCTCGTCGACCCGGCCGACTACGCCCAGGCGCTCGAGGCCGTCGCCGCCGGGGGCTTCAGCCTCGACCAGCGTCGCCACCTCGCGGCCGCCGCGTTCCGCCACACCGGCGCCTACGACGTCGCGGTGGCCACCTGGATGACCGAGCAGACCTCCGACGCCGGGACCGGGGCCGATTCCGGCTACCCGGTCTGGCAGGGGCAGAGCCTCGACCTGGCCGCCACGCTGCGCTACGGCGAGAACCCGCACCAGAGCGCGGCCCTCTACACCGACGCCGCCGCGGCGCCGGGCCTCGCGCAGGCCCGCCAGCTGCACGGCAAGGAGATGAGCTACAACAACTACGTCGACGGCGACGCCGCGTGGCGCTCGGCCTTCGACCACGCCGAGCCGTGCGTGGCGATCATCAAGCACGCCAACCCGTGCGGGATCGCGATCGACTCCGACATCGCCGCCGCGCACCGCGCCGCCCACGACTGCGACCCCGTCAGTGCGTTCGGTGGCGTGATCGCCGCAAACCGCGAGGTCAGTGTGGAGATGGCCGAGCAGGTGGCCGAGATCTTCACCGAGGTGATCATCGCGCCGTCCTACGCCGACGGGGCCGTGGAGATCCTGCAGCGCAAGAAGAACATCCGGATCCTTCAGGCGCAGGCACCCGTCGGGGGCGAGATCGAGCGTAAACAGATCTCCGGCGGCGTCCTGGTGCAGCAGCGCGACTCCCTCGACGCCCCCGGGGACGTGGTGTCCGGCTGGACCAAGGCCTGCGGGGCCGACGCCGACGAGCAGACCCTGCGCGACCTGCTGTTCGCGTGGCGCGCCTGCCGGGCCGTCAAGTCCAACGCCATCCTGCTCGCCACCGGCGGCGCGACCGTCGGCGTGGGGATGGGGCAGGTCAACCGCGTCGACTCGGCGCGTCTGGCCGTGCAGCGCGCGGGGGAGCGGGTCTCGGGCGCGGTGGCCGCCTCGGACGCGTTCTTCCCGTTCGCCGACGGGCTCGAGGTCCTCGCCGAGGCGGGCGTCCGAGCCGTGGTCCAGCCCGGCGGATCGGTGCGCGACGCCGAGGTGATCGAGGCCGCGGAGAAGGCGGGCATCACGATGTACTTCACCGGCGCCCGGCACTTCTTCCACTGACATGACCGACACCGGAGCCCGGGCAAAGCGCGACGACCCTGCTCCTCTGACACCCCGGGCCCAGGCCAAGGCGCAGCGCAGGGTGGAGATCCTCGTGGCCGCCGCCCGGCTCATGGCCCGGCGCGGATTCCACGGCGTGCGGCTCGACGACATCGGCGCCGAGGTCGGCATCTCCGGCCCGGGCATGTACCGGTACTTCTCCTCGAAGGAGGACGTACTGGCGGAGATGCTGCTCGACATCTCGCTGCGGCTCCGCGACGGGGGCCGGGCGGCGGTCGAGCGGGGTGGCGAGCCCGCCGAGATTCTCGATGCCCTGCTCGCCGTGCACGTGGACTTCGTGGCCACGGAACCCGACCTGATCAGCGTGCAGTTCCGTGACCTGGGCTCGCTGCCGGCCGGACCCCGTCACGAGGTGCGGAGGCTGCAGCGCGAGTATGCCGAGGTGTGGGTCGACGCGCTGGTGCGGCTGAGACCGGGGATCGGGACCACCGTGGCGCGGGCGCACGTCCACGCGGTGTTCGGCCTGCTCAATTCCAGTCCTCG
>DWWG01000071.1 GCA_019119875.1 Candidatus Dietzia intestinigallinarum | reverse complement strand
GGTCACGGCGGCGTGGGCGGATCCAAGACCGTTCGGGCCTACAGCCCGGTGACCGGCCGGTTGTACACGATGTCCTGCTCCGGTGGTGCCGTGGTCACCTGCACCGGTGGTGACAACGCGGTCGTCCACATCTACTGATGGCGGCTTCTCTACTGCGCGTCCTGTCGTTCTCCCTCGTTCTGACCCTGGCCTCTGCGGGATGCGGAGTGCCGGGTGAGAAGGGTCAGGCAACCGTCGTGACCGAGACCGTGACCACCGTGACCGGCGGGCCGGCCCAGGGCGGAGTGGACGTACCCGCGGCATCCGCCGACGCTCTGTCGGCGTCGACGGCTGCTTCGCCGGCGGGTCCCGTGCCGTTCTCCGTAGCGCCGGAGTATCTGAACGCGGTGGTGTCCGGGACTCCCGGCCCCGCCGGGCTGGCCGTGGCGCCGGTCGGTGGTGCTGAGCAGGTCGTCGCGGCGGGCTCGTGGCAGGCCGGCGTAGCGTGGTCGACCATCAAGATTCCGCTCGCCGTCGCGGTGGCCAGGACCGACCCGCAGGCCCTGGAGATGTCGACCTCTGCTGTCACGGTGTCCGACAATCAGGCCGCAGAATCGCTGTGGGCCACACTCGGGGGCGGGGACGAGGCGGCCTCGGCGGTGGAGACGGTTCTGGCGGAGGGTGGAGACACGGTCTCGGATGTGCCCTCGGTGCACACCCGTGCCGGCTATTCGGTATTCGGGCAGACCCGGTGGTCACTCGTCGACCAGGCCCGGTTCATGTCGACCATGCCGTGCCTGGATGGTGCCGGACGCGTCGTGGACCTCATGGGGCAGATCACCCCGGGACAACAGTGGGGAATCGGGCGTATCCCCGGAGCCCGGTTCAAGGGGGGTTGGGGACCGGGGGAGACCGGTGGGTACCTCGTGCGCCAGTTCGGGCTTGGTGCCCGGTGCAGGGGGCGACGTGGCGGTGGCCATCGCGGTGGAAGCACCGACGTTCGAGGCGGGCACCACTGCGCTGACGAGCATGGCAGATGAGCTGGCCCGGGGACTGGCAACGATGCCCGGCGGTCGGTGCTGACCTCCGTGATGCCCGGGACTCACACCAGGCCCAGTTCCCGGGCCCGCGCGACGGCGGCGGTCCGGGAGGCCACCCCGAGTTTGTCGAACACGTGCACCAGGTGGGTTTTCACCGTCGCCTCCGACACGTGGAGAGACGCGGCCACCTGCCGGTTGGTCGACCCGTCGGCCACGGCCCGCATCACTTCCGTCTCGCGCTCGGTCAGGGGCTGCCGAGGGTTTCGCAACCGGCCCATGAGAGTCGCGGCGACGGTGGGCGAGAGCGCACTCTCCCCGGCGGCCGCAGCGCGTACCGCGCCGAGGAGCTCGTCGGGTCCGGCGTCCTTGAGCAGATACCCGCACGCGCCGGCCTCGATGGCGCCGACGATGTCCCCGTCCGTGTCGTGACTGGTCAGCACCAGTACCTGCGGAGGGTCGGGGAGGGCGCGGATCCTCGCGGTGGCCCGGGCCCCGGCCGTGGCGTCCCCCGCGAAGCGCAGGTCCATCAGCACGACGTCCACGTCGCCGATCCTGGCCCGATCGACGGCGGCCTCGGCGTCGGACGATTCGGCGATCACCTCGATGGCGGAATCGGAGGCCAGCAGGGCGCGTAATCCGGTCCGGACCACAGCGTGATCGTCCGCGAGCAGCACACGGATCGTCGTCATCGGCCCCCCTCTCCCCGCAGCGGTACCACCGCGCGCACCGTCGTACCCCGCCCGGGCGCGGACTCCACGTCAAGCGTGCCACCCAGGTCCGTCACGCGGCGCCGCATCCCGTCGAGGCCGAACGAGGCGGCGGCACGCGGGGCGGTCGGGTCGAAGCCGCGGCCGTCGTCGGAGATCGTCAGCGTCATGTCGCCGGCCGAGTCGGCCACCGTGAGTCCGATCCGTGTCGGGGAACCGTGCCTGACCGCGTTCGCCAGGGCCTCCTGGGCGACCCGCACCGACACCGCAGCGAGCTCCGCGGGCGGCTCCACGGTCAGGTCGCCCTCGACCCGGACGTCGAGAGACGGGTTCTCCGCCCCCACCCGCGCGGCGACGCGCCGCAGCGCGTCCGTCAGGGAGGCACCCTCGAGCGGGACCGGACGCAGCGCGTCTATCAGCCGACGGGTCTCGGCGAGGTTCTCGCCCGCAACCTCCCGCGCCAGCCGGATCTGTTCGACGGCGGGATGTCCCGGATCAGTGCGTTCGGCGGCGTGCAGCAGCATCCCGATGCTCGACAGTCCCTGAGCCACGGTGTCGTGGATCTCGCCGGCCAGCCGAGCACGCTCGGCCTCGCGGCCCACCTCGCGTTCCCGTGCGGCCAGCTCGGAGCGGGTCGCCACCAACTCGGCGATCACCTCGCGGCGCGCCTGCGACTCCCGGTACAGCGCCCGTACCCCGGCCGCCAGTCCGAGCGCCACCAGCGCACCGACCGCAGGACCCACGATTCCGGCCGGCGTGAAGCCGTTATGCCATCCCAGGGCCACCACGGCGACCGTCGCCAGGACCGCCACCGCCACCACGCCCGCCCACACCCCGAGCAGGAACAGCGCCACGAAGTACAGGGGGAACACCAGGTAGGCGGCCTCCGGGACCCGGACGACCAACGCCGCCCACAGGGCGAGAACCGCGACCAGCCACCCCAGCCGGGCGCGCCGGCCGGCGGGCCGTCTCCGCTCCCACACGGTCCCGGCCACGTACACGCACGCGAACCCGACCGCGGCGAGCACGGCCGGGAGGTCGGGCTCGCCCGCCGGGTCACGGTGCGCGTTGACCAGGGTCAGCGCGAGGAGCGCCGCCACCAGGGTGTGCAGCGCCACCTGCAACTGCGCCAAGACCGCGCGCACCCCGACCGATTCCGGCGGCAGCTCCATCTCGGGAGCGGCGGTATCGGGCACAGGGGTCACCCGGTCGACGCTAGTCGTCGCCACGAGAGCCGGCATCCACCGAACGGTTGAGGGGCGCCTCCACCGTCCGGTCCCGCGGAACCAACTCCACGACCGATTCGGAGAGGGGGCCTCTGCCACGAGTGTTGAAGGCAGCCCTTCACGAGAGGAAACCTCCGATGTTCTTCGCACTGCGCGACCTGCGCACCGCCACGTGGCGTTTCGCCCTCATCACGGGCGTCGTCCTGCTGCTGTCCGTCCTCGTCGCGGGCCTGCTCGGCCTCACCGCCGGCCTGTCGAACCAGAGCGTGTCCGCGCTGCGGGCCCTCGGCTCCGGTGGCGCGTCATTTGTCCTGCCCGCCGACGAGTCCGGACCCGTCGACATCGACCGCGCCGCGCTCACCGACGAGCAGATCGCGGCCGTCACCGCGTCCGATCCCACGGCCGTACCGGTGGGCATCGCCCGGATCAACCTGGACAACGGCACCGAGACGGGGGTCTCGGCCGTCGCCGTGGGACTTGCCGCCCCCGTCGGGTCGGTGGCCCCACCGAGCGGGGGAGCGGCCCTGGTCACCGACGGGATCGACGACGAGCTCGGCTCCGACGTGACCTCGATCGGCGTCGACGGAACAACCCTGGCGGTGGCCGGACAGGCCGGTGACCTCTGGCATTCCCACACCCCTGTGGTGGTGACGGATCTCGACACGTGGCGCGATCTCGCCCCGCGTGGCGGCCCCGCCACGGCCATCGCGGTAGGCGCCGGTGCGGTGGACGACGACCTGGTCGCCGCCGGTTCGGGGACGGCCCTGGTCGACGACGACGGGCTCGTCGGCGCACTGCCCTCACACCGGGCCGAGAACACCTCGCTCAACACCATGACCTACATGCTGCTGGCGGTGACCGCACTGGTCGTGGGCGCGTTCTTCGCCGTGTGGGGCATGCAGCGTCGCCGCGACGTGGCCGTTCTCAAGGCTCTCGGGGCCTCCACAGTCGCCGTGGTCCGGGACTCGGTCGGTCAGGCCGCGGTCGTCCTGGCCGTGGGCGTCGGCGGCGGCGTGACGATCGCCGCGCTCTTCGGACTCGCCGTCGGTGGGGCCGTCCCGTTCGTGGTGTCCGCGGGGACGACTCTCGTCCCGGCCGCGATCCTCGTCGTCCTCGGCCTGACCGGAGCCGCCGTGTCGCTGCGGCCCGTCGTGACCGCCGACCCCAATTCCGCCCTGGGTGCGGCGCGATGAAGCGCTCCACCGCCCGCAAGAGGCAGGCCTCGTCGTCGTCGACCACCTCATCCCTGTCCGGCACGCCGACCGGACCCGCCGACCCCACGCCCGCCGACACCCCGAGGAGCACCACCATGACCACCTCCCACGCCCCGACCAGCTCGACCACCTCAACTTCCGACAGCAGCGACGGCCCCGCACCCACCCTCCGGATGGAGGACGTGGTCCTCACCTACCCGGACGGTCAGGGGCGCGTCACCGCCGTCGACCACGTCCACGTGGAGATCGATCGCGGCCGCAGTCTCGCGGTGACAGGCCCGTCCGGCTCCGGCAAGTCCAGCCTGCTCGCCGTGGCCGCCACACTGACCCGCCCCGACTCCGGACAGGTCTGGCTCCGGACCCCCGACGCGCTCGTGGACCTCGCGATGGTCGACCGCTCCCGCGCTGCCGAACTGCGCCGCACCGAGATCGGGATCGTCTTCCAGCAGGCCAACCTCATCGACTCGCTCACCGCGCGCGAACAGCTCGAGGCGATGGTCTGGCTGGGCCGCAGGCCCTCGCGACACACGCGTCGTCACGCGCGCCGCCGTGCCGACGAACTGCTCGACGTGGTGGGACTGGGGGACGCGTCCGAGCGCTCCGTCGGCGCACTCTCGGGCGGGCAGCGGCAGCGGGTGGCCGTCGCGCGGGCGCTGATGGGACGGCCGTCCCTGGTGCTCGCCGACGAGCCCACCAGCGCGCTGGACTCCGAATCAGGGGAGGCCGTCATGGACCTGCTGCTGGGCACCGCGCGCGAGTTCGACGTGGCGCTGATGCTCGTCACCCATGACGCGGGCAACGCAGCCCGGTGCGATGCGCAGGTGACCCTGGTGGACGGCGCCGTGGTCTGACACGGGAGCATCCCCCGAGGGAGCGGGTGCCCGCCGGCCCCGAGCACGGCGGGCACCCGCTCAGGTGTGCCGGATCGCGGTCACGGCGGGCACAACTAGACTGGGCCGGGACGGTTGCGCGGCCCCGGCGGATGCCTTCCGCACCGGTCCCCGGATCCCACCGACCCGCGGGCCGCTCGCGACCCGGTGAACCCTAGGAAAGGCCACGACCATGCTCTCCCGCATCGACCTGCGCGGTCGCCCGCTCGGTACCGCCGAGCTGCGTCGCACACTCCCGCGTGGCGCCGCGGACGTCGACTCCGTCGTCGACACCGTGCGCCCGGTGGTCGAGGCTGTCCGGGAGCACGGCGCCACGGCCGCGCTCGACTACGGCGAGAAGTTCGACGGTGTCCGCCCGGGTTCGGTGCGGGTGCCGGCGGACGTGATCGCCCGCGCCGCCGAGGAACTGGACCCGGACATCCGCGACGCGCTGGCCGAGGCCATCCGTCGCGCCCGCATCGTCCACTCGGCGCAGAAGCGCACGGACACCGTCACCGAGGTCGCCCCCGGCGGCTTCGTGACCGAGCGTTGGGTGCCGGTGGAGCGCGTGGGGCTGTACGTCCCGGGCGGCAAGGCCGTCTACCCCTCCAGCGTCATCATGAACGTCGTCCCCGCCCAGGTGGCCGGCGTCGGATCCCTCGTCGTGGCCTCGCCGCCGCAGCCCGACTCCGGAGGCTGGCCACACCCCACCATCCTGGCGGCGTGTTCGCTGCTCGGAGTCGACGAGGTGTGGGCCGTCGGCGGCGCCCAGGCCGTCGCCCTGCTCGCCTACGGAGGGCGGGATCGGGACGAGGCGGAACTGGAGCCGGTGGACATCGTCACCGGGCCCGGCAACGTCTACGTCACCGCGGCCAAGCGACTGTGCCGCAGCGTGGTGGGTATCGACTCCGAGGCCGGCCCCACCGAGATCGCCGTGTTGGCGGACAACTCGGCCGACCCCGTGCACGTGGCCTACGACCTCATCAGCCAGGCCGAGCACGACCCGAACGCGGCGAGCGTCCTGGTCACCGACTCGGCTGAGTTCGCCGACACCGTCGATCAGGAGATCGAGGCGCGGTACGAGGTGACGCTCAACTCCGACCGTGTGCGCGAGGCGCTCGAGGGGCCGCAGTCCGCCATCATCCTGGTGGACGACATCGAGACCGGCCTGCGGGTGGTCGACGCCTATGCCGCCGAGCACCTCGAGATCCAGACCCGGAACTCCGCGGCGGACGCCGCCCGGGTGCGCAACGCCGGCGCGATCTTCGTCGGCGCCTACTCGCCGGTGCCACTCGGCGACTACGCCGCCGGGTCGAACCACGTCCTGCCCACCTCCGGCACCGCCCGCCACTCCTCGGGGCTGAGCGTGCAGACCTTCCTGCGCGGCATCCACGTCGTGGACTACGACCAGGCCGCCCTCAAGGAGATCGCCCCGACAGTCGTGGCTCTCGCCGACGCCGAGCTGCTGCCCGCACACGGCGAGGCCGTCCGCGCGCGCTTCGAGGACCTGACCGCGACGGAGGAGCAGCAGTGACCGCCACCTCCCGCCCGGACGTCGGACTGGACGCCCTCCCGCTGCGCGACAACCTCCGTGGCCGCAGCGCCTACGGCGCCCCGCAGCTCGAGGTCCCGGTGCAGCTCAACACCAACGAGAACCCGCACCCGCCCAGCGCCGAGCTGGTCGCGGACATCGCGGAGTCCGTCTCCGCCGCCGCCGGCGACCTCAACCGCTACCCCGACCGTGACGCGGTGGGATTGCGAACCGACCTGGCCGCCTACCTGTCCGCACAGACCGGCGTCGATCTCGACGTGGACATGGTGTGGGCGGCCAACGGTTCCAACGAGATCCTCCAGCAGCTGCTGCAGGCATTCGGCGGTCCCGGACGCCGCGCCATGGGCTTCGTCCCCAGCTACTCGATGCACCCCATCCTGGCGGCCGGGACCGACACCGAGTGGATCCCGGTCGAGCGTGCCGCGGACCTGTCGATCGACGTCGACGCCGCGGTGGCCGCCCTCGCGGAGTTTCGTCCCGACGTGCTTTTCGTGACGACCCCCAACAACCCGACCGGGCACGTCGTGGACCTCGACGACCTGCGACGGCTGCTCGACGCGGCGCCGGGGATCGTGGTTGTGGACGAGGCGTACGCCGAGTTCTCACCGTCGCCCAGCGCCTGTAGCCTGCTGGCCGAGTACCCGAACAAGCTCGTGGTCTCCAGGACCATGAGCAAGGCGTTCGCGTTCGCCGGCGGCCGGCTCGGCTACTTCGCCGCGGACCCGGCCTTCGTCCACGCCGTGCTGCTGGTGCGGCTGCCGTACCACTTGTCGATGATCGCGCAGGCCGCCGCGCGCGCAGCCCTGCGTCACGCCGACGAGACCCTCGCCTCGGTCGCGAAGCTCGCCGACGAACGCGGGCGCGTCACCGCCGGACTGGAGGAACTGGGATACGAGGTGGTGCCCAGCGAGGCCAACTTCGTCCTCTACGGGCCGTTCACCGACGCTTCACGCGCCTGGCAGCGGTACCTCGACGCCGGAGTACTCATCCGCGACGTGGGCATCCCGGGGCGGCTTCGTGCGACGATCGGGCTCGAGCACGAGAACGACCGGCTGCTGCAGGTGAGCGCCGAACTGGCGGACGAGGAGATCGAGTCCCGGACGAAGGAGAAGCGATGACTGAGCAGACCGCGCGGCGGGGCCGCGTCGAGAGGACGACCACCGAGTCGTCGATCGTGGTGGAGATCGACCTCGACGGCACCGGACGAACGGACATCTCGACCGGGGTTCCGTTCTTCGACCACATGCTCACCGCCTTCGGGCAACACGGCGCGTTCGACCTGACCGTGCGCGCCAGCGGAGACAACGACATCGAGGCCCACCACACCGTCGAGGACACCGCCATCGTGCTGGGACAGGCCATCGGACAGGCGCTGGGCGACAAGCGCGGTATCCGCCGGTTCGGCCAGTGCTCACTTCCCATGGACGAGGCCCTCGCCGAAGCCGTCGTCGACGTCTCGGGGCGTCCCTACTGCGTCCACACCGGCGAGCCCGACATGATGATCGGATACGTGGTGATCGGTCACGACAGTGCGCCGTACGGCACCGTTCTCAACAAGCACGTGTTCGAGACCCTGGCCTCCAACGCCCGCATCGCGCTGCACGTCATCGTCCACTACGGACGGGACCCGCACCACATCACCGAGGCCGAGTACAAGGCGGTCGCCCGCGCGCTGCGTGCGGCCGTCGAGCCGGATCCCCGTATCACCGGTATCCCCTCCACCAAGGGTGCACTGTGATGCCGGCGTGACGTCGCGTGGTTCCTCGTCCGGGGCGCTGTCGCAGCTGACCAGGACACCGGGGATCCTGGCGGCGTTCGCACTGGTACTGCTCGCCTTCGGCGGGTTCTCGCTGCTGCTGCCGGTCGTGCCGCTGGCGGTGGTCCGTGGCGGCGGCAGTGAGTTCGTCGCCGGCGCGACCACCGGTGTGTTCATGACGGTCACCGTGGTCTTCCAGCTGCTCACGCCCAGAATCACCGGGGTGATCGGCTACCGCTGGGTGCTCGGTATCGGCAGCTCCCTGCTCGGTCTGCCCTCGGGACTGCTGGCCCTGTTCGACAGCCCGTTCGCGGTGCTGTCGGTGAGCGGGGTGCGCGGGGCCGGGTTCGGCATGATGACCGTCGCCGGCTCCGCACTGGTAGCCGAGCTCGCACCGCCCGGCATGCTCGGTCGCGCGACCTCGCTCATCGGGCTGGCCATCGGTATCTCCGAAGCCCTCTTCCTGCCGACAGGACTCTGGACGCTCGACGCGTTCGGACTGGCGACGGTGGCCTGGAGCGCCACCGCCTTCGGTGCCGTGGGGCTGCTGGCCGCAGCGCGTCTGCCACGCGTCTACCCGACCCCGCCCGAGCCCTCCGAACGCTCCGCCATGAGCTCCGGGCAGGCTCTCGTGCTGCTGGTCGGGCCGTTCCTGGTGATGATCGCGGTCTCGCTGCCCTACGGCGCCGGGGCGTCGTTCCTGTCGCCCGCGCTCGACGAGATCATCCACGGAAGCGGCGCCGTCGTGGCAGGGGTGGGGCTCGGGCTGGTCGGCGCCGGGGTGATCGTCGGGCGTACCTTCGCCGGGCTGGTCTCGGACCGGCAGGGTCCCGGTTCCATGGTCTGGCCGGGTCTGGGATTTGCGGCGACCGGCATGGCCGGTATCGCCGTCATGGTGTCGATGGCGGTGAACCCGTGGTGGTTCCTCGTCCCCTCGATCGTGTTCGGCATCGGATTCGGTGCTGTGCAGAACGACGCACTGGTGGGATCGTTCGAACGGATGCCCCGCTCGCGCCTGGGGACGGCCTCGGCGTCGTGGAACATCTCCTTCGACACCGGCACGGGGCTCGGCTCGATCGTGATGGGCGGGCTCGCCGGCTTCGGCTACGTGGTGTTGTTCACCGTGGCGGCCGGGATCGTCGTGATCGTGGGTGGCCCGGCGGCGGTCCACGCCCGACGTACGAGGCCCCCACGCGAACTGACCCTCCCCGACGCGGGAGTTTAGGGTGGGAGTATGACGACGACGAGCACGCGGGTGGCGCTCCTGGACTACGGATCCGGCAACCTGCGATCGGCCCAGCGGGCGCTCGAGCGCGTCGGGGCGACGGTCCAACTGACCTCCGACCCGCGCGTGGCCACCGAGGCCGAGGCGTTGGTGGTGCCCGGTGTCGGCGCGTTCGCCGCGTGCATGAAGGGCCTCGAGGCGGTGCGTGGTCCCCGGATCATCGGTGAACGACTCGCCGGCTCGCGCCCGGTGCTCGGGATCTGTGTGGGGATGCAGGTGATGTTCGACCGGGGTGTCGAGTTCTCCGACGGCGAGCACGAGGACTCCACGGGTGTACCGGGCTGCGGGGAGTGGCCGGGTGTGGTCGAGCGATTGGAGGCCCCCGTACTGCCTCACATGGGATGGAACACCGTCGAGGCGGCGGAGCGGTCGGTCCTGTTCGCCGGGATGCCCGCCGACGAGCGCTTTTACTTCGTCCACTCGTACGGGGTGAGAGAGTGGGTGATGGAGCCGTCCGATCACCTACGGGCGCCCGACGTCACCTGGGCCACCCACGGGACCAGGTTCGTGGCCGCCGTGGAGAACGGGCCGCTGGTCGCCACCCAGTTCCACCCGGAGAAGTCCGGGGACGCCGGACTCCACCTGCTTGAGAACTGGATCAGGTCCCTTGGCTAGGCCCGGCGGGCCGTCCGCCCCGGTCTCGTTCGCGGTGCTCGCGCTGTGGGTGGCCGGCGCCGGCGTGTTGTGCCTCGGACTCACCGCGGTCGCGGTGGCCGTGATCCCCGTCGGCCCGGCGGGGCGCGCGGTCATCGCGCTCGTCGGCATCGTCGTGACCATCGCCGCCATGGGGGTGACCTCGAACCGGATCACCGACCGCGCCATCCGAGCGGAGTACGGGGACGACCCCTCAGCCGTGGTGGGCGATGACGGGCGTCCCGGTCCTGACGGACTAGGCTGACCCCCGTGAGCAATGCTTCTTACCTCGAACTCCTGCCCGCCGTCGATGTGGCCGACGGGCAGGCCGTCCGCCTCGTCCAGGGAGAGGCGGGAACCGAGACCTCGTACGGTTCGCCGCTGGAGGCCGCGATGCAGTGGCAGCGCGACGGTGCGGAGTGGGTCCACCTCGTGGACCTGGACGCCGCGTTCGGACGTGGAAGCAACCGCGATCTCCTCGCCGAGGTCGTGGGCGCCCTCGACATCAAGGTCGAGATGTCCGGCGGCATCCGCGACGACGCCTCGCTCGAGGCGGCCCTGGCCACCGGGTGCGCACGGGTGAACCTGGGTACCGCCGCCCTGGAGAACCCGCAGTGGTGCCGCTCGGCGATCGCGCGTCACGGAGACCGGATCGCGGTCGGGTTGGACGTGCGGGTGGTGGACGGCGAGCCCCGTCTGCGGGGCCGGGGTTGGGTGTCCGACGGCGGAAACCTGTGGGAGGTTCTCCAGCGTCTGGACACCGACGGATGCGCGCGCTACGTCGTCACGGACGTCTCCAAGGACGGCATGCTGAACGGTCCCAACATCGAGATGCTCGCGCAGGTCTGCGCCGCCACCGACGCGCCGGTGGTCGCCTCCGGAGGTGTCTCGTCCATCGCAGACCTTCAGGCGATCGCCACCCTGGTCCCGCAGGGCGTCGAAGGGGCGATCATCGGTAAGGCCCTCTACGCCGGCAGGTTCACGCTCCCGGACGCACTCGCCGCCATGGGGACCCACTGACGTGCCATGATCCCCCGGTAGCCACACGTAGCACGACCTCGAGCAGGAGGCCCGAGATGGACTATCAGACCGGAAACACCCTGCCGACGGATGTCCCCGTCGACCCGGCGGAGGCGCTCGCGCTGGCCGTCCGGGTTCTCGACGAGGTCTCGCCGAGGTTCATCGAGGGGGTCGGCGCGAAGGGGGTCCAGTACAAGGGCACCCGCACCGACTTCGCCACCGAACTGGATCTCGAGCTGGAGCGCCGGATTACCGACGCGCTGCGCGAGGGAACCGGGCTCGAGGTGCACGGTGAGGAGTACGGCGGCCCCCCGGTCAACGAGGGGACCCTGTGGGTGGTGGACCCGATCGACGGCACCGCCAACTACTCGCTGGGCATCCCCACCGCGGGGATCCTGGTCTCGCTCGTCCATGACCGTCAGCCGGTGCTCGGTCTGACCTGGCTGCCGCTCCTCGGTCTGAGGTTCACCTCGGTCGCCGGTGGCCCCCTCCGGCAGAACGACGAGGTGGTCCCGGCCCTGCCCGATGTCTCGATCCGAGACGTCGCCCTCGGTCTGGGCTCCCTCAACACCGGTGCCAGGACCACCTACCCTCCGGCCTACCGGCGCGAGGTTTTCGAACAGCTCACCCTCGACGCGGCGCGGACGCGGAAGTTCGGCTCGACCGGTGTGGACCTGTCGTTCGTGGCCTCCGGAAGACTGTCGGCGGCGGTGAGCTTCGGGAACTTCGCCTGGGACAACGCCGCGGGCACCTCTCACGTGCGGTCGGCCGGCGGCGTGGTCACGGACCTGGCGGGGGAGCCGTGGTCCGTCGAGTCCCAGTCATTGCTGGCCGCCGGGCCGCGGGCCCACGTCGAGGTGCTCGACACGGTCACCCAGCTCGGGGACCCGGGAAATTTCTTCGAAGCGGGTCGTCGACGCGCGACCCCGGACCCCGAGAGCCCGCGGCAGTGGCTCGAGGAAGGACGCTGAACCGATCATGACTCTCGCAACCAGGGTGATCCCCTGCCTGGACGTCGATGCCGGCCGTGTGGTCAAAGGCGTGAACTTCCTCGACCTGCGTGACGCCGGAGATCCGGTCGAGCTGGCGGCCGCCTACGGCGAGCAGGGGGCCGATGAACTGACCTTCCTGGATGTGACGGCGTCGTCGTCGGGCCGCGGCACCATGATCGAGGTGGTCAAGAGGACCGCCGAGCAGATCTTCATCCCCCTCACGGTCGGTGGTGGCGTCCGCACCGAGGACGACGTGGACCAGCTGCTGCGTGCCGGGGCCGACAAGGTCAGTGTCAACACCGCCGCGATCGCCCGTCCCGAGCTCCTCGGCGAGCTCAGTCGGCGTTTCGGAGCACAGTGCATCGTCCTGTCCGTCGATGCGCGGACCGTCCCGACAGGGGAGCGTCCCACCCCGTCGGGCTGGGAGGTCACCACTCACGGCGGCCGCCGTGGCACCGGTATCGACGCCATCGAATGGGCCCGGCGTGGCCAGGAGCTCGGGGTGGGGGAGATCCTGCTCAACTCGATGGACGCCGACGGCACCAAGGCGGGCTTCGACCTGGCGATGGTCCGTGCGGTCCGGGAGGCGGTGACCATCCCCGTCATCGCCTCGGGAGGCGCCGGCGCGGTCGAGCACTTCGCGCCCGCCGTCCACGCCGGCGCGGATGCCGTGCTCGCCGCGAGCGTATTCCACTTCGGCGAGATGACGATCGGCGACGTCAAGAAGGCGATGGCCGCAGAGGGGATCACGGTCCGATGAGCGAGTACGTCCTCGACCCGGCGATCGCCGACCGCCTGTCCCGGACACCGGACGGATTGGTCGCCGCGGTCGTCCAGGACGCGATGTCCGACCGGGTGCTCATGATGGCGTGGATGGACGACGCCGCCCTCGCCGAGACCCTGGCGACCCGGCGTGGCGTCTACTTCTCGCGCTCGCGCGGGCAGCGGTGGGTCAAGGGGGAGACGTCCGGACACGTCCAGCATGTCCGCAGCGTCGAGATCGACTGCGACGGCGACACCGTGCTGCTCCGTGTGGACCAGACCGGCGCCGCCTGTCACAACGGAACCACCAGCTGCTTCGACACCGCCACTCTTCTCAGGGAGGACTGAGCCGCCGTGCCCTTCATCCAGATCAATCAGCTCGGCGGGATGCCGGCGGCGGACAAGGCCCGCGTGATCGAGGCCGTCACCGCCGCCTACGCCGAGGCCTCCGGCAAGGACCCGGCCAAGGTGTGGGTCCACGTCGCCGACATGCCCCACGATTCCTTCGGTGTCGGGGGCCGGGTCCTCGGATGAGCACCCGCACCACCACCTTCGAGCAGTTCCGGGCGCTGGCCACCGGTCATCGCGTGGTTCCGGTCGTGCGAACGGTCCTGGCCGATTCGGAGACCCCGCTGTCCGCCTACGTCAAGCTCGCCGCCGACCGGCCGGGCACCTTCCTGCTGGAGTCCGCAGAGCACGGAAGGTCATGGTCGCGCTGGTCGTTCATCGGGTGTGGCGCGGCCGCCGCGCTGACCGTCGACGCCGCCGGTGAGGCCACCTGGTGGGGGAACGTGCCGGCGGGTGCGCCGACCGGCGGGGATCCGGTCGACGCGCTCCGCAGGACCCTGGACCTGCTGCGGACCGATCCCATCGAGGGGCTCCCGCCTCTGACATCCGGGATGGTGGGCTTCCTCGGCTACGACATCGTTCGACGTCTCGAACGGATCGATCCGGACACCCTCGACGACCTCCGGGTGCCGGAGCTCCTGCAGTTGTTGGCCACCGATCTGGCCGCCTTCGATCACCACGAGGGCCGCATCCACCTCATCGCCAACGCCGTCAACTGGGACGGGAGCGACGAGCGGGTGGAGGAGGCCTACGAGGACGCGGTGGCGCGGGTCGAGTCGATGACGGCCCGCCTGGCCGCACCGGGGCAGGGCGGCGTCAGTGTCTTCGACACCCCGGCGCCCCGGATCCGTCGTCGCACCGACGAGGCGACGTATCGGGCGCGGGTGGCGGACATCATCGAGCAGATCCACGCCGGGGAGACGTTTCAGGTCGTGTTGAGTCAGCGGTTCGAGGTCGACACCGCGGCCTCGCCGCGTGACGTCTACCGGATTCTGCGCACCACCAACCCGAGCCCGTACATGTTCCTGCTCACCGTGCCCGACGGCACGGGCGAGGACGGTTTCGGCGGCACGGCGTTCACGGTGGTCGGCTCCAGCCCGGAGGCGCTCGTCACGGTGAAGGACGGCATCGCCACCACCAACCCCATCGCCGGTACCCGGCCCCGTGGGCGGGACGAGGAGCACGACCTCCTGCTGGCCAAGGACATGACCGAGGACGCCAAGGAGAACGCCGAGCACCTCATGCTGGTGGATCTCGGTCGCAACGACCTGGGCCGGGTGTGTGCCCCGGGGACGGTGGAGGTGACCAAGTTCCGGCAGGTCGAGCGCTACAGCCATGTCATGCACATGGTCTCCACCGTCTCGGGTCGACTGGCCGAGGGACGCACCGGCCTCGACGCGGTGACCGCGTGCTTCCCGGCCGGTACCCTCTCCGGCTCGCCCAAGCCGCGTGCACTGCAGATCATCGAGGACCTCGAGGACACCCGCCGCGGTGTCTACGGGGGAGTGGTGGGGTATCTCGATTTCGCCGGCAACACCGACCAGGCCATCGCGATCCGGTCAGCGGTCATCAAGAACGGCACGGCGTACGTCCAGGCGGGCGCGGGTATCGTCGCGGACTCGGTCGCGCGGTCCGAGGACGAGGAATGTCAGAACAAGGCGCTGGCCGTCCTGCGGGCCGTGGCCGCCGCGGAGACCCTGCGCGACGCCGTGGACCCGCTCGACGAGGAGGGATCGCGGTGACGCAACGCGTCCGAATTCTGGTGCCGGTGGTCCTGCTCCTCGTCGGTGCCGCCCTGTTGTGGGTCGCCTCACGGGCCACGTGGCTCGAGGTGGTGGCGTTCAACGACCAGTCCGGGTCGGTCGCCAGGACCCTGACCGGGAGCGACTGGCAGCCCGCGTTGGTCCCGCTGGCGCTGGGAGCGGTCGCCGCGGTCGCCGCCGTGGCGCTGGTGCGGGGCACGGGTGCCCGCGTGGTGGGTGCCGTCATCGCCCTCCTCGGTGTCGCCGCGGCGACACTGCTGTTCTCCGGTGTCGGTGAGGTCGACGAGGACCGCGTCCACTCCGTCGTCACCAGCACGGAGGGGCAGGCGCGCACCGATGCGGGGCCCGGAGCCGAGGGGTCGGCGGCCGTGCCTGAGTGGTCGCAGATCACCGAGATCTCCACGAGCTCGAGCGGACTCGCGCCCACCGGCGCCGGTGCGGTGGCCCTGCTGGCCGCGGGGCTGGTCGTGATGATCCGGCCGGCGCACGCGGTACGCCGTGACGATCGCTACGTGACTCCGGCCGCCCGGCGCGCGGAGGCGACCGGTAGCGTGGACGGTGAGCGGGAGTCGGACCGCGATCTCTGGCAGGAGCTGGACGACGGGCGCGATCCGACAGAGTGACGTAACTCCCCGGGAGGTCCCGATTCGGGAACCCCGGTCCGGGCCTCTATTGTTGATCTCGATCACACTTATCCCCCCATTTCTGCTGAGGGAGGTCACGGTGGGCACCGTGCTCGACTCGATTCTCGACGGCGTCCGTGAGGACGTCGCGGCCCGCGAGGCGGTTATCGACCTGGAGTCGGTGAAGAAGGCGGCCAGGTCGGCTCCGGCCCCGCTCGACGCGCTGAAGGTTCTGCGTGACCCCGGGGTCGGTGTCATCGCCGAGGTCAAACGGTCCAGTCCGTCCAAGGGGCGGCTCGCCGACATCCCGGATCCGGCCGACCTGGCGCGGATGTACGAGGACGGTGGCGCACGGATCATCTCGTGCCTGACCGAGGAGCGCCGTTTCAACGGCAACCTGGCGGATCTCGACGCCGTGCGTCGCGCGGTGGACATCCCGGTGCTGCGCAAGGACTTCGTCGTGGGGCCGTACCAGATCCACGAGGCGCGGGCGCACGGTGCCGACCTCGTCCTGCTGATCGTCGCCGCCCTCGAGCAGGAGGCCCTGGTCTCGCTGCTGGATCGCACCGAGTCCCTCGGGATGACCGCGTTGGTGGAGGTCCACACCGAGGAGGAGGCGGACCGCGCCCTGGAGGCCGGGGCGTCGGTGATCGGTGTCAACGCCCGCAACCTCAAGACCCTCGAGGTCGACCGGGACGTGTTCTCCCGTATCGCACCGGGTCTGCCGTCGCACGTCGTCAAGATCGCCGAGTCCGGTGTCCGGGATGCCTCCGACCTGTTGGCGTACGCCGGCGTGGGCGCCGACGCGGTGCTCGTGGGTGAGGGACTGGTGACGCAGGGCGATCCGCGTGCCGCGTGCAATGCGCTGGCCACGGCGGGCGCGCACCCGTCCTGCCCGCAGGGACCCCGCTAGTCCGTCCGGCCGGGCTTCCGGCAGACTGGGTGCGTGACTTCCAACGATCTGCCACCACTTCCGTCGATGGGGGACGTCCTTCGTACCCCGACCGGCCACGAGCCTGATCAGAAGGGCCACTGGGGGCTGTTCGGGGGGCGCTATGTGCCCGAGGCGCTCATGGCGGTGATCGACGAGGTGACCGACGCCTACGCCAAGGCCCGCACCGACGAGGAGTACCTGGCGCAGCTGGACCGGCTCCAGCGGCACTATTCCGGTCGCCCGTCACCGCTGTACGAGGCCGGGCGGTTCGGCGCAGAGGTGGGTGCCCGGGTGTTCCTCAAGCGTGAGGATCTCAACCACACCGGCTCCCACAAGATCAACAATGTCCTGGGCCAGGCGCTGCTGGCCAAACGGATGGGCAAGACCCGCGTCATCGCGGAGACGGGCGCCGGGCAGCACGGGGTCGCCACCGCCACCGCGTGTGCGCTGCTGGGGCTGGAGTGCAAGATCTTCATGGGCGCGGTCGATGTGCGGCGCCAGGCGTTGAACGTGGCCCGGATGCGGCTGCTCGGCGCGGAGGTGGAGTCGGTGGAGATCGGCTCGGCCACGCTGAAGGACGCCATCAACGAGGCCATGCGTGACTGGGTGTCCCGGGCCGAGGACACGTATTACGCGTTCGGTACCGCCGCGGGGCCGCACCCGTTCCCGGCGATGGTCCGCGACTTCCAGCGGATCGTCGGCACCGAGGCGCGCGCGCAGATGCTCGACCAGGCCGGTCGGCTCCCCGACGCGGCGGTCGCGTGTGTCGGCGGTGGTTCCAACGCGATCGGACTGTTCCATCCGTTCCTCGACGACGCCGCGGTTCGGCTCGTGGGCTGCGAGGCGGGCGGGGACGGTGTGGAGTCGGGTCGTACCGCCGCGACGGTGAACGCCGGTCGTCCGGGCGTCTTCCAGGGCTCGTACGCACACCTGATGCAGGACTCGGACGGACAGACCATCGAGTCCCATTCCATCTCCGCCGGTCTGGACTACCCGGGCGTGGGGCCGGAGCACTCCCACCTGTCGCAGATCGGCCGCGCCGAGTACCGGCCGGTCACGGACTCGGAGGCCATGGACGCCTTCGCGCAGCTGTGCCGCACCGAGGGCATCATCCCGGCGATCGAGTCGGCGCACGCGGTCGCCGGTGCTGCGCAGCTCGCCGCCGAGGGCGTCGAGGTGATCCTGGTCAACGTGTCGGGTCGTGGTGACAAGGACGTCGACACCGCCGCGCGGTGGTTCGGATTGTTGGGCGGTGGTGCCCCGCCCGACGCGGGGGTCGATGTGTACCGGGCCGACGACGACGGCGAGGGCGCTCTCGCGGACGGGGGAGTCGAGGGATGAGTGTTCTCAGCAACGTGTTCGAGCGGTGTCGTGCCGAGGGGCGGGCGGCACTGATCGGCTACTATCCGGCGGGCTTCCCGACGGTCGAGGGCTCGATCGAGGCGGTGCGCACGATGGTCGCGAATGGTTGCGATGTCGTCGAGGTCGGCATCCCGTACTCCGATCCGATGATGGACGGGCCGACCATCCAGGCGGCCGCGAACACGGCGCTCGGGGCCGGCTTCCGGGTTCGTGACACCTTCGAGGTGGTCCGCGCGGTGGCCGAGGCCGGGGCCGTGCCGGCGGTCATGAGCTACTGGAACCCGATCCTGCAGTACGGGGTGGAGCGCTTCGCGGCCGACTTCGCCGCGGCGGGGGGAGCGGGCGTCATCACCCCGGATCTCATCCCCGACGAGGCGGACGAGTGGATCGCGGCCACCGACGCGCACGGCGTGGACCGGGTGTTCCTGGTGGCGCCGTCGTCCACGCCGGAGCGCCTGGCGATGACGCTGTCGAAGACCGGTGGGTTCGTCTACGTCCAGGCCGTCATGGGGGTCACCGGCGCCCGCGACGTCGTCACGGACGCCCCCAGGGTCCTCACCGCCCGTGTGCGCGAGCTCTCCGACCTCGCGTGTGGTGTGGGGCTGGGGGTCCGCAGCGGTGACCAGGCCGCGGAGATCGCCTCGTACGCCGACGGCGTGATCGTCGGTTCCGCGCTCATCACGGCCGCCTCGGAAGGTCTCGAGGAGTTGGGCCGTCTCACCGCGGAGCTCGCCGAGGGCGTGCGCCGGCCGGGGAGGCCGTCGTGATCCCCAGCCCGCCCCAGGGGGTCTGGGAGATCGGCCCCTTCCCGCTGCGTGCCTACGCGCTCTGGATCATCGTCGGGATCATCGTGGCGATCTGGTGGGGCGAGAAGCGCTGGGTCGCCCGTGGGGGCCGCGCCGGCGTGGTCGTCGACACCGCACTGTGGGCCATCCCCTTCGGACTGATCGGTGGACGCATCTACCACGTCGCCACCGACTGGTACCGCTACTTCGGGGAGGGTCGCAATCCCGTCGACGCGCTGAAGATCTGGGACGGCGGGCTCGGCATCTGGGGCGCGGTCGCGTTCGGCGCCCTCGGCGCCTATATCGGACTGCGTCAGCAGGGGATCCGGGCGCTCGGGGCGTTCGGTGACTCGGTGGCGCCCGGCATCGTGCTGGCACAGGGCATCGGCAGGTTGGGAAACTACTTCAACCAGGAGCTGTACGGCCGGGAGACCGATGTCCCGTGGGCCCTGGAGATCTACCAGCGTTACGACGAGACCTACGGGTACTCGGAGACGATCGGACGCTCCACCGGGCAGGTGCTGGCGACCGTGCATCCCACATTCCTCTACGAGCTGCTGTGGAACGTGCTCGTGGCGTTGCTGCTGGTGGTGATCGACCGTCGCTACCGGCTCGGTCACGGCCGGGTTTTCGCACTGTACGTGGCGCTGTACTGCTTCGGTCGGTTCTGGGTGGAGCTGATGCGTGCCGACGAGGCCACCCTGGTGCTCGGCCTCCGGATCAACACCATCGTCTCGGTGCTCGTGATGGTGCTCGCGCTGGTCTACTTCTGGCGGATACGCAAGGGACGTGAGGATCCGTCCGAGCTGCGTGCCGCGGGTGACACCGGCGACGCGTCAGAGGACGAGTCGCCCCCGTTGGCCGGTCGTTGACGTCCGGTTCACCGGCAGTCCGACAGAGAGGACTAGATTGGTCGGGGTGAACCGTCGTACCAAGATCGTCTGCACCCTGGGCCCTGCCGTCGCCTCCGAAGCCGGCATCCGTGAACTCGTCGACGCCGGAATGGATGTCGCGCGGCTGAACTTCAGTCACGGCGAGCACGCCGATCACGAGGCGAACTACCGCTGGGTCCGCAAGGCCTCGGACGAGACCGGCCGCGCGGTGGGTGTGCTGGCCGACCTGCAGGGGCCCAAGATCCGGCTCGGCCGCTTCATCGAGGGCAGCCACGTGTGGGCCGAGGGCGACAGGGTGGTCATCACCGTCGCCGATGTGGAGGGCACCAAGGAGCGCGTCTCCACCACCTACAAGGGGCTCGCGGACGACGCGCGTCCCGGTGACCGACTGCTCGTGGATGACGGGAACATCGGACTCACCGTCGAGCGGGTCGAGGGGGAGGACGTGCACTGCCTGGTCACCGAGGGCGGCACGGTGTCCAACAACAAGGGTGTCTCCCTGCCCGGTATGAACGTCTCGGTGCCCGCGCTGAGCGAGAAGGACATCGCTGACCTGCGCTTCGCGCTCGAGCTGGGTGTGGACTTCATCGCCCTGTCGTTCGTCCGGTCCCCGGCGGATGTCGACCTGGTGCACGAGATCATGGACGAGGTCGGTGTCCACGTCCCGGTGATCGCCAAGCTCGAGAAGCCCGAGGCCATCAAGAACCTCGAGTCCATCGTGTTGGCGTTCGACGCGATCATGGTGGCGCGCGGTGACCTGGGCGTGGAGCTCCCGCTGCAGGAGGTGCCGCTCGTGCAGAAGCGCGCCATCCAGATCGCGCGTGAGAACGCCAAGCCCGTGATCGTCGCCACCCAGATGTTGGAGTCGATGATCGGCAACTCTCGGCCCACGCGTGCCGAGGCCTCTGATGTGGCCAACGCGGTGCTCGACGGCGCGGATGCGGTGATGCTCTCCGGAGAGACGTCGGTGGGCAAGTACCCCATCGATGCGGTGCGGACGATGTCCTCGATCGCGTTGGCCGTCGAATCGGATTCCACCGCGGCGCCCGATCTGGTCCACATCCCCCGCACGAAGAGAGGGGTCATCTCCTATTCGGCCCGTGAGATCGGCGAGCGGCTGGGCGCAAAGGCGCTCGTCGCGGTCACGTCGACGGGCGACACTGTGCGGCGGCTGGCCCGGCTGCACAGTCACCTGCCGCTGATCGCGATCACGGGCGACCCCCGGATCCGCAGTCAGCTGGCGCTCACGTGGGGCACGGAGACGTTCCTCACCGATCGGATCAACGACACCGCGGAGGTCGTCAAGGTCACCGACGAGATGCTGCTTCCTCTCGAGGGGTACAACAAGGACGACCTGATCGTGCTCGTGGCCGGGAACGTCCCGGGGGTCGAGGGCTCCACCAACTTCATTCTCGTCCACCGCATCGGCGAGGCGGATCACTGATCACCGACAGATAACGGTTCGAAGGCGCCGGTCAGCAATCCCCTGACCGGCGCGTTTGTATCTTTTTGTGCTTTTGGCGTGACAGTGTCGAGACTGTTCTGTTACCTTCTTGGAAGCCACCGGGGAAGCCGGTCGGCTCACTGCTCCACCCGCAACAGACTTTGAGGTCTTCCCTGATGTCCGACGCCACCAGCATTCCCTTCGCCGAGCTCGCCGAGCGGTTCGGCATGGACGGCTCCGGCGCAGCCGGCGGTCGTCACCGCGCTGTCCGATCGTCCGCCCGGATGGGCCGACTCGTCGCGGGAGCCGTCGCCGGCGCCGCGCTGTCCGGGGGAGTGGCCATGGCCGCCGCCCCCGCTGCCTCCGCCCAGTCCGCGGAGGTGAATCCCGAGCAGCTCGCCGAGATGGCCCAGGGAGCCATCGAGGGCCTGGGCCTGAACGAGCAGGAACTGCGTGACTACGCGGCGGACTTCGCGATCGATCCGTCGATGCTCGGGTCCCTGGGCGTCCCGGGTGTCGGAGGCGCGCACGCACCCACCAACGGGCCCGTCACCTCGGGCTTCGGCCCGCGCTGGGGCACATTCCACAACGGCACCGACTTCGGGGCGCCGATCGGCACCCCGATCTACGCCGCCAAGTCCGGCGAGGTCGTCGCAGCCGGCCCCGCATCCGGGTACGGCCTGTGGATCCGGATCCAGACCGACGACGGCGAGTTGCTGGAGTACGGCCACAACGACCAGAACTACGTGTCGGTCGGCCAGCGGGTCAACGCCGGCCAGGTCATCGGCACCGTCGGCAACCGCGGTTACTCGACCGGCCCGCACCTGCATTTCGGTGTGCGCAATGCCGCCGGTCAGTGGATCGACCCCGTGCCCTGGCTGCGCGGCAACGGCGTCGTCGTGTGACGCCCCGCCGGCAGGTCCACTGAGCCGTCCGGACCCCCTCGCGCCCCGTCTCCCACCAGGGAGGCGGGGCGCGAGCCGTTGTCGCCTCATGCGTCGCGTCTTTCTGACACAGTGGGGCGAGGAGCACTCTGTTCTAGCGGAAAGGCAATCAATGTCGCAGACCGTCAGGGGCGTCATCGCCCGCAGCAAGGGGGCCGAGGTCGAGCTCGTCGACGTCGTGGTCCCCGACCCCGGACCCAACGACGTCATCGTGCGTGTGCAGGCGTGCGGTGTCTGCCACACCGATCTCGCGTACCGGGACGGCGGAATCAACGACGAGTACCCGTTTCTGCTCGGCCACGAGGCCGCGGGGATAGTCGAGACCGTGGGTGACCGGGTGACCCACGTCGCCGAGGGGGACTTCGTGGTCCTCAACTGGCGTGCCGTGTGTGGCGAGTGCCGCGCGTGTAAACGGGGCGAGCAGCAGTACTGCTTCGCGACCCACAACGCCTCCGAGAAGATGACGTTGACCGACGGAACCGAGCTCACCCCGGCATTGGGGATCGGCGCCTTCATCGACAAGACCCTGGTGCACGAGGGACAGTGCACCAAGGTGGACCCGGAGGCGGACCCTGCGGTGGCGGGACTGCTCGGATGTGGCGTGATGGCCGGTCTCGGCGCGGCCGTCAACACCGGCGGTGTGAGCCGTGGCCAGTCCGTCGCTGTCATCGGCTGCGGCGGGGTGGGCGTGGCCGCCGTCGTGGGCGCCCGGTTGGCCGGGGCCTCGACGATCATCGCGGTGGATATCGACGACACCAAGCTCGAGTGGGCCAAGGACTTCGGGGCCACGCACACGGTCAATTCGCGCGAGACTGACCCGGTGGCGGCCATCCAGGAGCTCACCGGTGGGTTCGGAGCGGACGTCGTGATCGACGCCGTCGGCCGCCCGGAGACCTACGAGCAGGCGTTCTACGCGCGCGATCTGGCCGGCACGGTCGTATTGGTCGGTGTCCCGACCCCCGAGATGAGGCTCGAGATGCCGCTGCTCGACTTCTTCGGTCGGGGCGGCTCGCTCAAGTCGTCCTGGTACGGCGACTGCCTGCCGGAGCGGGATTTCCCGATGCTCGTGGACCTGCATCTGCAGGGCCGTCTCCCGTTGGAGAAGTTCGTGTCCGAGCGGATCGGCATCGACGCCGTCGAGGCCGCATTCGACGCTATGAAGGCAGGCTCTGTCCTGCGATCGGTGGTGACGTTGTGAGTGAGGTCTACACCAGCGCCGGCTACACCGGCGGACTGCGTATCGAGAAGGTGGTCACGAGCGGGATCTTCGCGCTCGACGGCGGCGAGTGGGAGGTGGACAACAACATCTGGATCCTCGGGGACGATTCCGAGGTGTTCGTGATCGACGCGGCGCACACGGCCCAACCGATCATCGACGCGGTGGCCGGACGCAAGGTCAAGGGCATCCTGTGCTCGCACGCCCACAATGACCACATCACCGTGGCCCCCGAGCTGTCCGAGAAGCTCGATGCGCCCATCCTGGTGCATCCCGGTGACCAGATGCTGTGGGACCAGACCCACCCCGACGTCTCGCACGGGGACCTCGAGGACGACCAGCGACTGGAGATCGCGGGTACCCGCGTCGACGTGATGAACACCCCCGGCCACTCGCCGGGCTCCGTGGTCTTCCACGTCCCGGAGGCGGGCGTGCTCTTCTCCGGAGACACGCTGTTCTCCGGGGGGCCGGGAGCGACCGGTCGCTCCTACTCGGATTTCCCCACCATCATCACCTCGATCCGGGAGCGCATCCTGACGCTGCCGGCCGAGACTCTGGTGCACACCGGCCACGGTGACGGCACCAAGGTCGGGGACGAGTCCCCGCACCTGGAGGAGTGGATCCGGCGCGGATACTGACCCCCGGCGGTTTCCGGGGGGCACGCTGCGCCGCGAGGCATGCGGCGAATGAGATGCAGCGGGCACACGGTCGGGCGCGTCGGGCAGGATGGACCCTGTCCGACGCGCCCGTTTCCGTGGGTGCCGGCCCGGGAGTCGTCCGGGACGCGACAGGGTCGGACCATCCGAGGAGGTATGCGAAACATGGCCAGGGTCACCGCCACCAACACCATCGTCATCGAGGCGCCCGTCGAGGCCGTGACCGCGGCGATCGCCGACTACGCGGGTGTGCGCCCCCGGATCCAACCCGAGCAGTTCAGCGCCTACCGCCTGATCGAGGGCGGCCAGGGCCAGGGCACCGTCGCGGCCTGGCACCTCCAGGCCACCAAGAAGCGCAGTCGTGACGTCAAGGTGAGCGTCACCGTCGAGGACGCGGCCGGCCACTGGACACTGGTGGAGTCGGACGCCAACTCGTCCATGGCCACCACCTACACCGTGCGCGAGGCCACCGGTGGTTCGCTCGTCGAGATGACCACGTCCTGGGACGGCGCCGGCGGGGTCGGGGGATTCTTCGAGCGCACCTTCGCGCCGGCCGGGCTCAAGCGGATCCAGCACGAGCTGCTCACCAACCTCAAGGCCGACACCGAAGGCTGACTCAGGGCCGTTCCCACCGGCGCGACATGAAGCAGGGAACTGATGCCGCGACCGGGACGTGACACCCCGCACGACGGCCGAAGGTGCACGTCGGCGGAGGAGGCGTACAGGGCTCAGGCGTGGTGCCCCCGGTCGGACTCGAACCGACACTGGACGGGTTTTGAATCCGTTGCCTCTGCCAATTGGGCTACGGGGGCGAGTGCGGCGTACCGCTGGTCGAGAAGTCTAACGCAACGCCTGCGAGCGCCTG
>DWWG01000070.1 GCA_019119875.1 Candidatus Dietzia intestinigallinarum | reverse complement strand
GTCCTCGCGCCGCGCCCAGTCCTTGATATTGAACGGCGGGTTGGCCAGCACGAAGTCGGCCTGCATGTCCGGGTGGATGTCCCGCGCCAACGTGTCGCCCCAGCGCGCACCGAGCCCCTGCGAGTCGATGCCGTGAATGGCCAGGTTCATCTTGGCCATCCGCCACGTCCGCTCGTTGAGCTCCTGGCCGTACACCGCCACATTGGTGGGATCCTCGTCGTGCGAGGCGAGGAACTTCTCCGTCTGCACGAACATGCCACCCGACCCACAACACGGGTCGTACACGCGTCCCGAATGCGGCTCCAGGATCTCCACCAGCGTCCGCACCACCACCGGCGGCGTGTAGAACTCCCCGCCACGCTTGCCCTCGGCCTTGGCGAACTTCTCCAGAAAGTACTCGTACACCTCCCCGAGCAGGTCACGCGCCTTGGACGCGCCACCCCCCGAGAACCGCGCGGAGTTGAACAGGTCCACCAGCTCGCCCAGGCGCCGCTGGTCCACGTTGTCCCGCCCGAACAGGGTGGGCAGGGTGCCGACCAGGGACTCGTTGTGGCTCATGAGCGCCGTCATGGCGGCATCGATCAACTCGCCGACGCTCTGAGAATCCGACGACGACGACGCCGGCAGCCCCTTGGCGAACCGGGCGATGAACTCCCACCGCGCCTCCGAAGGCACCCAGAAGACGCCCGAACCGTGGTACTCGTCCGGATCCTCCAGGGTCTCCCCGATGAAGGACTCGTCCTCACCGGACAGCTCCTCACGTATCGCGTCCCGACGCTCGGAGAAGGCATCCGAGACGTACTTGAGAAACACCAGCCCCAGCACCACGTCCTTGTACTGCGAGGCATCCATAGACCCTCGTAGCTTGTCCGCGGCCTTCCACAGCGTGTCCTTGAGCTCCTTGGCGGTCGACGCCTCCTGCGGCACCGGGACCAACACTTTCGCCATCAGGCGTTCTCCTCATGATCGTCGTCAGACTTAATTGTTCTGCATGATCCGCAGCGTCCCCGCAGCGAGTCCGTCAGAGAGTTCGGTGGTCACCGCATCGAGGGCGGCGAGTTCGCGTTCCAGCCGTGCCCGGCGCCGCGCGGCCCGCGCGGCCACCGTGCGCCACGGCCCCACGGAGTCGACGACGACGGTGCGCAGCCGCCACGCCCGGGGATCAGAGCCCCGCGATGCGCAGATGTCCCGCACGGCCGTCTCCGGCAGGATCCGTCTGCCACCGCCGGACGGTGCGAGACACCGCAGAATCCGCGCCGGCGCCTGGACGACATTTCCGCCCTCGGAATCGATGATCGCGGCTGGGCCCGTCGGCGTCGTCGTCGTCACAAACACCACATCACCCGGCTCGGTGAGCCTGGAACGCGGGGCACCCTCCACCAACGCGACCAGATCCACCGTCCGCGATCCCACCGGCGCCTCGCCCCGCACCTCCTCCGGCCCGATCACCCCGATCCCGCCGGCGCCCGCCGCCCACACCGCGGGCGGGATGCGGACGCCCGTGATGACCCGGGCCGGACGATCAGGCCCGGTGGTCGCCGCCGCCCACGGCACCGACCGGTCCGTCGCCGACCCGGCCGCCTCCACCTCGACCCCCTCGAACAGGTCCGGCGCCGACGCGTCGCGGCGCTCCCACAGCCTGGCCAACGCGTCACCGCCGTCCTCCACCAGCTCGTCGGACAACGGCACCGCCAACGCCTCACGCGGGAGCAGTGACCCGGTGACCCGGTGCGCACTGCGCAGAAACGCATGCGACCGTCGCGCCCCGCCGCCCCGGAGCGCCGCCGCCACATCGTGTCCCACGGCGCGGCACTCCCCGGCATCCAGCGCATGCGCCGAATGCTCCCCGTAGGTGGTGAACCGGCGCTCGTCCCCGGACCCGACCGGATGGCCGAGCGCCCACAACGCCAGGCGGCGGCGCCCACCGAAACGGCACATCCCGGCAGGCAACCGCGCCACGTACCGCAGCGGGGCGAGATACCCGCCGGAACCCACGCCCAACACGCGGCGACGCGGCGCCGGATCCGGCAGGCGGTCGACCAGCAGCGGCGCCGGACCCAGAACCAGCGCGGCGCTCCCCGCCCCCACACCGATCACGACCCGGTCCAGCTCGTCGAAGAACTCCTCGGCGCCGTCGACTCCGGCCGCCGCCCACTGCCCCACCGTGAGAACAGCCGCGTCCGGACGCGGAGTCTCCAGCTGGCAACCCAGCGACACCAGGTAGCGCCAGAGCAGCAGTTCCACCGGATCCGTGACGCCCTCCGGAACCACGATCCGCGGACGGCCCCCGGCGTTCCCGCCCTCCACCGCCCGCACGACGAGCCGCAGCCCACCCGGCCCCCACGGGGCGAGCAGACGCTCCGAATCCTCCGTCACCGCAGTGAGCACCGACACCGCCAGCCCGTCGCCCTCGGCCGTCAACGTCTCCGCACCCAGCCGCGGGTCGACGGTCTCCTGTCGGCGAACCAACCGCGCGAACACCCGGGTCGCCGTGACCCCGGCCTCGACCAGGGCGTCGACCTGCGCGACCAGCTCCGACTCCTCGAGCGCCGCGGCCGCATCCGCCAGCGGGAGCACCGACTCCGCATCGGCCTGCGCCAACAGCATCAGCAGCTCAGCCGGATCGCTGCCGGACAGCGGCACCCCGGCGAGGGCGTGCAGCAGGAGCAGCGCCGACGTGTCGGCCAGGCGATCGGCGACCGTGTCGACCAGAGTCGAGTAGAGCACCGCATCGGCACCGGCCTCACGGTTCTTCCCCCTGCCCGTCTCCTCCAGCCACCGGCCGACCTGGTGCGCGTCGAACAGCAGCGCGGCGGGATCCACGGGCTCGGGAAAGGCGGTGGGCTTGCCGGCGAACCGACGACGCCAGGTCGAGACGACGGGCCGCCGGACCCCGGCGAGGTCGGCGATCTGCTGCATCGTCAGAACCTGCGCCATCCCGCCTCCTCTTTGCCACCTCCGGTGATGATGCGGGCGACGCTACCCCACAGGTCCGACGTTTCGAGCAGCTCAGCCGATAAGCCCCCTTATCACCGTCGATGGTTGAAGTTTCCTGAGCAGAACCTGACTGTTGTTGGCGTCCGACCATCGCCGACGTTCAGCGAGCGGACACCCCTTCATCCGCTTATCGACGAGGAGACCTCGCAATGTCATCCACCTCCCTCCGCACGTTCGCCACGGCGTCCGTAGCCGCCGGCCTGCTCGGAGCCGCTGCGGCGCTGGCCCCCGCCGTCGCCATGGCCCAGCCCGTCGCACCGTCCGACGTCCTCAAGATCGACTCCCCGGAGCTCCGGGTGCAGGTCAAGGGCGACACCGCGAACTTCACGGTCACCGCGCCCAAGGACATGGTGTGCGTGGGACCGATGGTCGTCGAGGGCTCGATCAGCGACAGCGACATCGACCCCGAGAACTACGACGAGACCTTCTTCGAGGAGCTGTTCGACGAGCCCGTGTGGCCCACCGAGCAGAAAGATCTGCGCGTGGTGGTCAACGAGGACAGCCCCTTCGCGGATCAGCCGGGGGTGTCGGTCAGCCCGCTCGAGGTCAGCGTGCCCGACCTCCATGACGGTGACTACGTCGCCACCTCCGTCTGCGTGTCCGAGGACTACGTGGACGTTCCCACCCTGAGCCGCCAGCTCGACGGGCCCGAGCAGGTCGCCACCCTCCAGGAGACCCAGTTCCCGATGGAGGTGCACTTCCGCAACTTCTCGGTCACCACCACGGGCAGCGTCAACCTGGGCAGCGTCGACGTCTTCGGCAGCCTCGGCAGCATCGGCAGCTGACGGTCCGACCCACCGCCACCTGCAGCCGCCCCGCACCACCGGGGCGGCTGCAGGTGGTGGCATCGGAAACTACTGTGGGCGAGAGCACCTGCCTCGAGCCCCAGGAGAAGCAATGGACGTCGCCGCCGTCACCGCGATCGCACCCGACGCGCCGCTGGAGAAGACCACGATCCGCCGGCGGGACACCGGGCCGTCCGACGTGCTCATCGAGATCGAGTTCTCCGGCATCTGCCACTCGGACATCCACCACGCGCGCGGCGAATGGGGACGCACCCTGTACCCCACGACACCAGGTCACGAGATCGTCGGGATCGTCCGCGAGATCGGATCGCAGGTCACCCGGCACGCAGTCGGTGACCGCGTGGGCGTCGGCTGCATGGTCGGTTCCTGCCACGAGTGCTCCTCCTGCCAGGCCGGCCAGGAGCAGGAGTGCGAGCGCGGCGCCGTCATGACCTACGGCTCCCCACTGCCCGAGGACTCCGTGGAAGGCGCCTCCACGCAGGGCGGATACTCCACGCACATCGTGGTGGAGGAACGCATGGTCGTCTCCGTCCCCGACGGTCTCGACCCGGCCTCCGCCACGCCGCTGCTGTGCGCGGGTATCACCATGTACTCGCCGCTACGACAGTGGAACGTCGGCCCGGGCTCGAAGGTCGCGGTGGTCGGCATGGGCGGCCTCGGCCACGTGGGCGTGCAACTCGCCGTGGCGATGGGCGCCGAGGTCACCGTCCTGTCGCAGACCACCTCCAAGCGGGGCGACTCGCTGCGCTTCGGCGCCGTCGAGCACTACGCGACCGCCGGCGACGAGGGCAAGCAGAACCTGCGCAACCTGACCGGAACATTCGACGTCATCCTCAACACCGTCTCCGCTCCCCTGCCGCTCGACCAGTTCATGCGCACACTCAAGCCCCGCGGCGCGATGGTGGAGATCGGGATCCCCAGCGAACCGATGTCGCTTCGCGCGGGGTCGGTGACCGGGGGACGCAAGATCCTCACCGGGTCCATGATCGGCGGCATCCCCGAGACCCAGGAGATGCTCGACTTCTGCGCCGAACACGGCATCACCGCCGAGATCGAGTTGATCGCGGCGGACAAGATCAACGAGGCCTACGACCGGGTCGTGAACTCGGACGTGCGCTACCGCTTCGTGATCGACGCCAAGACGTTCTGACGGAAATAAGGAAGAACGACGACGACACCGGCGTCGACGGCAGCGCCAGCTTCGAGCTGTCGCACCGATCGCCTGACGCTCAGGAGAGCTTGTCAACCACACCCATGATGCATCCGACGATGATCAATGCTGCTGAAAGAGCCAGCGTCCCTCGTGCGGAGGACTCGTCCCAGGACAGTCGCAGCAGCCGTTTGAACTCGGCCCATTTCTCCGCCCAGAATCGCGGCGGCTCCTCCGACCGGAACGGTTCCAACCACCCATGAGCGGACCACTCCCCGGAATCCGGCCGGATACACGACGATGCCCCGGCCCGTCCCTGTAGGACGATCCGAGGCATCGTCGTGTACTCGTCGCTCCCCGTGCCGAGCGCTCCGGCGGATCAGCCCCCGAGGGAACCGAAGAGGGTACCGAGCGAGCCCATGTCGAGGCTGCCCTCCCCGCCACCACCTGGGATCACGACCTCATCCGGGGCACCGGTCACCGTGACGTCAACCGGAGCCGAGTCCGAGTCGATGAACCCGGGGTCCGCGGCGAACTCGGCGGAGATCGCGAACTCGCCCGGACTCTGGAAGTGCGTCGTCAGCGTGGCGGTGCCGTCCGGACCGACGCGCACCGGTCCACCCAACGTGGTGCCGCCGAGCCTGAACTGGACGGTGCCCCGGGCATGAGCGGGGTCCAGACGCGCGGTCAGGACCACCGGGGTCCCCCGCTCGACCGGCTCCACCGCGTCGACACTGAGAGTGGTGGCCACGTCCGCCGCCGGGGCCTCGGTCACGCTCACCGGGAAACGGGGTGCCACGGACCCGGAGATGCCGTCGGATCCGGAGAAGCGGGCGACCACCTGGTGCGTGCCCGTCGAGTCGAACGAGTAGGGCAGCACGGCGATGCCGTCGTCCTTGACCTCCGCGGATCCCACCGGCTGGCCGTTGACCTCGAAGGCCACCTCGCCCTCCGACACACCCGGTTGGACCTGCGCGGTCAGGTTGACCGGCTGGTCGCGGTAGGCGTCCCGGTCGGGACCGATCAACGTGGTGGTGGTGACGATGTCCTGGGAGGTCACGGTAACCGTTCGGCTACCGGTCGAGGGGCGGGAGTACTCAGATCCCAGGAACTCGGCGGCAAAGGCGTAACCCCCGTCCTCGTCCACGGAGGTGGTGAGGCGCGCTCGGCCGTCCACCACGTCGACCGGCGCACCGACGTTGTGCCCGTCGACGGTGAACTGCACCTGCCCGTCATCCGGGGTGGGCACAACGGTGGCGGTGAGCGTGAAGTCGCTGCCGTTGACCACCGTGGACGGCCCGTCCAGGTGGGTGACGGTGTCGGCGACGCCTCGGGCGACCGTCACCGTGGCCAGGGGGCCTGCGCCGTTGTTGAGGGGACTGTTGGCGCTGTCCCGGGGGCTGCAGCGCGTCGGGGCCCACACCGTACCGACCAATGGCGCGTTCACCCTCGGGAGGAAGGTCAGGAAGTTGGCGTTGTTGGCGTAGTTCCCGGCCGCTCCTGCCGTGCGCAATTTGAGGTGGATCTCTCCTGTCTGCCCGGCGATCAGAGTGGCCTTGACCTGCGGCAACTGGAACTCGGTGTTGGCGCCGCCGGTGGCATTGGCCCGGATCCCGCCCTCACTGTTAGTGGAGGAGCTGGGACTGTTGGCGATGGTCTGGTTGTCGCCCGACAGCCGGATGATCGATCCGTTCGGGTCCGGGTTGCCCGACTCGTTGACCACCAGAACGTTGGGAGCCACACCGCTGAGGCCGGAGCTCGTGCCCGGCACGATCTCACCGCTCACGAAGGTCGCGTTCTGAGGCATCTCCACGTCGATCTTCAGCCGGGAGACGTTGGTCAGTGACGCGCCCGAGCCGGGGCTGTTCGGTACCGAGATCGGGGGCGGGGAGATGATCACCTCGAACTCCTCACCCGGTGAGACGGTCTCGGGAGCCTCGACCGTGACCGAGGCGTCCTCGACCTCGTTCTGCGGTCCGCCGGCAAGACTGCTCGAGGGGACCGCCTGGCAGGAGTTCTTGAACGCGGTCGTGGTGGTGGTCATCGCGGACGCGGCCGGTGCGGCAAGTGTCACAGATCCGGCGACGAGGGTCGCTCCGATCGCGGCGGTCGCCACCGCCCGACCGAGTCCGCGGCGGGGTGTGCGGGTCATGGTTGTCCTTGTGGAAGAGGGGATACGGGTGCGGGTCATGGCGTCAGCCCTCCAGTGATCCGGAGAGCAGGTCTCCGGCGGAGCCGCTCATCGAGCCGGAGACGATCTCGCCGAGCGGGCCTTCCAGCAGCTCGCCCAGGCTGCCGTCGGCGTCGTCGGGGATCTCCGGTGCCGCACCCACGTTGAGAACTACCGGGGAGGCCACCGAGTCGCGGTACTCGTCGCCACCGAGGAAGGTGGCGCTGAGGATCTGTGTGCCCTCGAAGTTGAGCTCTGTCTCGATCGAGGCGATCCCGTCGACCACCTCGACCGGGGCGCCGATCGGCTCGGCCCCGCGGTAGAACTGAACCTCGCCGACGGCGTCGGCCGGGTCGGTCTGCACGGTCAGGGTGACGGTCTGGCCGACCACCGCCAGGCCGGTCACGGTAAGGTCCGCGTCCACCGCGATCAGCGTCGGTGGCGTGGGCAGGACCGTGGCCGTGAACTCGGGCGAGGTCGCGGCGTCGAATCCGTCGGTGCCGCTGTAGGTGGCGGTGACGGTGTGACCGCCGGCCTCGGCGAAGGTGTACTCGAGTAGTGCCGCGCCGTCGGCGGTACCCACGTCCGCGGTACCGACCTCGGTGCCGTCCACCGCGAAGGTGACAGTGCCGCCGGTGGGGATGGGGCGGACAGTGGCCTTGAGGTGGGTGGGGCTGCCGACCTCGGCGGTGACGGGTTCGACGACGACGAGGGTGGTCTCCCACGCCCCGTAGCTGACCTCGATGGTCTGCGGATCGGCGGTGGAATCGGCCACGCCGAACCCGCCGGTGAACGTGGCGGAGACGTCGTACTGGCCGGGGTCGCCGAAGCTGTGGTTCAGTGCAGCCGTCCCGTCGGTGACCTGTACCGGGGCACCGACCGGTGTGCCGTTGACGGCGAACTGCACATCGCCGGTGGCATCGGCCGGGGTGACGGTCGCCTGCAGGTTCACGGTGGATCCGGCCTCGGCGGCGGGCGGCACGGTCACAGACAGGGTGGTTTCGCGCTCGCCGATCTCGATCTCCACCGGCCCCGCGGTCGACGCGTGGAACTTGCCCGCCGGCAGGTATTCGGCCGTGATGGTCCGGCTTCCCATCTGGTCGAAGGTGTGGCTGAGGGTGGCCGTTCCGCCACTGATCTGCACGGGCTCGCCGAGCTCTGTGCCGTCCTCGAAGAACTGGACCGCGCCGGTGGCATCGGCCGGGGTGACGTTCGCGACGAGCGGGACCTCGGTCCCCATGCCGACCGTCGCCGGAATGTTCAGGGCGAGGTCGGTCTCCACACGGTTGTCCTGAACCTCGACACCGATCAGGTCATTGCCGCCCTGGCCGCTGCTGAAGGAGTACACGTCGAAGTGAAACGAGCTCATGTGGTTGCCGGGCTGGTAGTCCTCGGGGACCTGATAGGTGGCGGAGAGACTGAGAACAGTGTTGTTGCGGATCCAAAATCCCTTGGTGCCGAGGACCGGCACCGAGTCGCAACCTCCGGCGGTGCATTCGAACTTCACACCGTCATCGCCCTCGTCGTAGGAGAGGGACTCAAGGGTGGAATCGGTGTCTACCAGCGTGAATCCGGTCGGAGCGGTGATGCGGGCGGCGGTGATGTACCGGCCGAAGTTGACCGGCCATCCCACCCTCGAGTTCTCCCAGATGTTGGCCTGGTAGGTCACCGTGTCGCCCGGCTCGACGATGTTGGGCGCTCCCGACTCGCCGTTGACCGCGACGACCTGGAAATTCCATCCCAGGTTGTCCGCAGTCATGTCGTCGGTGCCCGCGGACGGCGGTGCGGCCGAAGCCACAGCGAGCATGGAGAACATCAGCGTGAGGGCTGCTGCGAGTGCGAACAGTGGCGCGGCCACCCGTCGCAGGGATCTGAGGGGCATGTCATCTCCTAGAGGACGCGTCACGGCTCCGCTGCCGAGACGATGAGGGGAATCGAGTGGAATATGGAGGTCGAAATGAGGTGTGCTCGGACGAGGATTTACTCACCGAGCGAGGCCGCGGCGCCATCCACTGCGGAACCGAACGCCGGGGTGGCACTGCCGAGGCTGCTCAGCGACCCTGTGGGCAGTCCGCCCCACGAACCGGTGCCGACAGTTTCTGCGGGCAGCCCCACGAGCGCGCGCTCCGGGGAATTGATCCACACGGTCACCTCGGAACCGGGATCGGCCTCGACGGTGACTAGTGATGCTCCCGGTCCGGAGGTGACGCGCCCGCCGTCGACGGTCACGGAGTACCCGGCGGGGTAGTGGCGACCGGACACCGAGATCTCGGTGGGTCCGCCGGCGGTCCGAGCGGTGTAGCGGTAGACGAAGTCGCCGGTGGCGGCATCAAAATGCATCCGGACGGGATCACCTGCGGTGGCCCGCGGGTACGTGCGCACCAGCTGCACCCCGGCCGGCCCGGCGAACGGGTCCGGCTGATCGTTGCCGAAACCGCGGGTCGAGCGGTAGTGCCAGTAGGCCCATCCCATGAACCGCTCGTCTGCGCGGTCGAGGGTCTGCGCGAGCACCCTGTCGTCCACGTCGCCGAACTCCGTGATCACGGTGGGCACCCCGCGCACCGCGTCGATATTCGCCCAGGTCTTGTCGTGCTGTAGCGGACACATCGACATCGCGCCCTCACCCGAGCCCAGGTATATGGCGGCCTGGCTGAGCATGCAGTAGTCGTGTGGGGAGAACACGATCTGCTCACGTGAGGTGTAGTCCACGAAGCTGGGCATGGTCTGGTTGAACGTGACGTTCGGCTCCCACACCACCGGGATGGTCGGATTCTGCTCCCGGACGGCATCGGTCAGCCGTTCCATGACCCCCTGGTAGCGGGCGTCGAAGTCGGGGCAGCCGTCGGGGAAGCACGTCAGGTAGGCGGTGCCCGGCCACGGCTCGTTGAGAAGCTCCAGCCCCATGACCCCCGGATGGCCGTTGACTGCTGCGGCCAGGGCGCCGAGAGCGTCCCCGAGGTGGCCCACCACGCCGTGCGTGTCGTGCCAGACCTCGTCCCAGCCGGCGTTCATGCTGGCCATCAGATAGTTCATAGGAAAGCCGGGATTGGACTCGCCCGGTGCCGGACGGGCCCTGATCGACCATTCCGGGAAGCCGTTGCCGCCCCAGGCCGGAGAGAGGCTGTCCTGGTGGTTGTCGAGCATCGTGTAGATGCCTCGTTCTGCCAGCGTGTCCACAACGCCCACCAGACGGTCGATGTAGGCGTGGTCGATCTCGCCCTCGGAGGGCATGAGCCCGCTGAACTGCACGCCGAGGCGGACCAGGTTGAACCCGTGGTGCGCCAGGAGGTCGGCGTCCTCGGCGGTGATCGTGAGGCCGTCGCCGGGTTCGACGAACGGAGGCTCCTTGTCCACGTTGTTGACACCGTGCAGGAGCACCGCCCGATCCAGCTCATCCACCAGGTGCTCACCCCACACCTTCAGAGGGGGCGGAGTTGCCGAATGCCTGGAAAGTGGTTGCTTGGCGGTCGCAGCGCCGTTCCCCGTCAGGGTGGCGGCCAGGGCAGCGACGACGACGCCGACGACGATCCTCAGAAGACGACTGTCGCGACGACGGAGTCCGTGACCGGACAGTCCTAAGCGGACATTCTTCATCTCCACAGCGCGGCCTGCGTGGATTACGGCTGCTACCGGGTTCATTGTGACCCTCTCGACCTCGCGCAGGCGCCCGAGTTGGACGGTGCGTCAAAACAACCTGTTACCCATTAGAGCAGATTCTGTGACGCATGTCACTCTGGGTCTGTAGGTCGCTCAGCGCCAGCCGAAGAACTGCATGCTGAAGATCGACACGAGGAGCACCGGGCCGAAGATGATGAGTGCGCAGCCCTGTTCTTCCATGCTCGGGAGCTCGTAGGGTCCCTTCGGCCAGTCAGCATCAAACTACCCAGGCAGGACGATGCCAGCCTTTTGGCTGCCGGAATCGACGTCAGCCGAACAGCATTTCCCACAACTTCATCGCCATTCCCCACAACGTCATCCCAAAGAAGATGACCGACGTCGTGATGACAACCGGCTTGGTGTAACCGTCGTTCCAAGAACGGCTGAACAAGCGCTTGAATTCGGCCCACCATCGCGCCCAGTAGCCCTGATCCAGTTCGAGAGCCGGATACTCGTACGGGTCCTCCCGCCGGCCGTGGGACTCTGGTTGCTCGATCTCGTATCGCGACATCTACTCATCCTCCGAATGCTCATCAAAGAACTTCTCATCCACCGCATCGGCCGCCTTCTGACCGAAGTGGGTTCCTACTGCGGCTCCGATTCCGGCACCAATGAATGCGCCTGCCGGCCCCAACCACGAGCCTGCGATCGCTCCGGCGGCAGCTCCACCGAGGGCCCCGCCGCCAAGTGCGCCGGTCGTCTCGATGAACGCTTCGCGGGTTGAGGTCTTTCCCTCGGCATGTGCCTTCACCCCGTCGTAGACCGTAAGACCACTGCCCAACGGGCCGGCCAGCCTTCCGAGTCCACGCAAGCCGGTGCTCGCGCTGCGACCGAAGTCGTCGGGCACCGGATTCAGCTTGTGCTTGCCCCGGGTGTCCGGATCGAGTTCATCGGCGAAAGCCGGGTATCCCTCTGACATCGCC
>DWWG01000069.1 GCA_019119875.1 Candidatus Dietzia intestinigallinarum | reverse complement strand
GCGCATCGAAGCCCCGGCCGGCGGTGAGCGGCTCCGCGAACGGGAACAGTCCCTCCAGCGCGTCCAGCCCGGTGCGGCGCAGATGCCACAAGAGCGTACGGATCCCGGTCCGGTCGTCCACGCCGCAACTGTCGAGCAGGGCGCCCGACCGGTCCGCGGACGAGCGCGGATCATCGGACCACACACCGGTCGGCGGCTCCATGCCGACCACCATTGCGATCGCATCGCACAACTCGCCGATCTGCTCGTCGAGCACCGCAGACGCGTCCTGTCGCGCGGACAACGAGCGGCGGATCGGGCGCACGGACTCCTCCGCCCCCGCCCCCGGCGCCTCGTCGACTGCCCTCACCGGCACCACCGGGGGACGCGGCGACTCCGGCACCGACTGCCCGGTGAAGACCGGGGGTTCCGGCTCCGGCGCCGGTGGCGCGGCCAACAGCGGCGGCGCCGTGACCTCCGGCTCCTGCATGGCCGAACTGATGCCCGCCAGGACACCGTCGAACGCAGCACCGAAATCGGTGTCCCAGTCGGTCGACGACCCGGCATCCCACCGCGGGCCGGCCGGGGCCGACGGTTCGGCAGACGCGCCGGACTCGCGGTGGCGGCCGGACTCGTTGCCGCCGGGCTCGTGGCCGCCGGGCTCGTGGTGGCCGGGCTCGGGCCGGGATTCGGAGGCCGACGCCGGGACCGCCGGCACCGCACCCGTCACATCCGCGAGCAGATCCGCGCGGGCGCGGCGGCCCTCGTCGAGGCGGCGGCGCTCCGAGCGGGTGAACGACATCACCGGCAGGGTGAGAAGCAACGCCGCCTGACGCCCCGTGAAGCCGAACCCCGACTTCAACGCACGGCGCGCCTCGACCGGCGACTCGGCCTCCCGGATGACCTCCATGACCGCGCCCAGATCCTCGGACGCCCGCAGGATCGCCTCGGCCTCGTCCCACACCCGATCGACATCATCCGCGGGTCCGATCCATCCCCCACCTGCATTGATCGCACGCACGCACGGCCCCGTTCTCTCACGCACACCCGGCCCGACTGATACCGGACGACCGGAATCCTACGCGTATCCGGCGCGGATCAGCCGTCCAAGTCGACGGCCGTCGCGCCGGCTCCCCGGGAGGCGCTCCCGGGGGCCCGCCACGGGCCCGGACCAGGCACCGGGCAGCGGCTGTGACAGAGATCTCCGCCCGGAAGCGCCGCGCTGACCTGCAGCGACGCCGCCCACACCGGATCTTCAGGCTCGTGGAAGGTTCGTCACGCGAAAGCTCCGTACGGTCGGAAAGTATGAGTAAGACTATCGCGCCGCCGGCCCACCGGGGACCGCGGCCCGACCCGGAGCCCGCGGACGCCCGGCCCGCCGTGCGCAGCAGCGCCGGGAACACCGCCGCGGCCGTCCTCCCGGCACCCTTGCACACCCTCGGCGCCGCGACGATCGGCGGACTGGCCGGCCTCGGCGCCGTCTACCTGGTGGCGTCGCGACTGGCCGGGACCCTGGCCGCGGTGGCGGCCGTCGTCATGATTTTCGCGGTGACCATGGCCGGGCCGTGGGTGCACGCGCGGGCCGGCACCGAGCTGGGTCGCGTGATCGCCGTGGCGCTGCAGGCGGTCGCGTTCGGTGGCGCGATCGCCGGCCTGACCATCATGGCCTGAGGCGCGCCCCCAGGTCCTCCACCGCGGCATCGTCCACTCCCGCGCCCTCGACGAGGTAGCGGCGGATGTCGCCGAACTCCTTGCGCAACGCCCCCAGCGAGAGCCTGATGTTGGCCTCGTCGACCCCCATGAGCGCCTCGATCGCGTCCGCCTGGTGGGGCATCTTGACCCGCACGTACTGCATGATCGCGTCGGTCAACTCCTGCGTGTTCTTCTGCGACAGCAGATAGTCGGCCACCACGTCGTCCTCGGACACCCCGGCGAGCAGCTGCAGGATGGCCGCCGTCCAGCCGGTCCGGTCCTTACCGGCGGTGCAGTGGACGATCGACGCCCCCGACGACGCGGCCACCGTGGTGATGGCACGCCCGAACGCGCGCCGCTCGTCGTCCCCCAGCACGAACTGCTCGTAGGTCCGCCCCATCTCGCTCCGCGCCTCCTCGACGGTGACGATCCCGGAGTTCATGAGCGTCGCCGCGGTGGAGTTGCCCTGCAGGATGTCGACCCACACGTTCTTCGCGCCCGGGACGGGCACGTCCGGCTGCTGGGCCAGCTCGCCCTCGGTACGCAGGTCGACGATGGTGGTCACGCCGAGCGACTCGATGACGCCGACGTCGCCGTCCGTGGCCGAGATCGCCGCCGACCGGAAGACGACCCCGCGGGCCATGGTCCCCGACGATCCGGCCCCGGAGGGCGCGACCCGGTAGCCGGGCCCGGCCACGTCACGGAAATTGTGGATGCCCGAGAGGGTGACCACCCCGTCGGCGCCCTCGATCCGGCTGCGGACGACCTCGTCGTCGTCGCCCACCGCGGTTCCCGCTCCCGCACCGGCGTCTCCGCCCTGTCCAGCCACCATCCTGCGTCCCCTTAACTCTCGTCCCGGGCGCCTTCGATCAGGCGCCATGAAGTTGTTCTCACCGTAGCGACCCGCACATCACCTACGCTCGCGACCCATGGGCCCTGCCGATTTCAACCCCGGTCACGCCGTGGAACACGCGACGTTCGGCGACATCCTTCTCGACCGCGCGGGCGACGACCATCCTGGCCTGCGGTTCGAGGACTCGACCTGGTCGTGGCGCGAATTCGTGGCCGAAGCCGCGGTGCGGGCGGAGATCCTGCGCGCCTGGTCACGCGAGTACGCCGCGTCCTACGCCGACCGGCCCGCCGCCTACCGCCGGCTGCACGTGGGCATCCTGCTGGAGAACGTGCCCGAGTACCTGTTCCTGCTGTGCGGCGCCGCGATGGCTGGCGTGACGGTCGTCGGCATCAACCCCACGCGCCGCGGCGCCGAACTGGCCTCGGACATCCGCGGCGTCGACTGCGATGTGATAGTCCACGACGACGACGGCGCCGCGCTGCTCACCGGCCTGGAGACCGGTGTCGCCGCGAGCGTGGGCACGGGGTCCGAGCGGTGGCGGGAGCTGCTCACCGCGCACGCCGGGGCCGAGCCCCGCCTGGACGAGGCCGCCCGGGACCCGCACACTCTGCTGGCGCTACTGTTCACCTCCGGCTCGACCGGCGCGCCCAAGGCCGTGATGTGCTCGACCGGGCGGCTGGCCATGCTCGGCACGGTCAACTACCGGGGGCTGGTCCGCAGCGACGTCACCTACAGTGCGATGCCCCTGTTCCACGGCAACGCCCTCATGGCCGCGTTCGCGCCCTCGGCCTACGTCGGCTGCACGTTCACCATGCGGCGCAGGTTCTCCGCCTCGGGTTTCCTGCCGGATGTGCTGCGGTTCGGCGCCACCTACGTCAACTATGTCGGCCGCTCCCTGTCGTATGTGCTGGCCCGGCCCGAACGGCCGGAGGAGGCGCACACGGCGCTGCGGATCGTGTTCGGCACCGAGGCGTCGGCGCACGACCGGGCCGAGTTCGCGCGCCGGTTCGGCGTGACGCCCGGCGAGTCGTACGGCAGCAGCGAGGGCGGCGTGGTGATCTCCCGCACCCCCGACACCCCGCCCGGTGCGCTCGGGGTGGCGGGCGCGCATATGGACGTGGCGATCCTCGACGAGGAGGGGCGCGAGTGCCCGCCCGCGCGGTTCGACGCCCACGGTGGGCTCGCCAACGCCGCCGAGGCGATCGGCGAGATCTGCAACCTCAGCGGTGCCGCCCTGTTCGAGGGCTACTACCGCAACCCGGAGGCCACCGCCGAGCGCAACATCGGCGAGGTCTTCCACTCCGGCGACCTGGGCTACAGGGACTCGGACGGGTTCTTCTACTTCGCGGGCCGCTCCGGCGACAAGATCCGCGTGGACAGCGAGAACTTCTCCGCCGGCCCGATCGAGCAAATCCTCGACCGCTTCCCCGGCGTGCTGGTGGTGGCCGTCTACCCCGTCCCCGACCCCCGCACCGGCGACCAGGTGATGGCCGCGATCCAACTCGAGCCCGGCGCACGCTTCGACCCGGCCGCCTTCGGCGAGTTCTGCCGCACCCAGCCCGACATGGGCACCAAGTGGGCTCCGCGGTTCGTGCGGATCCTCGGCGCGATGCCCGTCACCGCCACCCGCAAGATCTCCAAGCCGAGTCTGCGTCGCGAGTCCTGGACCGAGCCGGGCGAGGTCTATCTGCAGGACCCCTCCGGCGGGTACCGCCTGCTCACCGACGCCGACCGCGCCGCGCTGCTCGCCCAGTACGAAACCCACGGCCGCCGGCCCGCCGGGGTGTGAACGACCGCGGAGGGGACGCGCCGGGTGTGAAGATGGGGCCATGCAGCCCCTCCGCCCGGTGATCGCGGCCCTCGCCGTCGTCGTCGTCCCCGCCCTCGCCCTGCCCGCCACCCACGGCGCCGCTTCCGCCGACCCGCTCGGCTCGGCGGCGGTCGGTGCGGCCACCTCGCTGGGTGCCGTGGGCGCGCCGGTGTCGGGATCGGTGGAGGCGGTGCCGTCGGGATCCCACGCGGGCTCGGCCGACGCGCTCGACGCGGGCTCGGACGCGGCGTTCGGCCTGGGCACGTCCTCGGAGTCGGCCGGCACCCCGATCGGCGCGTGCGCGGGCCCCACGCCGCGCGTGACCGTGTCCACGTTCGGCGCCACCCCGCCGCCGGTGCTGGGCTGGACCGAGAACATGGCGTTCGACGACGAGGGGCGCCTGTGGGTGTCCAAGACGTTCCTGGACCGCGTCGACGCCTACGACGACGACGGCGAGGTGATCGCCAGCGTCCCCGTGCGCGCGCCCGGGGGGATCGCCCGGGGCCCCGACGGGCGGATGCACGTCGCGGCCGGGACCGGCTATCTCGCCGACCGCTCCGACCTGGTCACCTTCGACCCCGCGGCGCCGCGGCCGGAGGCGCGCATCGAGGCCCGGCTGGGCAACCGGAAAAACGGGCTGGCCGTGGACTCAGACGGCAACCGCTACCTCACCAGCCTCGAGGACACCGGCCTGACCAGGGTCGGCCCGGACGGCGAGGTGGACCACGACTGGTCGCGGGCCGCCGCGCTCGGGGTGTCCAACGGGATCGCGATCGACGGCGAGACCGCCTATGTCACGCAGTCCACCGACCGGACCGTGGTGCACGCCGTCCCGCTGGACCGGCCGGGCGAGTGGACCACGATCGAGCTGACCGCCCCGCCCACCACGCCGCGGGGGCTCGACGATCTCGACATCACCGCCGAGGCGCTGTACGTGACCTCGTGGTCCTCCGGCGAGGTGTACCGGATCGACCGGGCCAGCGGCGAGGCGTGCGTGCTGGTCGGCGGGATCCCGCGGGCGACGAGCGTGCTGGTGGCCGACGGGTTCGGCGACTTCGGTCCGGGCGACCTGCTGGTCACCTCACTGCACGGGCCAATCCGGCACGTCCGGCTCAGCGCAGCACCTTGATCTGGAACGGGTAGTTCATCGTCTCGCCCCTGGTCGCACGCAGGGTGCCGATCACGTGGCCGATGATCTGGCCGAGGAAGGACACCGCGAGCAGGACCAGGCCGAGCGGGATGCCGATGATCGTGATGATGCAGATCCAGCCGACGATGCTCATCAACCACAGGCCGAGGTTGAAGTTGAACGAGCCGGCGGCGGCCTGGCGGACGAACGGGCTGCGGTCCTTGTAGAGCAGCCACATCACGAGCGGGCCGACGAAGGACAGCCAGCCGGCCGAGATCACCATGGCGATGAGGCTGGCGGCGTGCGCGAGCGCCGCGGCGGTGCGGTCCTCGGAGC
>DWWG01000068.1 GCA_019119875.1 Candidatus Dietzia intestinigallinarum | reverse complement strand
CCGGATGGCGGCGGCGACCTGCTTGTCCGAGTACGCGCCCACGTACGTCAGCACGGGCAGACGCTCCTCGGGCGGGGTGAGGATCTGGCTCATTTCGCGGATCCCGGCCAGCGACATCTCCAGTGTCCGCGGGATCGGCGTGGCGGACATGGTCAGCACGTCCACGTGGGTGCGCAGGGAGGTGATGTGCTCCTTGTGCTCCACGCCGAAACGCTGCTCCTCGTCCACGATCACCAGGCCGAGGTTCTTCCACCGCACGCCGGTCGCGAGCAGGCGATGCGTACCGATCACCACGTCCACGGTCCCGTCGGCCAGCCCGGCGAGGATCCTGGTGGCCTCGGCGTCCGAGGTGAACCGGCTCAGCCCGCGCACGGTCACGGGGAAGCCGGTCATCCGGTCCTCGAAGGTGGCCAGATGCTGCTGCGCGAGCAGCGTGGTGGGCACGAGCACCGCCACCTGGGTGCCGTCCTGCACGGCCTTGAACGCGGCCCGCACCGCGACCTCGGTCTTGCCGTAGCCCACATCGCCCACCACCACCCGGTCCATGGGCGCGGGCTTTTCCATATCGCCCTTGACCTCCTCGATGGCGCTGAGCTGATCGACGGTCTCGGTGAACGGGAACGCGTCCTCCATCTCGCGCTGCCACGGGGTGTCGGGTCCGAACGCGCGACCGGGCGCGGACTGCCTCTTGGCGTAGAGCTGCACGAGCTCGGTGGCGATCTCGCGGACGGCCTTGCGGGCCTTGCGCTTGGTGTTCTGCCAGTCGGCGCCGCCCATCTTGGACAGCGTCGGGGCCTCACCGCCCACGTAGCGGCTGAGCTGCCCGAGCGATTCCATGGGCACGTACAGTCGGTCGCCGGCGGCGCCGCGTTTGCCGGGCGCGTACTCGATCACCAGGTATTCGCGCCGAGAGGATCCGTCGCCGCCGCGCACCTGCCGCTCGACCATCTCCACGAAGCGGCCGATGCCGTGCTGGTCGTGGACCACCAGGTCCCCGGCCTTGAGCGCCAGTGGATCGACCTGGTTGCGGCGCTTGGAGTGTCGTGCCTTGGGACGTGCGGTGGCGCCGAGTCGGTTGCCGGTGAGGTCCGTTTCGGAGACGACGACGAGGTCGCCGCTCCCCCCGCCGGCGGAACCGGTGGGCGTGGACCCGCCGTCCGTTCCGTCCGCGGAACCGGCGCTCCCCCCGCCGGCGGCGCCGCCGAGCACGAACCCGGCGTGCAGGACGGCCTCGTAGATCGACACCAGGCCGGCGGCCGGCTCGGAGCCCGCCGCCGCCGCGCTGGCCGGCACCTCCGCCTCCGCCAGACGTTCGGCGATGCGGGCGACCGTGCCGTGACCGGGCACCACCACCGCGGCCCGGCCCCCGCCGGCCACGAGGGCGCGCAGGCGGGCGAACATGGCCTCCATCTCGGAGTCCTTACCCCGCGGGGCGGGCGGGTCGCCGGCGTCGACGGTGATCGTCGGGCCGTCCTCGGGGTCGGTGAGGAACCCGCTCGGCACGAGCTGCCACCACGACAAGCCCGCCGCCTGCGCCTCTTCGCGGACCGCCGAGAACGTGCGGTATCCGGAGCCGGACAGGTCCAGTGTCTCGCTGTCCACGGGGGCGTCGCCGCCCATGGTCGCGGCGGTCCACGACGCCTCGAGGAACTCCCGGCCCGCGGCGGCCAGGTCGCCGGCGCGGCGGCGGACCTTGTCCGGATCGCACACCACCACACGGGTGCCGGAGGGCATGAGCATCGGCAGCGTCGCCATCTCACCCGGCACCAGCACGGAGGTCAGCGCCTCCATGCCGTCGCGCGGTATGCCCTCCGCCAGCGAATCGAGCAGCTCGGCCAGCGTCGGGTTGGCCCGGTGCTCGGCCGCCAGCTCGGCGGCCCTGGTGCGCACCGCGTCATCCAGCAGCAGTTCACGGCACGGATACAGCGTGGCCGCCTCGAGCTCCCCCTCGGGCAGCGAACGCTGGTCCGCCACCGAGAACTCCCGGATCTCGGCGATCGTGTCGCCGTCGAACTCGATCCGCAACGGATGGTCGGCCGTCGTGGGGAACACGTCCACGATTCCGCCGCGCACCGCCACGTCCCCGCGACGGGCCACCAGGTCCTCGCGCACGTACGCGAACTCGGCCAGTTCCGCCAACAGATCCGTGGGGTCCAACTCGGCGCCCTTGGCCAACTGCACCGGCTCCCGGCGGGCCGCCCCCGGGGAGACGGGCTGCACCACCGAACGCGCCGCCGCCACCACGACCCGCGGGGCACGTCCGGCCATCACGGCACCCAGCACCTGCATCCGGCGACCGACGGTGTCCGCGGCCGGCGACAGACGTTCATGGGGCAACGTCTCCCAGCTGGGGAACTGCGCCACCTCGTCGTCGTACATCCCCGCCAGCTCATCGGCCAGCTCCTCACACTCGCGCTCGGTGGCGGTGACCACCAGCAACGGAGCATGCTGCGCGAGCGCCGAGACCAGGAACGGCCGCAGCGACTCCGGGGAGCGCACCACCGCCGTGTGGCCGTCCAGCCCGTCGCGCAGGTCGGCCAGTGCCGGGTTGGCCAGCACCGCATCCGCCAGACCGGACAGGGCGGCGGGCGGGCTCGCGGCGCGGGTGCTCGTGGCGGTGGCGGTGGTGGTCACGCGTGTTCTGCCTCCGGGTGAGATGGCGGTGCGGGGACTCTGGGCCGAGCGGACGCTGATCGATTGTCCTCACGACGGCCGGGACCGTGCGATCCCGGTGCGGCCGTCGCCTGACAGTCAAGCAGTCGGCACGTCGGTCGACGCCCCGGCGGGGGCACCTCGCTCAGCGCCCCGGTGGGAGCACCTCGGTCAGCGCCCCGGTCGGGGTGCGCCGCACGCGGCGCGCCGGTCCACCAGTCTAGATGCGCGCCCCCGACGGTAGATTGTGCGCATGCGCGAGACCACAGACGCCGAGCACGTCGACCCCGCCGAACCCACCCCCGACGACGCCGGACACAACGCGCCCGCCGCGGTCGCGACCACCCCGGGCGCCCCCGTGCCCCGGATCTTCACCGACCGCGGACTCGGCATCCTGCTGGCCGTCGGCTCGGCGATCGCGCTGCTCGCGTCGTTCCAGCTCAGCCTGGACAAGATCCGACTGCTCGAGAACCCGGACTACGACCCCGCCTGCAACTTCTCCATCCTGATGAGCTGCAAGAGCGTCATCAACTCGGAGCAGGG
>DWWG01000067.1 GCA_019119875.1 Candidatus Dietzia intestinigallinarum | reverse complement strand
TCGACGTCAACATCCAGTGACCTCCGACCGCGTAGCGGTCAGCAAGCAACGTGCAGCGGAGACAGTGAACAGATGAGTAACACCGAGATCAAGGGCATCCTGGGCGCCAAGCTCGGCATGACCCAGGTCTTCGACGAGAACAACCGGGTGGTCCCGGTCACCGTCGTCAAGGCCGGGCCGTGCGTCGTCACCGGGATCCGAACCGAAGAGACCGACGGATACAACGCCGTCCAGATCGCCTACGGCGCGATCGACCCGCGCAAGGTCACCAAGCCTGTCGCAGGCCAGTTCGAGAAGGCCGGGACCACCCCGCGTCGTCATGTCGCGGAGATCCGGCTCGCCACCGCCGAGCAGGCCGCCGGCTTCGAGATCGGCCAGGAGATCGGCGCCGACGTGTTTTCCGACGGAGCCTTCGTCGACGTCACCGGTACGTCCAAGGGCAAGGGTTTTGCCGGCACCATGAAGCGTCACGGCTTCGCCGGACAGGGTGCCTCGCACGGTACCCAGGCCGTCCACCGCAAGCCGGGCTCGATCGGTGGCGCCGCCACCCCGGGCCGCGTCTTCAAGGGCAAGAAGATGGCCGGCCGCATGGGTAACGAGCGGGTCACCACCATGAACCTCAAGGTCCACAAGGTCGACGCCGAGGCCGGCGTCCTCCTCATCAAGGGTGCCATCCCGGGTCGCAACGGCGGTCTCGTGATGGTCCGTTCCGCAGTGAAGGGCGGTGCTCGCGCATGACCACCACGGAGAACACCGTGAACCTCAAGCTCGACGTCCGTACGCCGGCCGGGAAGACCGACGGTGCCGTCGAGCTCCCCGCCGAGATCTTCGGTGTCGAGCCCAACCTGCCGCTGATGCACCAGGTGGTGGTGGCGCAGCTGGCCGCCGCACGCCAGGGCACCCACTCCACCAAGACGCGGGGCGAGGTCCGTGGCGGCGGCCGCAAGCCGTTCCGCCAGAAGGGCACCGGCCGCGCGCGTCAGGGCTCGACCCGTGCCCCCGCCTACACCGGTGGTGGCACCGTCCACGGTCCGAAGCCGCGGGACTACTCGCAGCGCACCCCCAAGAAGATGAAGGCCGCCGCCCTGCGCGGTGCCCTGTCCGACCGGGTGGCCAACGAGCGTCTCCACGTCGTGACCGAGTTCATCGAAGGACAGAAGCCGTCGACCGCGGGCGTCCGGGACTTCCTGGCGTCGCTGTCCGACCGCAAGAAGTTCCTGATCGTGGTGGGTCGCGAGGACCTCGCCGCCTGGCGCTCGGTCACCAACCTCGATCACGTTCACCCGATCGCTCCGGATCAGCTCAACACCTACGACGTCCTCAACGCTGACGATGTCGTGTTCACGGTGGAGACTCTGGACGCGTTCGTCACGCAGGCGGGTCGTTCCCTCGCCGGCAAGGCTGCGAAGGAGGCCGACAAGTGAGCACAGTCGCCGACCCCCGGGACGTGATCATCGCCCCGGTCGTCTCCGAGAAGGCCTACGGCCTGCTCGAGCAGGGCGTGTACACGTTCCTGGTGTCCCCGGGCGCCAACAAGACGCAGATCAAGATCGCCGTCCAGGAGATCTTCGGCGTCACCGTTGAGTCCGTGAACACCGCCAACCGTAAGGGCAAGCGTAAGCGCACCCGCACCGGGTTCGGACAGCGCAAGAGCACCAAGCGCGCGATCGTGACCCTCGCGGCCGACAGCAAGCCCATCGAGATCCCGGGTCTGACCGCCTGACGGCGGGAAGAGTTAAGGACGAGAGAACCTCATGGCTATCCGCAAATACAAGCCCACGACCCCCGGTCGTCGCGGGTCGAGCGTCTCGAATTTCGCCGAGATCACCCGCTCGACGCCCGAGAAGTCGCTGCTGCGCCCGCTGAGCAAGAGCGGCGGTCGTAACGGCCACGGCCGCATCACCACCCGCCACAAGGGCGGGGGGCACAAGCGCCAGTACCGTGTCATCGACTTCCGTCGTAACGACAAGGACGGCGTGCTCGCCACCGTCGCGCACATCGAGTACGACCCGAACCGCACCGCGAACATCGCGCTGCTCCACTACGCGGACGGCGAGAAGCGCTACATCCTCGCCCCCCGCAACCTGAAGCAGGGGATGAAGGTCGAGTCGGGCACGAACGCCGACATCAAGACCGGCAACAACCTGCCGCTCCGCAACATCCCCGCCGGCACGGTCGTGCACGCTGTGGAGCTGCGCCCGGGCGGCGGCGCCAAGCTGGCCCGCGCGGCCGGTGCCGGTATCCAGCTCCTCGGCAAGGAGGGCGCCTACGCGTCACTGCGTATGCCCTCCGGTGAGATCCGCCGGGTCGACGTCCGCTGCCGGGCGACGATCGGCGAGGTGGGCAACGCTGAGCAGATCAACATCAACTGGGGCAAGGCCGGCCGCATGCGGTGGAAGGGCGTTCGCCCGACCGTCCGTGGTGTGGTCATGAACCCCGTCGACCACCCGCACGGCGGTGGCGAGGGCAAGACGTCCGGTGGGCGTCACCCCGTCAGCCCGTGGGGCCAGCTTGAGGGTCGTACCCGCAAGCCCAACAAGGCGAGCGACAGTCTCATCATCCGTCGCCGTCGCACCGGCAAGAAGCGCTAAGGAGGGAAACTAGGATGCCTCGTAGTCTCAAGAAGGGTCCGTTCGTCGACGAACACCTCCTCGCGAAGGTGGACGCGCAGAACGACAAGGGTACCCATCAGGTCATCAAGACCTGGTCGCGTCGCTCGACGATCCTGCCCGATTTCATCGGTCACACGTTTGCCGTTCATGACGGCCGCAAGCATGTGCCCGTGTTCGTGTCCGACTCGATGGTGG
>DWWG01000066.1 GCA_019119875.1 Candidatus Dietzia intestinigallinarum | reverse complement strand
GTCAGTCCATCGTCGGGATGACGAACTCGGCACCGTCCTTGATGCCCGAGGGCCAGCGCTGCGTGACCGTCTTGACCTTGGAGTAGAACTTGATCGACTCCGGGCCGTGCTGGTTGAGGTCGCCGAATCCGGACTTCTTCCAGCCGCCGAACGTGTGGTAGGCGATCGGGACCGGGATCGGCACGTTGACGCCGACCATGCCGACCTCGACCCGGGAGACGAACTCACGGGCGGCGTCGCCGTCGCGGGTGAAGATGGCCACGCCGTTGCCGTACTCGTGCTCGTTCGGCAGACGCAGGGCGTCCTCGAAGCTCTCGGCGTGGACGATCGTGAGGACGGGCCCGAAGATCTCGTCGGTGTAGACACTCATGTCCGTGGTGACGTTGTCCATCAGTGTGGGACCGACGAAGTAGCCGCCCGAGATGTCCTCACCGTTGAACTCGCCGGTGTACGCACCGACGCCGCGGCCGTCGACGAGGATCTTCGCGCCGGCCTTCTCGCCCTGGTCGATGTAGTCCAGCACGCGGGCCTTGGACTCCGGCGTGACCAGCGGGCCGTAATCCGACTGCGGGTCGTGGCTGTGGCCGACCTTGAGCTCCTTGACCTTGGGAAGCAGCTTCTCGAGCAGCTTCTCAGCGGTGCCCTCGCCGACCGGGACGGCGACCGAGATGGCCATGCAGCGCTCACCTGCCGAGCCGAAACCGGCGCCGACCAGGGCGTCCGCGACCTGGTCGAAGTCCGCGTCCGGCATGATGATCGCGTGGTTCTTGGCGCCGCCGAAGCACTGCGCGCGCTTGCCTGTGCGGGCCGCGTTCTCGTAGATGTACTGCGCGATCGGGGTGGAGCCGACAAAGCCGACGGCCTTGATCGTGTCGTTGTCCAGAATCGCGTCGACGGCCTCCTTGTCACCGTGCACGACCTGGAACACACCGTCCGGCAGACCGGCCTCGGTGAACAGCTCGGCCAGGCGCACCGGCACGGACGGGTCACGCTCGGAGGGCTTGAGCACGAACGCGTTACCGCAGGCCAGCGCCGGACCGGCCTTCCACAGCGGGATCATGGCCGGGAAGTTGAACGGGGTGATGCCGGCGACCACGCCGAGCGGCTGGCGCATCGAGTAGACGTCGACGCCGGTGCCGGCGTTCTCGGTGTACTCGCCCTTGAGCAGGTGCGGGATGCCGATCGAGAACTCGATGACCTCGAGGCCGCGCTGGACGTCGCCGCGGGCGTCCGGGGTGGTCTTGCCGTGCTCGATCGCGAGCAGTTCGGCGAGCTCGTCCATGTTCTCGTTGACCAGGGCGACGAAGCGCATGAGCACGCGGGCGCGCTTCTGCGGGTTCATGGCCGCCCACTCCTTCTGGGCGACGGCGGCCTTGGCGATCACCTCGTCGACCTCGGCGGTGGAGGCCAGCGGGACGATCGCCTGCGGCTTACCGGTGCTCGGGTTGAGCACCTCCTGACTGCGACCGCCGGTCGCGGCGACGCGCTTTCCGTTGATGTAGTGCTCGACCTGCCTGAGATCCGACATGGACGTCCCTTCCTGACGTTGGGGGTCGGCCTCGGCCGATCGCACCCGTTCCCGTGATGACCATCACCCTATACTTGCACCTCCTAGTAATCCAGGAGTCGCCCCCGATCGGGCACCCCCTCCCCTTTCGGGTGTACCGCCCTGCCGCACCCCCGACCTACTGTGAGCTGACTCACTTGATCAGTCCGTCGACAGGAGCACTCATGCCCCCGCTCTCCACCGAGGCCACCGAACGGTTCCGCGCCGCCCGCGACTTCCTGCAGGCGAACGCCGAGGACTACGACGCCGCCCGGGAGGGCTTCACCTGGCCCGAACTGGACGAATGGAACTGGGCGCTGAACTGGTTCGACGTCCAGGCCGAGGGCAACCACGACCCGGCGCTGTGGATCGTCGAGGAGCACGACGGCGGCGGCGAGCCGACCGAGGCCAGGTACTCGTTCGACGAGATGCGCATCCGCTCCGACCGCACCGCGAACTGGCTACGCGACCAGGGCGTCGAGCCGGGCGACCGGATCCTGCTCATGCTCGCCAACCAGGTCGAGTTGTGGGACGTGATGCTCGCGGTGATCAAGCTCGGCGCCGTGGTCATCCCGGCCACGACGCTGCTCGCCGAAGGCGACCTGCGCGACCGCATCGCACGCGGCGGCATCGGACACGTGATCGCCCGCGCCGAACTGGCCGAGCGGTTCGCCTCCATCTCCGGCGACTACCAGCGCATCTCCGTCGGCGGAACCGGGCCCTCGGGCACCGCCGGGGCACCCGAGGGCTGGACCGACCTCGCGGGCGCCATGGACGCCTCCCCCGACTTCGAGCCGAGTCACACCACGCACGCCGACGACACGCTGCTGCTGTACTTCACCTCGGGCACCACCAGCAAGCCCAAGCTCGTCGAGCACACGCACGCCTCGTACCCGGCCGGGCACCTGTCGACCATGTACTGGATCGGCCTGCAACCCGGCGACGTGCACCTCAACGTCTCCTCGCCGGGCTGGGCCAAACACGCGTGGTCCAATGTGTTCGCGCCGTGGATCGCCGGCTCGTGCGTCTTCCTCTACAACTACTCCCGCTTCGACGCCACGGCGATGATGCGCGAGATGGACCGCTGTGGCGTGACCAGCCTGTGCTGCCCGCCCACCGTGTGGCGCATGCTCATCCAGGCGGACCTCCGGCAGTTGAAGAACCCGCCACGACTGGCGGTGGGCGCCGGCGAGCCGCTCAACCCCGAGGTGATCGGCCGTGTCCGTGATGCGTGGGGCGTGACGATCCGCGACGGGTTCGGACAGACCGAGACGACCGTGCAGATCGCGAACACTCCCGGTCAACCGATCAAGGACGGATCGATGGGTCGCCCGTGCCCGGGCTTCGACGTGGCGCTGGTCGATCCGGCCACCGGCGAGGAGGTCACCGGCGACGGGGCCGAGGGCGAGATCTGCCTTCGTCTCGACCCGCGGCCGCTGGGCCTGATGATCGGCTACCACGGGGACGCCGAGCGCACCGACGCCGCGTACGCCGACGGCTTCTACCACACCGGTGACGTGGGCTCACGCGACGCGGAGGGCTACATCACCTACGTCGGTCGCACCGACGACGTGTTCAAGTCGTCCGACTACCGGATCTCCCCGTTCGAGCTGGAGTCGGTGCTCCTGGAGCACCCGGCGGTCGCGGAGGCCGCGGTGGTCCCCTCCCCCGACCCGGTCCGACTGAGCGTGCCCAAGGCGTTCATCGTGCTGGCCGACGGCTGGGAGGCCACGGAGGACACCGCGCGGCAGATCTTCGAGTACTCGCGCACCCATCTGGCGGGCTACAAGCGCGTGCGCCGGCTGCAGTTCACCGACCTGCCCAAGACCATCTCCGGCAAGATCCGGCGCGTGGATCTGCGCAGAGGCGAGGCGGACAACGGCCCGTCGGTGGACTTCCCCGGGGAGTTCCGCGAGGACGCCCTGAAGGCACCGTCGAACTGATCGCCGCGCCGACCCCGTCCCGTGCAGGACGCCGGCAGGGGACGCCGGCGGTGGACGCCACTGCCGGCCCCCGCGCCGCCCCCACAGATCCGGCCCCCGCACCGCGCCCCAAAACACCGGGCTGCCGCACCGCCCCCACAAACCCGGCCCCCGGCCCCGCCGCCGCCTCCACAAACCCGGCCCCCGCGCCGCCTCCACAAACTTTGTCGACATGGCTGTGAACTAAGGTGGCACCACTGCGGGTTTCGGGCCGAATTCCCGCAGTGGTGCCACCAAAATTTTTGCCGGCCGCCGCCCGAGGACTGTCCTGTCCGGGGCTGCCGGGATGGAGGCGTCGTCGCGGGGCTTCTCACCCCCGTAGGTGGACGTCGATCTCCTCGGGCGTCCAGGGCGGGCTGTCGTGGAAATCGCGATAGGCCAGAATCTGCGCCTCGGGTGTGGGGAATCGCCCGAGGAACCCTCCCGAGCCGGCGAACACCCCTCCGGTGATCCCCGCCGACAGGTCCGAGGCCAGATAGGTGTAGAGGGGCGCCACGTACTCGGGCCCGGCGGGGTCGAGCGCTCCGGCCACGCTGAGCTCGTCGAGAATGCCCCTGCGCCCCAGCTCACGGATCTGCTGCTCGTAGTCGTCGCCCTCGGACAGCCTGGTGCGCGCGCCGGGGCACACGACGTTCGCCCGCACGCCGTGCTCACGGAGCTCCGCGGCGATCGCCATCGTCAACGAGGTCACCGCCCCCTTTCCGGCGGGGTAACCGGTTCCACCGTAGTCACCCTTCCACGCGAACGAGGAGGTGGTGACGATCGTGCCCGCCCCCGCCGCGACGAAGTGCGGGGCGAAGACCCGGCAAGTGGCGAACACCGTGCCCAGGTGGGCGTCCATGAGGTCGGTGAACTCTCCGTGGGAGACCGTCAGGATCGACGACCCCACGGGTTCGGCGACCCCTGCGCAGGTGATGAGCCCGGCGACGACCGAGTCACCTGCGCGGGCCCGTTCGAGGAGCTCGACGGCCACCGCCGGGTCGTGGGCGGACCCGGCGACCCCGCTGATCCGTCCTGTCGACCCGGCCGCCAGCGCGGCGACCTGCTCGTCCAGCGCGGCGGCGTCGCGACCGTTCAGCACCACGTCCGCGCCCCGCGCTGCGAGATCCTCCGCCACAGCGGCGCCGATCCCCCGGGAGGACCCGGTCACCGCGAACGCCCTGCCCTCCAGTCGCAGCCCCTGCCGCTCGATCCCCGAGGTCATGCGCGTGACCCCGCGGGATCGACCCGGCGGTCGTGGTCGGGTGCACGGTCGGCGATGACCCTGCGGGCCCAGCCGTAGTCGGTCTTGCTGCTCGGGTGCCGCTCGACGGTCTCCACCACCCAGTAGGCGACGGGCACCTTGAATCCGGCCAGGCTGTCGCGCAGCGACGCCTCGACGTGGTCGAACCGACCGTCGTGGCCGTCGGCCCACTCGATCACGGCGCCGACACGGTGGCCGAAGCGGTCGTCGGGCACGCCCAGCACCACGGCATCCTCGACCCCCTCCGCCGCCTTGAGCGCCGCCTCGACCTCCTCGGCGAAGATCTTCTCCCCGCCGGAGTTGATGACCTGACTGCCGCGCCCGAGCATGATGATCGCGTCCGGCCCGTCGTAGCGGCCACGGTCGCCGGTGAACACGCGCATGGTGCCCGCGATCTCCCGGAACGTCTCGGCGGATTTGGCGGGGTCCTTGTAGTAGCCGCTGGGCTGGTAGCCGGACTTGACGATCCACCCGATCTCGTCGGAATCGTCGGCGAGCGGCTCGTCGAAGTCGTCGACGAGTTGCAGGGAGGTGCCCCGCGGGATGCGGGGGCCGTGGTCGGCGAACAGCGAGCCGTCGTCGAGGTTCGCTCTGGTGACGACCCCCAGTCCGCCGAAGCCGCTCTCCGACGAGCCGAACGCGTCCATGATCATCAGGTCGGGGCGCAGCTCGAGCAGTTCGGCCTTGACCGACGGCGAGAACAGGGCGGCACCCGAGGAGATCATGAACATGCTCGAGGTGTCGGTCCCGGACTCCCTGAGCCGTTCGATGATCGGACGGACCATCGCGTCGCCGGCGACCACTGCGACCTGGATCTTCTCGGATTCGATCTCCTCGAGGGACGCCGCCGCGTCGAAATGCGGGAGGTAGTGCATGGTCCCGCCGGCGAACAGGCCGGTGAAGCTGGGCATGAGGCCCGACGTGTGGATCAACGGCAGCAGGATGAGGTACCGCGCCGGGTCCCCCTCGAGCCCCGACCGCGACTGGTGGTACTCGTCGGGAACCGGCTCCCCCGTGTGGTAGTCCGCACCGCCGCCGAGGCTGCGCCACAGATCCTCCTGCCGCCACATCACGCCCTTGGGCTTGCCGGTGGTGCCGCCGGTGAACACCAGGAACAGGTCGTCGGCACTGCGCTCGACGTCCGGCCGGTCGGGGGAGGCCGCGGCCAGGACCTCGCGGGCGTCCAGGGCCCCGGGCGGGCAGGGCTCGGCCCCGGAACCGTCGTCCACCACGATGGTGTGACGGACCGAGTCGAGGCCCTCCACGGCAGCCGCCACCGCGGGGCCGAACTCCCGGTGGAAGACCAGGACGCAGGCGTCGGAGTAGTCGTAGAGATAGCGCAGTTCGGAGCCCGAGTAGCGGTAGTTGATACTGATCGGCACCGCACGGAGTTTGAGGATGCCGAGGAACACCGCCAGGCAGTCCACGCCGTTGCGCAGGTGCACCGCGACGTGATCGCCGGCCCCCACCCCGAGGCCGGACAGTGCGGAGCACCAGCGGTTGGCCTCCTCCTCCAGCCCCGCGAACGTGAGCCGTCGGTCGTCCTCGACAACGGCCAACCGGTCGTCGCCGTACGCGTCGACGGCGTGCTCGAAGAGATCTGCCAGGTTGTGTGCCATTGCGGTGTCCTCCGGTCGTGGGGCAGCTCAGGGAGTGGGGCTCGTGAGGTGGTGGTCAGGGCGTGGTCGACTGTCGGTCCGGGTCAGACGGGTGTGATGGGCAGAGCGGTGCGGGTGGGCCCGAAGTTGAAAGCCGCCCCGGTACTGATGCGGGTCACGGCGACCTCCTCGGGCTCCTCGGTGGGCTCGGCGCCGAGCCACAGGACGGCCTCGACCCGGGATCCGTCGCCGATCGCCGGCTCGACTCGCCAGCGCGGGTCCACGCCCTGCGCCGCCGTCTCGAGCGGTCGCAGGTCACCGGCGGCGAGCAGCGGCAGCCACGTGTCGTCGTGGAACCCGTCGGCGGAGGTGTCCCACGAGACGATGAGGCCGGCGCCGTCGTCTGTGGTCCGCGACGTGAAGCCGGTATAGGCGACCGGCCCGGACAGGGGGTGCACGTCGAGGACCGCGGCGAGCCCCCGGGCGTCACCGCCGACGCCGAGGACCTCACGCAGCCGCCCGCCGGCGACCCCGGAGATCCCGGTGGCCTGGTAGGCGAGCAGCCGATCGGCGGTCTCCCGGTCCGAGCGACGGCGGACCGACTGGTGGAATCCCACCGCCAGCAGGTGCATCTGCAGATAGACCTCGCGGATGATCCGGATCAGCGCGGCCGAGGTGAACTCCGAGAACACCAGGTCCGTCAGCAACGGGCCCGCGTAGTCGTCGCGCTCCCCCTCGCCGGCGGTGTCCTGCGGCGCGGGCGCGTCGAACCGGAAGTCGATGAGTCGGCTGGCCGCCGACTCCACCGCGGGCTCGGGCAGCGGCGCCGGCTCGGCCTCCGGATCGATCCACACCTTCCAGTGACAGTGCGGGGTGCGGCCCTCCGGGTCACGCGGCGGGCGGTGGATCGGCGCCACCTGCGCACGCGGGTTGGTGGCCAGGGCGGTGGCCGGGAAGGTGGGGTCCTCGATGTCGTGGCACATCGTCTTGGTGATCCGCTCACCCATGGGCTCGACGTCCATCAACGCGCCACAGTGGTCGAGCCAGAACTCGCCGTTGCCGTGGTCGGTGACCCCGTACCGGAAGTCCATGAACTCGGGCGGTGCGCCCACGTCGAGCTGGAAGCCCTTGAAGATCTCGGCCACACCGTCGCCGGTGATCGACAGGGCGTCCTTCATCCGTCGGGTGTAGTGCGGGCTGGCGGCCTGCCATTCCTCGATCGCGACATCGCGCATCCCGTCCAGTCCGAATTCGCCGAGCAGGGCGGGCATCCCCGCCCTGTCGATGAGCTGACCGATCAGGAGCAGGTCCGGCAGCAGGCGGGCCAGGGTGGCGTGGTCGAGTCCCTCGAGCGGGTCCCGACGCGACGGCTCGCTCATGGTTCTCAGACCTCGTCCGGGCTCGAGACCGGCCACAGCGGGGCCGGGCTGTCGGAGATCCGGTACCAGCCCCTGGGCTTGCCTCCGGCCGCCTCGAACCGGGCCTTCATCGAGTCGGTCAGGGCGTCCGCCTCGTACATCCGCATGAACAGGTCCACGACGTTGCCGAAGTCGAAGAAGTCGCGGTGCCAGGCCCACTGCTGGTTGCCGTTGTAGAGGAACCACGAGCCGCCCAGTCCGTGGACCTCGTACGGCTTGCCGGTCTCGGGGTCGACCGTGTCCCGTGCGATCTGTTTCCACAGGCACATCACGTCGCCGGTCTCCGGGTCGATGATCGTCCTGACATAGGGGTACTCCCACCCGTCGAGGCCGGCCATCTCCTGGCCGAGGGCGATGTCGCGGATCTCGTCGATCCCGACGGCCATGAAGTCGTCCTTGGTCCCGTAGTTCCAGCCGTACGTGGCGTCGTCGGCATAGAACTCGGCCAGTGGCTTCCAGTCCTTGTTGCGCTCGCACTCGATGTTGGCGTCCACCCACTTCTGGACGAACTCGGCGATCTCGGCGCGGTCGTATCGGGTCACGTCGTCTTCTCCTGGTGTCGTTTCAGTTGTCGACCAGGCGGAGTGCCTGGGTCGGGCAGTATTTGACGGCGGCCTTGACGGCCTCGAGCTGGTCGTCGGGGACCTCTCCACGCTTGGCGCGGACCTTGGCCCCCGAGCCCTTGCCGACGGTGAACCACTCGGGGGCCTCGGCCTGACACTCGGCGTGTCCCTGGCACAGGTCGAAGTCGACCTCGACTCTCATCTGCTGCTCCTCTCGCCTCAGCGCTTCCGCTTGCGGTACCGCACCACGCACGGCTGGGCCAGCTGGACGACCATCTTCGAGTGGTCGTTGTGGTAGCTCTCGGCCGGCTGGGCGAGCTCGAACTCGTACTCCCGCAGCAGGACCGAGAAGATGGCCTTGATCTGCAGCTGGGCGAACGCGGCGCCCACGCACCGATGCCGTCCGGCGCCGAACGGGATCCAGGTCCACCGGTTGACGATGTCCTCCTGCCGCGGCTCCATGTAGCGGTCCGGGTCGAAGGTGTCGGCGTCGGGGAAGTCCTCGGGCAGTCGGTTGGAGACCGCGGGCGAGGCGGCCACGGTCTGTCCCGCGTGCACCACGTAGTCGCCGATCTGCACGTCCTCCTGCGCCACTCGCATGAGGATGATCAGCGGCGGGTGCAGTCGCAGGGTCTCCTTGAGCGCGTTCTCGACCTTGGGCATCTGCCGCAGCGCGCCGAACGAGTATTCCGCCCCGTCCGCGTAGATCTCGTCGAGCTCGGCCAGCACCTGGGCCATGTAGTCGGGGTTCTTCAGGAGTTCGATGAGCATCCAGGCGCTGGTTCCGGAGGTGGTGTGGTGGCCGGCGAACATCATCGAGATGAAGATGCCGGTGACCTCGTCCGGGGTGAACCTGAAGGTCCCGTCCTCGTTCTTGACCGAGACCAGGACGTCGAGCAGGTCGCGGTCGTCCTTGTCGGTGGGCGGGTTCGCGATCCGCTCGTCCATGATCGCCGACACCAGCTCCACCAGGCCTTCGCGGGCGGCATCGCGCCTTCGGAACGAGGGGATGTCGGCGTACGGGTCGATGTAGGCGTGGGGATCCGTTCCCTGTTCGAGGTCGTGGTAGAGGTGCGCGAAGCGGGAGTCGAGCTGCTCGCGGAACTTCGGCCCGATGAGGCACGCGGACGAGGTGTAGATCGTCAGCTCGGAGAACCACTCGAGGAGGTCGATCTCGCCCTCGTCGCCCCACTCGGCCACCATGCGCTCGACCTCGTGGGGGATGGTCACGGCGTGCTGGCGCATGTGCTCGCCGCGCAACGCGGTGTTGTGGAGCATCTCCGAGCGCCGCTCGGGGCTGGCGTCAAAGACGACGCCCTCGCCGAAGACGGGGGTCATGAACGGGTAGGCGGCCGCCTGGTCCAGGGACTCGTCCGGTGCGCGGAAGAAGGCCTCGTTGGCGGCGGCTCCGGACGCCAGACAGATGTCGCGGTCGGCGATCCGGAAGATGCCCAGGTCTCCGCACTCCTCGCGGACTCGCCAGAACAGGCTGATCGGGTCCTCTCGGAGTTCGTCCATGTGGCCGAGTTCGCCCTCGCCGCCGGACACCCGGGCCGGCTCGTCGAGTGTTGAGAAGTCCGGGAACTCTACGGGGTTGCCAGTGCTGGTCACGAGTAGTCCTCCTCGATGGGGGCCTCCGGCTGGATCTCCAGCTCGGTGATCTGGGCGCCTCGGGGCATCGCCACCATGGCGGCGACACCGCGGGCGAGGTCTGCGGGCTTACACATGCGTGGGTGGCGTCCGAATCCGTGGCGCACCCAGTCGTCGATGACCGCCTCGGCGGTGGCCGGGTCGAACTCGGTGCCCATCTCGGTCATGACGGGTCCGGGACGGACCACGCCGAGCCGTACCCCGGTGCCCTCGAGCTCCTTGCGGGCCTGGTTCGCCATGTTCTCGAGCCCGGCCTTGGCGGCGACGTACGCGCCGGAGCGGGGGCGCGCCGTGTAGGCCACGTCGGAGCCGATGACGACGACGTCGCCGCGGCGGCGGTCGATCATGCCGGGCAGGATCGCGTGGAGCAGTCTGTGCACCGACATCAGGTGGATGTCGAGCTGGGCTGCGAATTCCTCCGGGCTCAGTTCCCAGACGCGGGCCATGGTGAGCGTTCCCGCGCTGGAGACCAACACCTCCGGGTCGCCGTAGGTGTCGGTCGCGGTCGCGATGAAGGTCGCGACGGATTCGGCGTCCGTCACGTCGACCGCGCAGGCGGTGGCCTCGCCGCCGGCCTCGCGGATGGTGGCGACGAGCTCGTCGAGGCGGCTGGCCCGGCGGGCGCCCACCACGACGGGGTGCCCCACTGCGGCCAGTGCCTGGGCCGAGGCCCGGCCGATCCCCGAGGACGCGCCGGTGACCAGCACCGGTCGTTCCGCGTTGTCCCTCAGGGGCGGGAATCTCAGGCTCATCGGCCCGCCACCTCGATCCGCATGGGCAGGTGCGCGAAGCCGCGGACGTTGGACGAGTGCACGCGCTCGGCACCGGGGAGCAGCTCGTATCCGGTGACGGACCGGGCGATCATATCCAGCGCGATGCGGGCCTCGAGACGGGCGAGGTGGGCGCCCAGGCAGAAGTGGGGTCCCTGGCCGAAGCTCAGGCTCGCCGAGGTGTCGCGGGACAGGTCGTAGACGTCGCCGTCCGGGAAGAGCTCGTGGTCGCGGTTGGCCGAGCCGATGAGCAGGAGCACCTTCTCGTCGGCCGGGATGGTCACGCCCCGAATCGTCGTGTCGGTCGTGGTGGTGCGCAGCACCATCTGGCTGGAGGTGTCGAAGCGCAGGGTCTCCTCCACCCACTGCGGTGCCAGAGACGGGTCGTCCAGGACGAGCCGGGACTGCTCCGGGTACTCGTGGCCCCAGAACAGGGCGTTCGCCAGCAGCTTGGTGGTGGTCTCGTTGCCGGCCACCACCATGAGGAACAGGAAGGACAGGATCTCGTCCTCGTCCAGGTGCTCGCCGTCGATCTCCGCGTCGATCAACGCCGAGGTCAGGTCCTCGGTGCGCGAGCGGCGCCGTTCGGCGACCATCCCCTGGTAGTAGGTGATCAGATCCATCGCGGCGACCATCGAGTCCTGGGGGACGTCCTGCACGCCCTCCTCGCGGTGCATGACCAGGTCGGCCAGCCGGCGCAGCTCCGCCCGGTCGGCCTCGGGGACCCCCATGAGGTCGGAGATGACGTCCATCGGGAGCTTTCCCGCGTAGTCGTCGACGAAGTCGATCGCCTCGCCGTCACCTGCACGCTGCAGGCACTCGTCCCAGTACTGGCGGGAGATCTTCTCGATCCCCTGCCCGAGACTGTCCACGCGACGGGAGGTGAAGCCCTTGCTCACCAGCCGCCGCAGGCGGGCGTGGCGGGGATCGTCCATGGCGAGGAACGACATGGTCTTGTAGGCGTGCGGCCCGTACGCGGCGGGGTCGAGTGACACCCCCTGGGCGCTGGAGAACACCTCGGGGGCGCGGAACGCCTCCCGCACGTCGGAGTACTTGCTCAGGGCCCAGAAGTCGAGCTCGGCGTTGTGGTAGACGGGCGCCTCGTCCCGGAGCCGGGCGTAGAACGGATACGGGTCCTCGTGCACCGCGTAGTCATACGGGCTGAACACGAGCGGAGCGGGGGTTGCGGTGGTCATGTGGGTGCGTCACCTCAGGATCAGTCGTGCGGCGGATTCGATCGCGTCGGCCATGTCCGAGTACGAGCCGTAGCCCATGCCCGCCCTGACGAGTGCCCCGGCGTAGACCATCTCCAGCGCGGTGACCACCTCGTCGTCGCCGTCGTCCCCCAACGCCGCCACCAGGCGGCGCCGGATGTCGGCACCGATCCGGACGCGCAGATGCGAGACCTCCGGATCGTCTCCCAACAGGGCGGCGGTGACCGCCGACGACAGCTCGGGTTCGTCCGCGATCAGCAGGGCGACGTCGCGGAGGACCGCCACCACGCGGTCGGCGGTGGAGCCGTCGCCCGAGATCTCGGTCGAGTGCTCGTCCAGGCGGCGCCAGAACACCTCGGCGATCAGGTGCCCTTTGGAGGAGAAGTAGGTGTAGGCGGTGGCCGGGGCGACACCCGCCCGGGCGGCCACGGCGCGGACGGCCAGACCCCCGGGGCCTTTCTCCCGCAGCACCTCGACGGCGGCACTGGTCAGACGGCCGACGGTCTCGGCCTGCTGACCGTTGAGGCGCCGTCGGGTGGATTCGAAGCGGACATCGGTGGACATGTGTCTGGACAGTACACCATCCCCGGACTATCGTCTAGACAGTTGTCCACCGAATCCGAGGGAAGGCTCCACGTGACGACGAGCACCACCGACACCGCACCGCTGCTCATCGGCGGCGAACTACGCCCGGCCGCCGCAGGCGCGACCTTTGACGTTCTCAACCCCGCCACGGAGGAGGTGATCGGCGCCGCCGCCGACGCCACCGCCGAGGACATGGACGCCGCGATCGCCGCCGCCCGCACCGCGTTCGACACCACCGACTGGTCGACCGACCACGCCTTTCGCGCGCGATGCCTGCGCCAGCTCCGCGACGCGCTGCAGTCCCACCTCGAGGAGCTCCGGGCGCTGACCATCGCCGAGGTCGGGGCGCCCCACATGTTCACCACCGGCCCCCAGCTCGAGTCGCCCGTCGCGGATCTGGGCTGGCTCGCGGACCTCATCGAGTCCTACGAGTGGACCGAGGACCTGGGCGAGTCGGAGATCATGGGCGTGCGCTCACACCGCACCACCCGGCGCGAGGCGATCGGCGTCGTGGGCGCCATCACCCCGTGGAACTTCCCCAACCAGATCAACCTGGCCAAGATCGGCCCCGCGCTGGCCGCCGGCTGCACCGTGGTTCTCAAGCCCGCACCCGACACCCCGCTCACCGCGGCCGCCGTGGCCCGGATCGCCGCCGAGGAGACCGACATCCCCGCCGGTGTGCTGAACGTGGTCTCCTCCTCGGACCACGGCGTGGGCGCCCAGCTCACCACCGACCCCCGCGTGGACCTGGTCTCCTTCACCGGCTCCACCGCCACCGGCAAGCAGATCATGGCGTCGGCCGCGGAGTCGCTCAAGAAGGTCTTCCTCGAGCTGGGCGGCAAGTCGGCCTCGGTGGTGCTCGACGACGCCGACCTCGGCACCGCCTGCTTCATGACCGCGCTCAACACCTGCACCCACGCCGGGCAGGGCTGCGCGCTCACCACGCGCCTGCTGGTGCCGCGCGAGAAGTACGCCGAGGCCGTCGAGGCCGCCAAGGGCGCCATGGCGTCCTTCGCCCCCACCGACCCCAACGATCCCGGCGCGTTCTGCGGCCCGGTGATCTCGGCCGTGCAGCGCGAGCGGATCGAGGGCTACATCGCCCTGGCGGTCCGGGAGGGCGGCACGATCGAGATCGGCGGCGGCCGCCCGACCGGCGAGGGCTTCGAGCGCGGCTTCTGGGTGGAGCCGACCCTGATCTCCGGGCTCGACAACTCGGCGCGGGTGGCGCAGGAGGAGATCTTCGGTCCCGTGCTGGTGATCATCCCGCACGACGGGGACGCCGACGCGGTCCGCATCGCCAACGATTCCCCCTATGGCCTGTCCGGCGCGGTGTGGGGCACCGACCCGGAGCGGGTCGAGAAGGTCGTGGCCGGGATCCGCACCGGCACGCTCGGCGTCAACGGCGGCCAGTGGTACGGCGCCGACGTGCCCTTCGGCGGCTACAAGCAGTCCGGCATCGGCCGCGAGATGGGCCGCGCGGGCTTCGAGGAATATCTCGAGATCAAGTCCGTCGCCACCCCGGCCTGAGCCGGCACCTTCACAGACCCCAGCACCGCAACCACTTTTCAGGAGACAGACAGACATGGGACGTTTCGACGGCAGGACAGCGATCGTGACCGGCGCGGCCGGCGGTATCGGTGAGGAGTACGCCAAGGCGCTCGCCGCCGAGGGCGCCAAGGTGGTGGTGGCCGACGTGTCCGAGGAGCAGGGCGCGCGCGTGGCCGCCGAGATCGTCGAGGCCGGCGGCCACGCCTTCTTCCAGCACACCGATGTCTCCGACGAGTCCTCGGCGACCGCCTGCGCCGAGGCCGCCGTGGAGCGCTTCGGGGGGCTGGACATGCTGGTCAACAACGCCGCGATCTTCGGCGGGATGAAGCTGGACTTCCTCATCACCGTGCCGTGGGACTACTACGAGAAGTTCATGTCGGTGAACCTGGACGGCCAGCTGCTCATGGTGCGGGCCTGCTGGGAGAAGATGGCCGCGGGCGGCGGCGGCGCGATCGTCAACCAGTCCTCCACCGCCGCGTGGCTGTACTCGGGCTTCTACGGCCTGGCCAAGGTGGGCGTCAACGGCCTCACCCAGCAGCTGGCCACCGAACTCGGCAGCTCGAACATCCGGATCAACGCGATCGCCCCCGGGCCCATCGACACCGAGGCCAACCGCTCGTCCACCCCGCAGAGCATCGTCAACGAGATGGTGAGCAAGCTGCCGCTGGGCCGGATCGGCCAGCCGGAGGATCTCGTCGGCATGCTCCTGTTCCTGCTCTCGGACGAGGCGAGCTGGATCACCGGTCAGATCTTCAACGTCGACGGCGGACAGGTCATCCGGTCATGAGCGCGAATCCGGCCGCGAGGCCCGCCGACGAGACCCCCACCGGCCCGGCCGACGCCCGGATCGGCCCCGGCTCCCCGGACGACTCCCCCGGCCCGGTCGGCTTCATCGGCCTGGGAAACATGGGGGCGCCGATCGCCGGACGCCTGCTGGCCTGGCCCGGCGGGCTCGTGGTGTGTGACGTCCGCGCCGAGGCCACCGAGCCGTTCGTGGCCGAGGGCGCCACGGCCGTCGCCACCGCCGCGGAGGTGGCGCGGACCGCGCGACTGGTGTCGGTGACGGTGCTCGACGACGCGCAGGTCCGCGACGTGGTCGACGGCCCCGAGGGGATCCTGCGCACCGCCGCTGCGGGCACCGTGATCGCGATCCACTCCACCATCTCCGACTCCACAGCCGTAGAGCTCGCCGAGGTGTGTGCCGCCGCCGGCGTCTACCTTGTCGATGCGCCGGTGTCGGGCGGTGCCCCCGGCGCCGAGAAGGGCGAGCTCGCCGTGATGGTGGGCGGCCCGCGCGAGGTGTACGAGGCCTGCGAGCCGGCCTTCGCGCTCTGGGCGGCGCTGCCCGTGCACGCCGGCGAGGTGGGCGCGGGCACCCGCATGAAGTTGGCGCGGAACCTGCTGCACTTCATCTCGTTCGCCGCGACCGCCGAGGCCTCCCGCCTGGCCGAGGCCGCGGGGATCGACGTCGCCGCGCTCGGCCGCGTGGTCCGCCACACCGACGCCATCACCGGCGGCGCCGGCGCGGTGATGCTCCGCGACACCACCGCACCGATCGATCCGGACGACTTCTGGCACGGCATCTTCACGCACGTCCGCGGACTGGGTGAGAAGGACCTGTCGCTCGCCCTCGGCCTGGCCGAGCGCCTGGACGTGGACCTGCCGCTCGGTACCCTCGCCCTGCGCGACCTGGGCGCGGGCTTCGGTGTCGGGCCGGGTGAGATCGCCCTGGCCGCCGGCGTGGGCGCGGGCGCGGGCGCCGGGGCCGCCACCGGGGCCGCCGCCGGGGCCGCCGAGACCGACGACAACGACAACGACGACGACGAGGTGCACGCATGAGCAACGAGGCAGACCCCGGGCTGAGCCCGGAACGCGCACGCGGACTGGCCATGATGACCGAGGCCTACGGCTTCGAGATGTCGGACGGTCCGGGGGACTACTTCGCCGAGACGGCGGACCACCTGTTCGGCCGGATCTGGTCCCGCCCGGGCCTGAGCCACCGCGACCGCCGACTGCTCCTGCTCGGCGCTCTCACGGCGCAGGGCAACACGGACGTCGCCGACATCCAGGTGGGCGCCGCACTCGGCAACGGCGAGCTGACCCCGGACGAGCTCGAGGAGATCGTGTTGTTCCTCTGCTACTACGCGGGCTGGCCCAACGGCACCAAGCTCGGCAACGTGGTGGGTCCGCACGTGTCCCGGGCACGCAAAGCCGCCCGCCGCGCCGAGAGCTGAGGGCTGCCGACTAGGTTGGTGCCCATGACCGCACCCGAGATCGAACCGTCGTTGCTGGCCGTCGCGCTCGCCGCCCCCGGCTTCATGCCGCTCGAGGAAGGCACCACCCTGTACGAGATCGCCTGCCAGTTCCTGGGCGACGGCGTGGGGGTCGAGATCGGCACCTACTGCGGCCGGTCGACCGTGTTCCTCGGGGCGGCGGCCCGGGTGACCGGCGGCAGCATCGTCACCGTCGACCACCACCGGGGTTCCGAGGAGCACCAGCCCGGTTGGGAGTACCACGACGCGGACCTGGTCGATGCGCACACCGGCAGGCTCGAGACGCTCGGCACGTTCCGTCACACCATCTGGGACGCCGGGCTCGACGACGTGGTGACCGCGGCCGTCGGCAGCTCCCGCCAGGTCGCCCGCGTCTGGGGCAAACCCGCCGCGTTCGTGTTCATCGACGGCGGGCACTCCTCGGAGGCCGCGCAGGCCGACTACGAGGGGTGGGCCCCGTGGGTCCGGATCGGCGGGGCGCTTCTCATCCACGACGTGTTCCCGGATCCCGCCGACGGTGGCCGGCCCCCGTACGAGATCTACTGCCGTGCGCTCGAGTCCGGCCAGTTCACCGAGGTCCGCGCCGTCGACTCACTGCGCGTCCTGCGTCGCGTCTCCGGCGAGGTCGGCGCGCCCATGCCCTGACCCGCCCTCTCCGGACATCCGCTACTCCCACCCGGGAGTAGCGGATTCCGGCGTTCCGCGGTCAGACGGCCCAGCGGCCGCCGGCACTCCACGGGTCGCCGGCGCCGGGCCCGCCCCGTCGGGTGTGCAGGAACCTTCCCACCACGGCCGCACCGAGGTCGTCGACCTCAGGTGCGACCACCGTGCCGTCCGCACGCCGGGCCAGTGCGTCGAGGAACCGCGCGAGTCCGGGGTCGTCTCCCAGCCGGAAGAAGGTCGTCTGCGCGCCGAACCGCGCCACCCGGTCGAGCTCGTCGACCGTGGTGCGGATCGTCTCCGGATCCGGCGGATAGGCGAACCACGGCTCCCCTCCCGGAAGGAGATGGGCGGTGGGCTCACCGTCGGTGACGACGAGCAGAACCGGCTGCATGGTGGGGTGCTCGCGGAAGAACCGCCCCGCGAGCAGCAGCGCGTGGTGCAGATTCGTCCCGGGCTCGTAGCGGGCGTCCAGGGAGAGCAGGCTCTCGATGGTCCTGGTCTGCGCGAGCGCGCTGAACGAGATGAGCTGCATCCGATCCTGCCGGAACCGCGTGCTGACCAGGTGGTGCAGCGCCAGCGCCGTGCGCTTCATCGGCACCCAACGCCCCTCCATGGCCATGGAGAACGACGTGTCCACCAGCAACGCCACGGCCGCCTGGGTGCGTGCCTCCGTCTCCCGGACCTCGATGTCCTCGGGCAGGAGCCGCACACCACCGGCGGGGCTGCGACCCTCCGCCGCGGACCGGGTGATCGCATTGGTCACGGTCCGCGGGACATCCCAGGACTCCACGTCCCCGAACTGCCACGGGCGGCTCGCGCCGGTCTGTTCCCCCGACGCCCCCGCCACCCGGGTCTCCCGCGCGCCCGAGCGTCCGGACAGTCGCCGCGCCGCGTCACGCAGGAGCGTACGACCCAGTTTGCGCAGCGCCGACGGGGACAGTCGGAGGTCACCGTCCGGGCGGCGCCTGAGGTAGCCGGAGTCACGCATCTCCCGCTCGAGTCGGGCCAACGTCTGCACGGACACCGCCGCATCCCGGCCGAGGTGCCGTTCCACGGCCTCGAGATCGAGCTCGGACAGCGGCGAATCACCGGCCTGCGCGAGCTGCTCCGCCAGCCTGTCGAGGTCGCCGAGCTCGGACATCACGGCCACCCCCTCGGACATCCCGAGCCCCTCCGAGCCCTCGAAGTCGCGCGAGCCGCCCCAGTCCTCACCCGGGCGCAGCGTCTGCAGGAGACCGTCGAGCCGGCCGAGCTGCTCCGAGAGCTCGGGGGACCCGAACGCCTGCTGCGAGAGGGCCATGAGCTCCTCCCGCTGCTCCGGGGACATCGAGTTGAGCATCCGCTGCGCCGCCGCCGACCTGGCCGCCAGCGCGTCGATCAACTCCTCCACGCTCTCCGGCCGCTCCGGGAACGCATCCCCGTGCTCGTCCATGAAGCGCTCGAAGTCCTCACTCGTGTCCTCGCCCCGCGCGTGCTTGTCCAGCAGATCGTTCAGATCGGAGATCATCTCCGAAACGGCCGCACGGTCCGAGTCGGTCGCGTTCTCCAGCGCCTGCTTCATCCCGGTGAAGCGGGCGTCCAGCGCCTCCCTGCCGAGCAGGTCACGGATCTGCTGGTACGTCTCCCGCGCATCGGTGGAGGCCCAGTCGTACTCCGCCAACTCCCCCACCGCGGCAGCCGGAGAGGCCGGCAGGTTCTCGATGGTCATCTCCCGCAGGGTGCGGTCCATCGGGTCCATCCCGGTGTCCCGGGCGAGCTGGCCGCGCTCGGCCAGCAGCGCCTGCTCGAGCAGTTTCTCGACCCGGTCGAGCGTGCCGCCGAGATGATGCCGCTCCAGCAACTCACGACGCCGACGCCGCACCCGGCCCGCGAGTTCGTCGAGTCCCGTCTGGTCACGGCCACCGGCACGCAGGAACTCCCGCATCGACTGCTGCGGCGAGTACCCGGCCATCACCCCCTCGGACACCGCCTCGAGCACCTCGGACAGGTCCAGCGGCGGCGCGAGCGGATCCGGCCCGCCGACATAGCGTCCGTAGCGGGTGTCGCGTTCTGCTCGCGCCATCGTGCACCTCTCTGGTTCTGAGCCGACATCCTGTGCCGGCTTGCTGTGCCGACGTCCCGTGCCGACTCGGGTTCCCCGGCGGTCCGGGCTCAGCCGTAGACCGCTGCGCCGTCCCCCGTCTCCTTGGAGAGCCGGCGGGACAGATACAGCCCCTCCAACGCCAACTCGATCGCCCCGGCGCGCTGTCCTGCCGTCCGGGCCCCCGCCCTCTCGGCGATCTCGTCGTACAACCCCGGCGCCGACAGCTCGGGCAGCTCGTCCAGGAACTCCGCCGCCGTGACGTTCGCCCCGGTGGTCAGGGTCAGCTCACCGTCGAACGCGTCGACCAGCGGCGCCATGTCGAGTCCGCGAAACAGCCCACGCACCACGTCGACGGTCGCGCTGCGCAGCAGGTACCGCAGGATCTCCGGCTCCCTGCCCTCCTCCCCGGGCTCGAACTCGAGCTTGCCGCGCAGGACGTCCACCGCCGCGTCCACGTCCACCAGCCGGGCCACGGCCTCGTCGTCGTCGTCGACCCCCCGCACCGCCGCACGACGCCGAGCAGCCGCGGCGACCGTCTCCGCGCCGGCGATCGCGAACCGGGCCGACACCCCCGAGGCCTGATTGACCGAATCGGATGACCGCAGCTCACGCGTGAACCGCGCCAGCAACTCCATCAACGGCTCCGGAACCTCCGCGGTGAGATCGGCCTCCTGACACACCACCTCGATCTCGTCGGCCAGATCCAGCGGGTAGTGCGTGCGGATCTCCGCCCCGAACCGGTCCTTGAGCGGGGTGATGATCCGGCCCCGGTTCGTGTAGTCCTCCGGGTTGGCCGACGCCACCACCAGCACGTCCAACGGCAACCGCAGGACATAGCCGCGGATCTGGACGTCCCGCTCCTCCATGACGTTGAGCAGGGCCACCTGGATGCGCTCGGCGAGATCGGGCAACTCGTTGAGCGCCACGATCCCCCGGTTCGCGCGCGGGACCAGCCCGTAGTGGATCGTCTCCGGATCGCCCAGGCGCCGCCCCTCGGCCACCCGCATCGGATCCACGTCACCGATCATGTCCGCGACCGACGTGTCCGGGGTCGACAGCTTCTCCACATACCGTTCATCCCGGTGACGCCACCCGATCGGCAGATCATCGCCCTCGCGGGCGATCCGCTCACGCGTCGAATCGGTGACCGGCGCCAGCGGATCCTCCGCCAACTCGGTCCCCGGCACCACCGGCGACCACTCGTCCAGCAGCCCGACCAGAGTGCGCAGCAGCCGCGTCTTGCCCTGCCCGCGCTCGCCCAATAGCACGATGTCGTGCCCCGCGATGATCGCCCGCTCCAGCTGCGGGATCACGGTCGTCTCCAGTCCGTGCATGCCCGGCCACGGATCCCGCCCCCGGCCGAGAGCCTGAAGCAGGTTGTGCCGCAACTCCTCGCGCAGGGTGCGGCTGGTGTACCCGGCGGCGCGCAACTCACCGAGGGTGCTGATGTCCGGTTTGGTGCTCACAGCGCCCACCGTAGCCCCGACGCGGAACTTCCGCTCCCGACCTAGACTCAGGGCCCATGCGCGCAGTGCTGACCCTGGTCCTGAACATCATCTGGCTCGTCACCGCCGGCTTCTGGCTGTTCCTCGGCTACATCGTGGCGGGGATCCTGGCGTTCATCTTCATCGTCACCATCCCGTTCGGGGTGGCCAGCTTCCGGATCGGCTTCTACGTGCTGTGGCCGTTCGGGCGGACCGTCGTGGACACCGGTCGCTCGGGCGGCGCGAGCACGGTCGCGAACGTCATCTGGTTCCTCATCGCCGGACTGTGGCTCGCGCTCGGCCACATCGGCACCGCCATCGCTCAGGCCGTCACCATCATCGGGCTGCCGCTCGCGTGGGCGAATCTCAAACTCATCCCCGTGACGTGCTTCCCGTTCGGCAAGGAGATCGTCCCGTCCGACCGCGCGACGATGGTCCCGGTCGCCGGCCGCTGAGCAGTCACGAGAGCTGCGCATCATCAGCGAGATCCACACGGCGTGTCGCAACGCTGATGGTGTTCAACCCGCTGACGGTGCGCAACCCGCTGACGGTGTACAGTCCCGCCGCGGCCGGGCCTGTGCCGCCGGGCCTGTCCCGGCTCAGTCGGTCCTGGCCCGCGCGTCCGGGTTGGCCCGCGGCTTGAGAACGGTCCTGGGCAAGGCCGGGGCGGGCAGTCGCGCCAGCCCGTCCGGGTCGTGGCCGATGTAGCCGTGCACGCGGCCGAAGCGGTCCGAGTGCTCTTCCCATTCCCGCCGGTACCGCGCGATCTCGTCATGGGTGCGGCCGATGAAGTTCCACCACATGACGATCTCCTCCTCGAACGGGGTGCCACCGAGGAGAACGGCCCGCCCCGGGGTGTCGCCCGTGTTGCGGACCGTCAGCGTGGTCTCACCGACACCCGTATAGGCGAGCTGACTCGATTCCACGTGCACGCCCTCAAGAGTGAGGTCCCCGGTGTCGACGAGCAGACCGTGTTCGTAGGTCGGATCGACGTCCAGGGTCAGCTCGGCGCCGGAGTCGAGCCGGATCTCGGCGCCCAGGAGCGGGGAGTACGTCGTCACCGGCGACGACGACCCCAGCAGCGAACCCATGAACACAAGGGCGCTGCCGCCGTCGAAGCTCACCGGCTCGGGCACGTAGTGGTCGAACCCGCGGCCGCTGGTCTGCCGGTGTTCGTCGGGCAGCACCGTCCACAGCTGCACGCCGTGCAACACGGTGGTGTCCTGGGTGGAGACCTCGGTGTGGCAGATCCCCGCGCCGGAGGTCATGAGGTTGACCTCGCCGGGGCGGACCACCGCGTGGTGGTCGCCCGAGTCGTGGTGGGTGACGTTTCCCTCGAACAGCCAGCTCACGGTCTGCAGCCCGGTGTGCGGGTGTGAGGGCACGTCCATGCCCCCGGTCCGCGAGACGTCGTCGGGCCCGTAGTGGTCGACGAAGCACCACGCGCCGATGAGCGAACGCTGCCGCTGGGGCAGGGTCCGCTTGACGGTCATCGCGCGGGGGCCGCCGAGCGGTACGTCCCGGGAGGCGATGATCTCCACTCTCGCCCCGCCTGGCTCGGGCCCGCCGGGGGCGCCCCCGGCCTCGCACTCGATCTCGTCCGGACGCGGATCCAGATTGCTCATCGGGCCACCCCGCTACTCGTCACGTCGGTCACCGGGACTCATCGCTCACCGTGTCCCCCGCGTCGGCGGCCCCGCACCGCAGTTCGAGCTCGGCGCCGACGACGACGACGGGGACGCGCCTCGTCGATCGAGTTCATGCCCACGACGCTACCGTGGTGCGCGTGGCCCGGGGTGGCGCTCGCCCGCTCCGGGGTTCAGGCGCCGGCGTCGGCGCCGATGCCCAGCTTGCCGGCGAGACGGTCGATGTAGGCGAGCACCTCCTCCTCGGAGCGGTCGGGGGTGCCGTAGACCAGTTCGTGCACACCGAGTTCGCGGTACATCTCGATCGTCTCCGGGACGGGCTTGCCGTCGAGGACGACGATGTACGGCTCACCCTCGCGGCCCGCCTCGGCCCACAGTTCACGCAGCAGCCGGACGCTTCCGGAGATGTCCCGAGAGATCGGGGTGGTCATCCACCCGTCGGCGCTCCGGCAGATCCACTTGAAGTTCTTCTCGTTGCCCGCCGCGCCGACCAGGGTCAGCGGTCCCGGCTTGCGTGCGGTCTTGGGCCAGGCCCAGCTCGGGCCGAAGTCCACGAACTCGCCGTGGTACTCGGCCTCGTCGTGGGTCCACAGCTCGCGCATGGACTCCAGGTACTCACGGAGCATGGTGCGGCGCCGCTTCGGTGGCACGTTGTGGTCGGCCAGCTCGTCCAGGTTCCAGCCGTAGCCCACGCCCAGGACGGTGCGCCCGTCTGAGAGGTGGTCGACCGACGCGATGGTCTTGGCCAGCGTGATGGGGTCGCTCTCCACCGGGATCGACACGGCCGTCCCGAGCCGGATGGTCGAGGTGACCGCGGCCGCGGCGCCCAGGGAGACCCACGGGTCCAGCGTGCGGCAGTAACGCTCGTCGGGGAGTTCGGCGCCGCCGGTGCCCGGATGGGCGGCGTCACGCCGCACGGGGATGTGCGTGTGCTCGGGCACGTAGAACGCGGAGAAGCCGGCCCTCTCGGCCGCGGCGGCAGCCGTGGGGGGCCGGATGCCCCGGTCGCTGGTGAACAGGGTCAGTCCGAATTCCATTCGTGCTCCTTCGTGCGGGTCCCGACTCCGCCCGACACCTGACCAGACAGGTGTCCATCGGCGATTGCCGAAAGACTACTGCACGGGGAGCGCTGTCGGGCAGGCCTCGCCCGGAACGCAGTCGGCCGGATCGCCCGGCCGCGCCTGCAGGCGCCGCGTCGTGTGCGCCGATACGTAGCGGAAGATCTCGTTGCCCGGGGTGGTGCGCGAGAGCGCGTCCGCGGCCAGGAGCACCACCGCGCCCGTCCACGTACTGAGCTCGACAGGCCACCGTTTACCGTCGGCGAAGACCAGACCGGTCCAGTAGGAGCCGTCCTCCTCGCGCAGGTGCTGCATGTTGGTGAACTGCTCAAGCGCCTGCTCGTGACGGCCGACCGCCTCGAGCGCCAGCACGAACTCGCACGTCTCGGCACCGGTGACCCACGGGCGGTGGTCGATGCACCGGATCCCCAATCCGTCCACCACGAAGTCGTCCCACCGCTCGTCGATCCGCCGCCGGGCCTGCTCCCCCACCATGACGCCGGTCAGCACCGGGTAGAACCAGTCCATCGAGAACTCGGGCTTGGGCGTGAACAGCTCCGGGTGCGCACGCAGCGCGTGCCCCAGCCTGTCGGCGGCGAGATCCCACTCCGGGGCGCTCTCGCCGAGCTCGTCGGCGATCGCGACCCCGCACCGCAGCGCGTGGTGGATGCTCGACGACCCCGTGACCAGCGCCTCGTCACAGAAACCGCGCGGGCTCGACCCCCACCAGATCTGCCCCTGCGGACCCTGGTGCGCCAGTACCAGATCGAGTGCCCGACGCACGGTCGGCCACATCGACTCCAGGAACTCCCGGGCGCCGGTGACCAGATGGTGATGCCACAGCCCCACCGCGATGTACGCACAGAAGTTGGCGTCGGTGTCGGCGTCCGCGACACGGCCGTCCTGCCATTTGATGGGCCATGACCCGTCGGCCCGCTGGGTGTCGCGCAGGAAGCCGAACGCCCGCCGGGCCGCCTCCCACTGCCCGGAGACCGTCAGGCCCATCGCGGACTCCACATGATCCCAGGGGTCGGTGTGACCTCCGGTGAACCACGGAATCTCGCCGCTGGGCCTCTGGACCGACGCGATCCAGGCGCCGGTCGCGCGCACCGCGTCCTCGTCCAGAACACCCGGTACGGAGGGCACGACGCGGGCGGAGAAGGGAACGTCACCGCGGATCGCGGTGCCCTGTGCTCCGCCGCCACGGGAACCGTTCAACTCGGAGTACACGGACGATCAGGCCTCCACGGGCTTACGCAGGTAGAACACGATGGACTTCCCCATCACCGGATTGAGCAGCTTCTCCGCGGTGCGGGTGACCCACGGGCCCTTCATGAGGTCCCAGACCAGGAGCTTGTGGTACGCCTTCGGCAGCGGGTGGTCGTCGTTCTCGGTGCCCACCGCGCACTTGAGCCACCAGTACGGGGCGTGCAGCGCATGGGCGAATCCGGTGCCGGTGACCTCCAGGCCCGCGGCGCGGAGCTTGTAGTCCAGCTCCTCGGCCGTGTAGATGCGGCAGTGGCCGCCCGGGTTGGAGTGGTAGTCGTCCGACAGCTTCCAGCACAGCTTCTCGGGCCATTCCCGGGGCACCGTCACCGCGGCGACGCCACCCGGCTTGAGGATGCGCACCAGCTCGGCGATCGCCCTGGTGTCCTCCGGCACGTGCTCCAGCACCTCGGAGATCAGCACCAGGTCGAACGTGGCGTCCTCGTACGGCATGTCCAGGGCGTCGCCGGTGACGGCCTCGCCTCTGGACTCGGGCAGCCCGTGCCCCTCCGCCTCCATGGCACCGAGCATGTCGGCGACCTGCTGCATCTCGTCCGCGTTCTGGTCGAACGCCGTCACATCGGCCCCGCGCCGGTAGAGCTCGAAGGTGTGCCGACCGAGGCCGGCTCCCACATCGATGGCTCGCATGCCGGGGGTGACCCCCAGACGGTCGAAGTCAGCGGTCAGCATGCGGCGTCCTCCTGCTCGCGGATGTCGTACTCGCCGGCGTCCGGCAGTACCTCGGGCACGTCCGTGGTGACGTGCTCGTCGATCTCGGCCTGATCCGGCCCCAGGACCGGACCGGCGGTGAAGTCCGGCAGCGCCTCGCCACGGACCCGTGCGATGGCCGCCTCGTAGACCTCGACGGTCCGGCGGGCCACGGCCGCCCAACTGTAACGCTCCATCACACGTTCGCGGCCACCCTCCGCCAGGCGCCGACGCTCGGCGGGATCGGCGAGCAACGCACTGATCTCCCGCGCCAGCTCGTCCACGTTCCCCGGCTCGACGAGGCGGGCCGCACGGTCGTCGGTGCCCACCACCTCGGGCAGGGCCCCGGCCCGGGACGCGACGAGCGCGCAGCCACTGGCCATGGCCTCCACCGCGGGCAGGGAGAACCCCTCGTACATGCTCGGCACCACCGAGATCTCGGCCGTGCCGACCAGATCCGCGAGCTCGTCGTCGTCGACACCGGAGACCAGGTCCACCGCATCGCGCAACCCGAGGGAATCCAGCAGCCTGGCGGCCTCGCCCTTGCGCTTGAGCTTGGAGACGAGCGTCAGGCGCACCCCCGGGTGCTCCTCGCGGACCCTGGCGAGCGCCCGCAGCAGCACGGGCACCCCCTTGAGCGGCTGATCCGCGCTGGCCACACACACCAGACGGCCCGGCTCGCGCTCACGCCGGTCGTGGAACCGGTCGGTGTCGACGCCGAGCGGGATCGTGACGATGCGATCAGGATCGACGCCGAAATCGCTCACGATGTCCTCGGCGGAGTTCGATGACACCGTGATGATCTCGTGGAGCCGCCGGGAGACCTTGATCTGCATCCGGAGGAAGCCGAACCAGCGCCACGTGGTGATCTTCTTGCGCAGCGGCGCCTCCTTCATCGCCAGCGCGCGGTCACGCGTGATCGGGTGGTGCACCGTGGCCACCACCGGGAAGCCCGCCTTCTCCAGGTCCAGAAGCCCCGTGCCCAGGCACTGGTTGTCGTGCACCACGTCGAAGTCCGCGAGCCTGTCGGACAGGGTCCGCGCGGCACGCATGCTGAAGGTCCGCGGCTCCGGGAAACCGGCGGTCCACATGGTGACCACCTCGAGCACGTCGATCCGGTCCCGGATCTCCCGTGGGTGCGGCGTCCGGAACGGGTTGGCGTCGTTGTACAGGTCCAGGCTGGGGATCTTCGACAGCGACGGCCCGGGGTCCAGCTCCGGGTACGGCTGACCGGAGAACACCTCGACGGTGTGTCCGAGTGCCGCCAGTTCACGACTGAGGTGCCGGACGTAGACGCCCTGCCCGCCACCGTGTGGCTTGCTCCTGTACGACAGCAGCGCGATCCGCACTTCTCGATCGTCTCCTTCGGTCATCGGAGTGGCTCGGGCCGCCTCCCCGGAGGCGGGGCGGCCCAAGGCACATCGGTCAAGTCTAGAACACGTTCACCCCGGGTCGGTATACGGCCGCTGCGGACGAACCGGACCCCCGGCACAGGCTGTGCTCGGGGGTCCGGTGATCGCTATACCGCAGGTGGACGCATGCCGGGAGTCCGCCCTCGGGCTCAGAAGCCCAGGTCGTCCAGACGGACCGACGCGCCGGTGGCGTCGCCGAAGCCGTCCTCCGGGCCGTAGAAGCCGTCGCCGTAATCCGGGATGGAGTAGGCGGCCGCGCGGGCTTCCTCGGTGGGCTCGACCGTCGCGTTCCGGTACCGGTTGATACCGGTGCCGGCCGGGATGAGCTTACCGATGATGACGTTCTCCTTGAGGCCCACGAGCTTGTCCGACCGCTTGTTGATCGCGGCGTCGGTGAGCACGCGGGTGGTCTCCTGGAAGGAGGCCGCGGACAGCCACGAGTCCGTGGCGAGCGAGGCCTTGGTGATCCCCATGAGGACCGGGCGGGCCGAGGCCGGCGAGCCGCCCTCGGTGAGCACCCGACGGTTCTCGGCCGTCAGCTCGGCACGCTCGACCAGCGCGCCGGGCAGGAACTCGGTGCCGTTGGACTCGCTGATGGCCACCCGACGCATCATCTGACGGACGATGACCTCGATGTGCTTGTCGTGGATCGACACGCCCTGCGAACGGTAGACCTTCTGCACCTCGTCGACGAGGTGCTTCTGGACGCCGTTCGTCCCGAGGATCGCCAGCACCTCGTGCGGGTCGGCGGGACCCTCGAGGAGCGGCTGGCCGCGGTCGAGGTGGTCGCCGTCGGCGATCGGCCGTGAAGACCCGTCGTCGAGGCTGATGTGCGCCAGGCCCTGACGCTTGGACAGCTTCTCGTAGACGATCTCGTCGGCACCGTTGTCCGGGATGATCGTGATCGTGTAGAAGCGCTCCTCCTCGTCGAGGCGGATACGTCCGGCCTCCTCGGCGATCGGGGCCACGCCCTTGGGCACGCGGGCCTCGAACAGCTCCTGGACGCGCGGCAGACCACCGGTGATGTCGTCGCCGACACCGCCCTGGTGGAACGTACGCATGGTCAACTGCGTACCGGGCTCACCGATCGACTGGGCGGCGACGATGCCGACGGCCTCACCGATGTCCACCAGCTGTCCGGTGGCCATCGACCGCCCGTAGCAGGTCGCACACACGCCGGTACCGGTGGTGCAGGTCAGGACCGAGCGGACCTTGACCTTCTGCACGCCGGCTGCGATGAGCGCCTCGATGGTCGGGTCGCCCAGGTCGGTGCCCGCGGCGACGATGACCGCGCCGGAGTCGTCCGTGGCGTCCTCGGCGAGTGTCCGGGCGAACGTCGAGGTCTCGACGTGCTCGTCGCGCTCGAGCTCGCCGGTCGGGTTGCCCTGGACGTCCCGGACGGGCCGGGCGATCGTCGTCTCGACGCCCTTGGTGGTGCCGCAGTCGGTCTCACGGACGATGACGTCCTGCGAGACGTCGACCAGACGACGCGTGAGGTAGCCCGAGTCGGCGGTACGCAGAGCCGTGTCGGCCAGACCCTTGCGGGCACCGTGCGTGTTCATGAAGTACTCGAGCACCGTCAGCCCCTCGCGGAACGAGGACTTGACGGGCTGCGGGATGAACTCGCCGTTCGGCCGCGTCACCAGACCACGCATGCCCGCGAGCGAGCGGATCTGGGTCATGTTGCCCGCCGCACCCGACTTGACGATCGTCGGGATCGGGTTGGTGTCCGGGTAGTTGGCCTCCATGGCCTGACCGATGACGTCCGTGGCCTCCTGCCACAGCTTGACCAGATCGCTCTGGCGCTCCTCGTCGGTGATCTTGCCCAGGTCGTACTGCGACTCCAGTCGTGCGGCCTTGGCGTCGTACTCCGACAGGATCTCCTGCTTGTTCGGCGGCACCAGGACGTCCGACATCGCCAGGGTGACGCCCGAGCGGGTGGCCCAGTAGAAGCCGGTGTCCTTGAGCTTGTCCACCGTCTGCGCCACGACGATCATCGGGTAGCGCTCGGCCAGGTCGTTGATGATGACGGCCTGACGCTTCTTGGGCATCTGCTCGTTGACGAACGGGTAGTCGCCCGGCAGCAGCTCGTTGAACAGGACGCGACCGAGGGTGGTCACGGTGGTCCACTCCTGGCCGGGGGTCCATCCCTCGGGGAACTGCTCGGCCTCGATCTCGGCGGACGGACGCTGCTGCGTCAGACGCATCTGCACCGGCGCGTGGATGTCCAGCACACCGAGGTCGACGGCCATGATGGCCTCGGCCGGGGTGGAGTACACACCCTGGGCCGGCTCGTTCTCGGTGGCCGGCACGTAGGAGCCGGTCGCCCCCTCGTCGAGACGCGTCAGGTAGTACAGGCCGGTCACCATGTCCAGTCGCGGCATGGCGAGCGGGCGTCCCGACGCCGGCGACAGGATGTTGTTCGAGGCGAGCATGAGGATGCGCGCCTCGGCCTGGGCCTCCGCGGACAGCGGGAGGTGGACGGCCATCTGGTCACCGTCGAAGTCGGCGTTGAACGCCTCACAGACGAGCGGGTGCAGCTGGATGGCCTTGCCCTCCACGAGCTGCGGCTCGAACGCCTGGATGCCGAGGCGGTGCAGCGTCGGTGCGCGGTTGAGCATCACCGGGTGCTCGGCGATGACCTCCTCGAGCACGTCCCACACCTGGTCGCGCTGGCGCTCGACCATCCGCTTGGCGGACTTGATGTTCTGCGCGTGGTTGAGATCGACCAGCCGCTTCATCACGAACGGCTTGAACAGTTCCAGGGCCATCAGTTTGGGCAGGCCGCACTGGTGGAGCTGCAGCTGCGGGCCCACGACGATCACGGAACGACCCGAGTAGTCGACGCGCTTACCGAGCAGGTTCTGCCGGAAGCGCCCCTGCTTGCCCTTGAGGAGGTCGGACAGCGACTTGAGCGGGCGGTTGCCCGGGCCCGTGACGGGCCGGCCGCGACGACCGTTGTCGAACAGGGCGTCGACCGACTCCTGCAACATCCGCTTCTCGTTGTTGACGATGATCTCGGGCGCGCCGAGATCCATCAGCCGCTTGAGGCGGTTGTTGCGGTTGATCACGCGACGGTAGAGGTCATTGAGGTCAGAGGTGGCGAACCGGCCACCGTCGAGCTGCACCATCGGGCGCAGCTCCGGCGGGATCACCGGGACCGCACCGAGCACCATCGCGGCGGGGTTGTTGCCCGACTGCAGGAAGGCGGAGACGACCTTGAGCCGCTTGAGGGCACGGATCTTCTTCTGCCCCTTGCCGTTGCGGATGACGTCGCGCAGCGCCTCGGCCTCTGCCTCGAGGTCGAAGTTCTCCAGCAGCGACTGGATCGCCTCTGCGCCCATGCCGCCGGTGAAGTACTCGCCGAAGCGGTCCTCGAGCTCGCGGTAGATGCCCTCGTCGACGATGATCTGGTTGACGTCGAGCTTGGTGAAGGTGGACCAGATCTCCTCGAGGCGGTCCAGCTCACGCTGGGCCGCTTCGCGGATCTTCTTCATCTCCTTCTCGCCGCCGTCCTTCACCTTGCGGCGCTGGTCGGCCTTGGCCCCCTCGGCCTCGAGCTCGGCCAGGTCGGCCTCGAGCTTGCGGGCCCGTGCCTCGATGTCGGAGTCGCGCTCGTCCTCGATGATCTTGCGCTCCTCGACGACCTGGGCCTCGAGGGTGCTGAGCTCGTTGTGGCGGAGCTCGGTGTCGACATCGGTGATGACGTACGCGGCGAAGTAGAT
>DWWG01000065.1 GCA_019119875.1 Candidatus Dietzia intestinigallinarum | reverse complement strand
CACGAGCACCAGCAACAGCGCCATACCCAGGCCGATCAGGCCCATCTTGGCGCCCGTCGACATCTTCTTCTTCTCTTCCGGCGCCTCGGCGGGCGCGGCCGCAGCCGCGGGGGCCGGGGCGGCGCTGACCTGCACGGGCGGTGGCGGCCACAGGAGCTCGCCGGCCTTGGTGACGGTGACGCCGCGCTGAACCACGTCGTCCATGTCCAGCGTCCAGACGCCGTCCTTGTCCGGCGTGACGAGCTTGGTCAGGTTGACCAGGTTCGTGCCGTACAGCTGCGAGGCCTGCGCCGGCAGACGTCCGGCCAGGTCGGTGTAGCCGATGATCGTGACGCCGTTCTCGGTCACCACGACCTCGTCGGGGACACTGCCCTCGACGTTCCCGCCCTGGGCCGCGGCCATGTCGACGATGACCGATCCGCGCTTCATCCTGGCCACATCCGCGGCGGTGATCACGCGCGGGGCGGGACGGCCCGGGATCAGGGCCGTGGTGATGATGATGTCCACGTCGGCCGCCTGAGCCGTGTACAGCTCGGCAGCCGCCTTGTCGTAGGCCTGGCTGGTGGCCTTGGCGTAGCCGTCGGAGGAGACCTCCTTCTCCTCGTCCGGAACCTCGATCGGCAGGTACTCACCGCCGATCGACTTGACCTGATCAGCCACCTCGGGCCGCGGGTCGGTCGCACGCACGATCGCGCCCAGGCTGGAGGCGGCACCGATCGCGGCCAGACCTGCCACTCCGGCACCCACGACCAACACCTTGGCCGGCGGGACCTTGCCCGCGGCCGTGACCTGGCCGGTGAAGAACCTGCCGAAGTGGTGGGCGGCCTCGATCACCGCGCGGTAGCCGGCGATGTTCGCCATCGACGACAGCACGTCCATCGACTGGGCACGCGAGATGCGCGGCACCGCGTCCATGGCCAGCGCGGTCACGCCGCGCTCGGTCAGCAGCGTCAACAGCCGCTCGTTCTGCGCGGGGGCCAGCAGGCTCACCAGGGTCGCGCCGGAGCGAAGTCGTCCGACCTCGTCCTCGGTGGGCACGGCGACCTTCATCACGACGTCGCTCGACCAGGCCGCGTCACCGTCGACCAGGTCCGCACCGGCCTCCGCGTAGGAGTCGTCGGCGAACTCGGCGCGCGTTCCGGCACCACGCTCCACCACGACCCGGTACCCCAGGCCGATCAACTTGGCCACGGTCGCAGGCGTGGCCGCCACACGGTTCTCCGCGGAGTTGGACTCGGCGACCACACCGATCACCGAGGGTGCCTCCGCGGCATCCCGGACTTCGGTGTCCGGGGACATATCTGGGATCTCTTCAAGGCTCGAGGCCATTAGGGTTTCCTTTGACAGCGTTGTGAACGAGCCGATGCTTCGCACCGGCTCCGACGTTCATCTCTGCGAGACGTATCTACTTGTCTCTCGAGTTCCGGGACGTTCCCGGGCCCGAGCGCTCCGGTCAACGATCGACCGATCGGAGCTCACGAGGCGGTGCAGGGCAAGAGGGTGGCCCGTACCTCGTCCGCCGAGACGGCGTCTCCCCCGGGAGCGAACGGGGGTACCGTCGTGACCGCCGGGAGAACTTCCGGCTGAGCCTACGGGACATCGTCGCACCGTCACGACCCGGGACAGCCCGGCCGGCCCATTGTGTGACACATCCCACACGAATGTGAGGTCCGCCTCAGCTCACAAGCGACTCGTCGACCTCACTCCACGAGTCGGCGCCGCTGAGTGACATCGTCAGGTCGATCTCAGCGAGCAGGTTGTCGAGCACCTCACCCACTCCTTCGCGTCCCGCGATGGCGAGTCCGTAGAGGTGCGGCCGGCCCAGCGTGACGGCGTCGGCGCCGCACGCCATCGCCTTGATGACGTCCGCACCGCCGCGGATGCCCGAGTCGAGCAGAACGGTGGGCCCGGAACCGACCGCCTCCCGGATCCGGACCAACGCGTCGAGGGTCGCGACCGCTCCGTCGACTTGTCTGCCGCCGTGATTGGAGACCATCACCGCGTCGACGCCGATATCGAACGCACGCCGCGCGTCATCCGGGTGGAGGACGCCTTTGAGCACCACCGGCAGGCGGGTCCGATCCCGCAGCGTGGCGATGTGCTCCCAGGTCAGGGCGGGGTTCGAGAAGGTGTCGAGGAAGGTCTGCACCGCCGCGCGGGTCTCGGGCGCCCGCAGGTTGTCGACGAGTCGGCCCGGGTGGTTTCGCGCCATCTCCAGCATCGTCCGCACCGCCTGCGGCGTCACCGTCACCGGCTCGTCCTCCACATCGGCGGCCACGCGCTCGGCGACGAGCTCGGCGAACCGGGGGTCCGAGGTGTACTGGGCGATACCGACCCCGCGGGTGAACGGCAGCGAGCCCAGGTCGAGGTCCCAGGGCCGCCACCCGAGCAGGGTCGTATCCAGCGTCACGACCAGAGCGCCCGCGTCGATCGCCTCCGCGCGGGAGATGAAGCTGTCCACGAGCTCCTCGTCCCTGCTCCAGTACAGCTGGAACCACCGCGGGGCGGAGCCCGCAGAGGACGCTGCGTCCATCGCGGCGGCGGTCGCCTCCATCGGCGACGAGCCCTGGGAGGAGAGGATGTAGGGCAGGCCACGTTGCGCGGCCGCCGCCCCCACGTCGAGGTCGGCGTCGCGGGTGATGAGACCGGCCGCGCCGATCGGGGCCACCAGCACCGGCGCGGGCAGTCGCCGGCCGAACAGCTCCACCGACAGGTCACGCCCGGAGGTGTCACGCAGCATCCGCGGGACAATCCGGCGACGGTCGAACGCCTCGCGGTTGGCGTCCATCGTGGCGCCCGAGCCGGCGCCGCCGTAGATGTACGCCCACGCGCGACGGCCGCCCGGGCGTCGCCGCAGCGCACGCCTCGCCGCGGCCTCCAGGCGGCCCGCCTCTGTCGGCACCTTCGGCGTGATCCCGGAGATCCCCGCCCGGTAGATGACGTTCTGGCGGGCGCGTCCGAGCGGGTTCGACGGTGCGGGCATGGCCGTCACGGTACCCGGGCGGGCCGCGACCACGGGCTGTCCGGCTGAACCACTGGTAGTTTCGGCGTCATGCTGCGCCTCATCCTCGCCCTGCTGGTCATCTGGCTCGTCCTCTCCGTCCTCGGATTCGTGATCAAGGGGCTGCTGTGGCTGGCGGTCGTCGGCATCATCCTGTTCGTCGTCACCGCCGCCTGGGGCTACGTGAAGCGAGAGACGTTCGACCGCAGGTGACGGACGACGAAAGGCGGCCACCCGGCATGGTCAGAAGGCAGATGCCCAGGCCGAGCGAGATCTTCGAACTCGTGCAGTTCCGGAGGCCGAGTCTGGATTTCCGCGCCAACCGCCTGTCGCGCGCGCAGTCGATCGCGGACCTGCGCCGGATCGCCAAGCGGCGCACACCGGCGGCCGCGTTCGACTACACGGACGGGTCGGCCGACCGTGAGATCTCCCTGGCCCGGGCGCGGAAGGCGTTCGAGGAGGTGGAGCTCCACCCCGGGGTGCTCACCGATGTCTCCCGGCTCGATATGTCCACGGAGGTGCTGGGCGGACGGTCCGCGTTGCCGTTCGGGATCGCGCCCATCGGATTCACACGCCTGATGCAGACCGAGGGAGAGACGGCGGGTGCGGGCGCGGCCGCCGCCGCCGGGATCCCCTTCTCCCTGTCCACGCTGGGGACCACCTCCATCGAGGACGTGCGGGCCGCCGCGCCCGACGGTCGCCTGTGGTACCAGCTCTATGTGATGAAGGACCGCGAGATCTCCTACGGTCTCGCGGAGCGCGCTGCGGCAGCCGGATACGATTCGCTGCTGTTCACCGTCGATACGCCGATCGCCGGCAACCGCATGCGGGACGCCCGCAACGGGTTCTCGATCCCGCCGCAGCTCACCGCCAGGACGATTCTCGACGCCGTCCCCCGGCCCTGGTGGTGGTGGGATTTCCTCACCACGCCACCGCTGGAGTTCGCCTCCCTGACGTCCACTGGTGGGACGGTCGGGCAGCTCCTCGACAGCGCGATGGACCCGTCGATCGACTACGACGATCTGGCCGAGATCCGGGCGCTCTGGCCGGGCAGGCTCGCGATCAAGGGCGTGCAGACGGTGGCCGACGCGCGCAGGCTGACCGATCTCGGCGTGGACGCGATCATCCTGTCCAATCACGGCGGCCGCCAGCTCGACACCGCCCCGGTCCCGTTCCATCTGCTGCCGAAGGTGGTCGCGGAGGTCGGGGGCGAGGTGGAGGTCATCGTCGACACGGGGATCATGCACGGTTCCGACATCGTGGCCTGCCTGGCCCTGGGCGCCACGTTCACCCTGGTGGGCCGCGCCTACCTCTACGGGCTCATGAGCGGCGGCCGCCAGGGTGTGGACCGGGCGATCGAGATCCTGTCCTCGGAGGTCAGCCGGACCATGCGGCTGCTCCAGGTGGGGTCGGTGGCCGAACTCGAACCGCGTCACGTCACCCAGCTGCGGTCGCTCCAGCCGATCGCCCTCGAGGAGCTCAGCCCGGACCCGCGCCGGTGAGGCTGGACAGCCCCCGGTCGCCGAGGATGTCGGTGACACTGCCCAGGTCGAGCGAGCCGATCATGATCGGGTCCGGCGCGGGCGGGCCCGGCTCGTCGATGATGATCCCCGTCGTCGTCACCGTCACCACCGTCGCGGACGCCGTCTCCGACGGGGCGATCACCTCGTCGGTCCCGTGAATGCCCGAGTAGTCGGCGGTCACCCGGTATTCGCCCCGTTCGGCGAAGCGGTGCGTGAACACCGCGGTCGCCTCGCCGGTGGCCGGGTCGATGGTGACCGGCGCCGAGCCGATCGCCTCTCCGTCGGAGAAGAACCACACCGAGCCGAGGGCGGCCGCCCCGGCGTCGGTGAGGGCGCCGCCGTCGGGCCGGGACACGATGGCGGTGATGCTCACGTCGTCTCCCGCGGTGACCTCGGTCTGCAGCTCGATCACCGTGTCGGAGTCGACCTCCGGCAGCGCGTCGACGGTGAGGGTGGCCGGCGCGGAGGTCACCGGGAGGTAGTGGACGCCGTCGATCACGGCTCCGGCGAACACCGCCTCGATCGTCTTGTCGCCCGCGGTGGTGAAGACGTGTCCGGGCAGGCGGGCGGTGCCGTCGTCGCCGGTGGTGACGGTGCCGATGTCGCGGCCGTTGGCGCGGATCGTGACCTCGGCGCCCGCGGGCAGTGGCTCGCCGTCGGCTGTCACGGTGGCGGTGATGTCCACGCCCCGTCCCACGAGGACGCTGTCCGGGTCGACGGACACGGTGACCTCCGGGGTCGCCTGGGCGGCCAGGGTCACGTCGACCGGGTCGGACTCGGCGCCGCGGTAGATGGTGTCGGTGGTCTCCGACTCGAGGAGCCGTGCGGTGTAGCGGTAGACGGTCTCCTCCGCGACGTGGGCGTCGAGGTGGTCGGTGTAGGTGGCCGTGACACCGTCGACGGCGATGGTGTCGACGACGACGTCGTCGCGCAGAATCTGGACCTCGGCCCCTTCGGGCAGATCGGTTCCGCTGCTGGTGTCGACGGTCACGTCGAGGGTGACCGACACCCGGCCGTTCTCGACGAGGCCGCGGGTGGCGGTCAGGCCGATGGTGCTCGTGACCTCCGACTTGGGCTCGGGCTCCACCCGAACGGTGGCCGCCGGGGAGGTCGACGCCGAGAACCGGGGCGCCGACCCCAGATAGCGGGCGGTCACACGCTGGGTCACCGGGTCGCGGTTGTCCAGCAGCGGGACCATGTGCGTGGTGGCGGCCCGCCCGTCGGCGCCGACGGGCATCCGTCCGATCGAGACGCCGTCCACGAGGAACTCGATGTCGCCCGCGTCGACCGTGTTGGTGCCGTACGACGGGCTGACCGAGGCGGTGAGAGTAGTCTGGCCGCCCTCTTCGACGGTGGCCGGCTCAGCGGTCACGGTCGTCGTGGTGGCGACGGCTCCCAGCGTGAACCCCACGACGTTCTCGGCCGTGGGGAACCAGCTGCCGCCCGTCTCCAGGTGAGCGCGGATACCGAAGTCGTGGCGACTCCCGCCTTCCGCGTTCGCCGGGATGTTGAACGACAACCAGCCCGATCGGGAACTGTCCTTCTGCACGGTCTGGTGGGCTACGTTGCGGGGCTTGCCACCGAAGTAGTTCGCCTGGTCGTGGGTGCCGGGGTCCCGCATGTCGGTGCCACCACTGCCGCGCAGCGTGTATCCGGCCGGGACGGTGAAGCCGTAGGTGTTGAGGACGCGGTTGTCGCTGTACGGCAAACCCAACTTCTTGGTGCCGTTCGTATTGGTCGCGGTGAGGTCGATCCGGACGTATCCACCCGGCCGGAGCTGACTCTGCCCGGTGTTGATGGCGGCGTTGAAGGTGAAGTCCCCGATGCGGACGGAGCCGGTGTTCTGGGCGTGAGCGGCAGGCGCGAGACCCACGATGAGTGCCAGTGCCGCGAAGACGGCGAGGATTCTGCGAATCATGATGTGTCAGTCCTTTTCCCGGCCGTCAGCCGCCGAGGGAGCCCGAGAGACTGCCCGAGCCACTGAGTGAACCCGGATCGAGTGAGCCGACGCCGGTGACGTCGTCGTTGTCGTCGTCACCAGGTGTGACGGTGACACCATCCCCACCGCCGCCGTCACCCACCACGGTGACCGTCGTCGATCCGGTGGCGCGCTCGGTGCCGTCGGTGGAGTGATAGATGAACTGGACGAATTTCGACTGCGGGTAGTCGCCGGTCCAGGTGATGTCGACGTCGGCGATCCCGCGGGTCACCGCGATGCGGACCGGCTCTCCGTCCTCGTCGAGAACAGGCTCACCGTTGTTGGTCACGGTCAGGTAGCCGTTGAGCGGATCGGGCGAGGCCGACTCGTCCTGCGGCGCGACCGTCACGCGGAACGCTGCGGCACGTCCCGCCTCCACCGGGACCTCGGGGCCGGTCACGGTGACCGTGAGCGCGTCCTCGTCGACAGCTCCCGCCTCCACGCTGACGGTGTGCACCGACCGGTGGGGGCGGTGCACCCGGGGATCCGCGGGCGTGAAATCCACCGTCACCTGACGGTCGGTGGCCACCGCCGGGGGGAAGGTCAGGTCGAGAACGCCCTCGCCGTCGACGATCGCCACGTCGGAGGCCACCACGCGGCCGTCGATCCGCACGTCCGCCGAGCCCCCGGCGCCCGCCGGGGAGACCACGACGCGGTACGGCGTGGCCACCCCGGGCCGGACCTGCCCGGGGCCCAAGAGCTGCGAATCCGTGACGGCGGCATCGATGACCTGCAGCGTCCCGGAATCCTCGGCGCGGCTCTGCTCCGTCCCGGACGGGTGGTAGACCGCCGAGACCGGAACGTCGCCCGCGCGACCGAAGACGAACTCGGCGACGGCACGGCCGCCCACCACGTCGGCGACCCGGGTCTGCGAACCGGCCACGAACTCGACCCGTCCCTGCGGATCCTCCGTACCCTCCGCCGGGGTGATGACCGCCTCGAACGTCACGGGATCGGCGACGTAGCCGGGGGCGTCGAGCCCGTTGAGGATCAGCGTGGTGCCGGTGCTCTCCTCCACCAGGATCGGGACCGACGCCGTGGCCGGGGCGTACGGAGAGGTGGCCGACGGGGCGAACACCGCCTCGACCTCGGCGCCTCCGACCTCGGTGAACGTGAGGCTGGTCGAGGCGCGGCCGTCACGGACGTCCACCACCCGCTCGTGACCGCCACCGCGGAACGTGACCGTGCCGCGGGCGTCGGCAGGGAGGGTGGCGGAGATCGCCGTGCGGGTGTTCGCGGCGGTGGTCTCGGGGGCCGACAGGGTCATCTCCGTGGCGATCCGCTCCACGGTCACCGGCAGTTCGGACACCGCCTGCGCATACCGGGGGTCCGACGGCGTGAAGACCGCCCGGACCGGGTCGGTGGGCTGCTCGGTGAACATGAGCTGCGCCCGCGCCTCACCGGTGGCGGCGTCCACCGGGGCCGTCACCCGCTGGGTTCCGCTGATGAACGCGACCTCTCCGGCGATGCGGGGGTCGACGGTGGTCACGAACTCGGCCGGGGTGCGGAGATAGACGTTCTCCGGGCCGTGGAGGGTGGCGGACGTGGGCAGTCCCACGATCTCGATCGTCGTCATCGACGCCGCGCCGGGGTCGATGGGCGCGGTCGCCGAGCCGCGAGGACTGCAGAAGCCGGGGACCCACTGGTCACTGAGGACGGGGACGGAAGCAGAGGCGAGCAGTGTCAGGAAGCTCGCCGGGTTCGAACCGTACCCGGCCGCCTGACCCTGCGTGCGGACACCGATGTCCGCGGTTCCGGCACGCTCCGCCTCGAAGGTCAGCGTGACGCGCGGGAACTCGAAATCCAGGGCGTTGGCCCCCCGCAGGTCCATGGCGAGTCCACCGTGATTGCGCTGCGAGACGTTCCCGCCGTTGCCCACGGTGTGGTGCCCGCTGTCTGTCAGTCGCAACACCGTGCCGTCGGGGTCCGGGGTGCCGCCCTCGTTCACCGTGATGACCCGGGCATCGGCGACCGGGATGTTGCCGCCGCTGAAGCTGTAGTCCACCAGCCTGGCGCCCGCGGGTCGCTGCAGATCGAGCTTGAGCCGCGAAGCCCGTTGCAGGCTGATGGCGCCCGGCAGGCTCTCGAGAGAGACGTTGATCGGGTCGATCTCGAAGGTGACGTCGAAGGTCTCCCCCACATCCACCCTCTCCGGGGCCGACACGTGGATCCGCACCGGGTTCTGGGGGGTGATGTCCATCGGCCCGCCGAGACCGGCGACGCTGGGTGCGGCGATGTAACAGGTGGTGTCGAAGGAGGTGGTCGACCGGGTCGTCTGTGCGGTCGCCACCGTCGGGACGGTGGCGGCGCCGAGTGTGACGACGACGGCAGAGAACCACGCGAGTACGCGGCGCATGAGCTTCCTCGGATGCTGGGAGGGACGCCTTGTAAGGGGAATCAGGCGCCCGTGGATCTGTTAGGCAGACTATATAGGTGTTTCTCAGCGGCACAAGGCAACTGAAGAATTGATTATCTGCGCTTTCCGAGTTCCGCGCGGACTCCGGACGGGGCGGCGGGCGAGATTTCACGTTCCGGCAACACCGCGTTCACCGTCGTGCCGCCGCTTGGCTTCTCGGTGCCGGCCGGGGGATCCGCATTCACCACGGAATGAGCAGTGCCCGTCGCGCGTGTTCTCGTGCGCGAAACTGAGCGCCGGCTCAAGAATCGGACATCACCCGGCTTTTATTCTCGAAGAGATGGCTGCCAGGTACCGCACGACCAGCACCACGGCCGAGACCCACAGCACGGTCAGGCACCAGCCCGCCAGGACGTCGCTCGGGAAATGGGCCCCCAGATAGACGCGGGTCGCGCCCACCGCGATCACGTAGATCGCGGCGAGCACCAGCGTGGGCCACCGGAAGCGCGTATTCCAGGCCAGGATGACCAGCGGAGCCGCGATCGACATCGCGGCCATGGTGTGTCCGCTCGGGAAGGAGTACGTGGTCTCGACGGTCATCGGCTCCCAGAGGTCCGGACGTGCCCGCTCGATGACCGGCTTGAGCGCGACGTTGATCCGCGAGGATCCGACGACGGCAGCCACCACGATGATGGCGTCCGCCCACCTGCGCAGCGCGCACAGCACGACCGCTGTCGCCACGGCAGCCACCTGCACGATCCTGCCCCCGAGGAGGGTGACGACCTGTGCCGTGTCTGTGAGCCACGGCGTGGTGGCACCGTGGATCCACATCATCACCGGGTGATCGAACGCGACGCTCCCCCCGTCCCAGACCTGACGGAGCAGTGCGAGAAAGACGACCGCACAGACGACGAGCACCACGGCGATCGCCACCTGTCCGCCCCGCGGGGACACCGCCCCACCGGACCGGGCGGAGACACCGTTCTCCCGGGCCATCACCGGATCACCTCTGCGGAGGTGGTGAGGAGTTGAAGCGGCGAGCACAGGGGCGCTTCTCGAGACGCGAATCCGCGAGGGTTACGTGAAAGTTCCGCAAAGATCTACGCGCTCGAACAGACGTCGCGACCTGCATTCATGTGATCTTACTCACGATTGACGACTTCGGTGCCGCCGTTGTTGGAGAGATCAGCGTCCTGACCCTCTGGCAGGTGCGATCTTCTGGGCACGTCGGTCCAGGTCAGTGTGAGCGCGCAGCTCAGTCGGGCCGACTCCAACGAAGAAGGCCATGGGCCCCGGTGATCCACGGGGGTGAGTGAGCGTCCTACGAGGTGAGCAAAAGTAACAGGAACATGGCAGTAGCCGACAGAGCTTGGCCGCCCCGTCCGCGCAGGCGGCGCCACCAGCAGCTCAGCTATTCACCAACTGCGAGATCCGCCCCTTACTCACTCCGAGGATGTCGGCGGCATCGTCCATGGTGTACCCCTCCGCGCGGAGAGTCTTGACGACCTTGCGGGTATGGCGGGCGGCTCGGGCCTGCGCCTCGGCGGCCTCTCGGGTTTCCCGACGCACACGGGCAATCTCGTCTTTCATCGCCCCAATGTCGAGGTCCAGATCGAGTTCGACATCAGAGTGGTCGACGTCGGGCTCGACGGTGTCGAGGTAATCACGCAACGGTGGCACGCGGCGACTGGACCAGACCGCACGTGCACCCCACACCCGCCGACCAACCCATAAATGCACGAAACCGGCCTTCCGGCCGGCTTCGCTTACAGCCGGAGTAAGCTCCGACTGCTCGTGGTGGGCGAAGGGGGACTTGAACCCCCACGTCCCGAAGGACACTGGCACCTGAAGCCAGCGCGTCTGCCATTCCGCCACTCGCCCGAGTAACGCTGGAATACGGTATCACGCGACGTTCGGTCCCCACTAATCCGCTGGTGAGGCGGTGCGGTAGGCCCACGACGCAGCGGGCGGTCACGACTGCGCTCTCGGGGACGAGGCGCCCCGCCCAAGCGGTGAGAACCCCAGCAGTGCGATCGCGATGAGCACGGCGACACCACCGGGTGCCGACCACACGTTCAGGACGACCATCGCGGTGGAGACCAGGATCGTCGCGCTCATACTGATCACAACGGCGAGCGCGACCGTGTCGACCGCGTCCCCGCCGCCGACCCTGCGCGCCCAGCCGAGCCCGGGGACCAGCAGACAGAACGCGACAAGCAGCAGCAGACGCACCGCCTCCACGACGACCGCCGGGATCGCCACCACGGCCACCACGGCCACCCCTGCGAGCACGTACGACGCCATCCGAATGTTCACGGGTTGCTACCTCCTTCCCAGCTCGGAGAGAGTGAACACCGTCGCATCAGGCGAGGAGAAGACGACGGTGAAGAGCGCGGATCCGGTCAGCGCCTCCTCGACCTCCGTCAGCGCCCCGGGCGGCAGAGAGCCGTCCAGCTCGACTCCGAGCTTCTGCGAGCGGGTGATCACCACGTACCCGTCGGCGAAGCGCGGGTTCGCAAGCCACTGGTGCAGAGTGTCCTCAGGGTTCGCCAGCACACGCTCCACCGACGGCTCGTAGGCGATCGGCACGTAGGTGAACTTCTCGCAATCGAGCAGCTGCCTCGGGTAGTTCACGTCGCCCTCGACCAGCAACGACCCGGGAAGCGCGTTGACGGCGACCCACCGGGCCGCGGCGATCTCCTGGTCGGTGAAGTAGTTGTACCGCTCCTTGCCGTAATAGCCCAGCAGGAAGCCGGGGAACAGCAGCGCGATCACCAGGGCCGCCACCCGCAGTCGACTCGTGTCGACGGGGCCCGCCCCGTCCCGCGGTGCGCAGTAACCCGCGGCCAGGAACGCCATGAACGGCGCGGAGAACAAAAAGACGCGCAGCAGTGCCTCCCCACCGAACGACATCTGCAGGAGAATCACCGCCGGTGCGAGCATGAGGATCACCGGGGTCCACGAGAGCGTGCCACCGCGACGTTCACGCCGGATGCCGAGCAGCGCGAACACCAGGCCGACAGCCACCGTGAACCTGTCGCCCCAGACCACCAGCCGTTGTGCTCCTGTCGTGCCTTCGGACTTGCCGAGGGTGGCCTCCGCGTTCGACAGCGGCTGTCCGAGTCCGGAGAGGAGGTCCTCGAAGTTCGAGAGGGTGTAGTCGCCGGCGAACGTCAACGCCCACGCGGAGATGATGCCGACCGCCGAGATCAGCAGATGCCACCCGCGCACCTGACGAGAGATCAACAGCGCGCCGACCGCCAGCAGCAGGATGACCAGCGTGATCTGGTGGGTGACCGTCATCGCGGCCACCAGCAGGAGAAACACCAGGGTTCGAGGTGTGCTGGCGTGACGGTGACGCACGAGGAGCCCCATCACACCCAGGTACAGGATGTACGCCACGGCCTGAGGGGAGAAGTAGTCCTGACCGACCCACGTCATGGTGAAGTAGATCACCAACGCCAACCAGACCACGGGCGTCCTGCCGGTCATCCCGCGGAACAGGTATCTCAGGACCACCAGCAGGATCAGGTTGAATCCGAGCGGCGCCCACAGGGCCATCGCATCGGCGGCGCCCTGCCCGCCCAGATCTGCGATCAACGCGCTCGCCGCGAACATCCCGGGCCAGTTGTGGTAGATCGGGTTGACGTCGATACCGGGGTCCACCTGGCCGGTGCGCAGAATGAAGTCGACCATGCCGAGATGCTTGAACGACCACGCGTACCTGACGCTGCCGTAGAGGACCGCCGGGGTCCCGTGGAGCAGCACGAGATACGTGACGAGATGGGTACCCACCACCCACCCGGGGCGGTGCTGGAAGACGCAGATCAGCGTGCTGCCCAGCAGAAGCACCATCGCGGCCACGGTCGCACTGTTGAACTGCGACAACAGCCCGAGTTCGCCCATCTCACGGGGGTCGGTCCCGGCGAACCCGACGGTCCACAACAGGATCGAGCCCGCCACACAGAGAAGCACCACCGCCTGTGACCACACGGCGCGCAAGATGTGTCCTGGTCCCGGTCGCATGCGTCGGTGCTTCGCCGACGGACGTCTGTTCCGGCGGCGCTGGCCCTCACGAGTGTCGAGCACCGTGACCTCCTGTGACGGCAGGTGTGCCCGTACTGAACCGGCGCAGGATCGGATAGACGTTCCGACCGATCCAGACGCGACTGCGCCTGGATCGCGTCGACCGGGTTCGTGAGTTCGCCACGTGCCACAGCCAGGCGAACAGCACCACCGACTCCGGGGCGAGATGCGGGTTGGGCAGGCAGGTGCCGGCCGCGTGGAGGTCGCGGAGCAGTCGGTCGGGGTCGTCGAGCGCTCCACACACGGCCGCACCGAGATCGACGGGTCTGCTCGACAGGTACCAGTGCACCGGGTCGACGTCCGGAAGACCGGGATCCATCGCGTTCTCCCAGTCGACGATCCCGGTGACCACGGGCCGCGGGAGCGCGTCCGAGACCAGGATGTTCCCGGGCCAGTAGTCGCCGTGAACGCAGCTCGCAATGACCGGCTGGCCTTTCAGCGTCTGTTTCAGCGAGCCTGCGAGCCTGTCGAGCGCGGGCGCATAGCGGTCGCCGAGGTCCAGGCCGCGAACTGTCGCCGTCGGCCTGTCGATCCACTGTGTCAGCAGGGACGTCGTGACGGTCAGTGGCCGGGCCGTGGCCATGTGCAGTCGGGTGATCGCGGCCGCGGCGGCACGGTCGGTTGCCGGGTCCGAGACGGGAACCCGGCCCGGCAGGAGGGACTCGCGCACGACCGTGCGCCCACCGACGGTGACGACACCGTGAACCCGGGGGAGCAGCTCCACGAAATCGGGGTCGCACCGGGCCCGCAGCCCGATGACCGTGTCGACGTGCCGCGCGAGGTTCCGGTCGGCGGCCTCCGACGTCGAGAGCTTGAGCACGAACTCCCCGTCCCGTCCGGACACGGCGGTGACGACGCAGTCGGAGTCACTTCTCAGCGTGCGGGTGGACGGCGAGGCCGGGAGCCCGCAGGCGACGAGTGCGGGGGCCAGCCGACGCTGCTGGTCACGCCGAGCACGCCGGTGACGGGCCAGCAGTGACACCCTGGCGACCGCGGCCCACACCGACGCCGCGGTCAGCGGGCCTCCCTGAAGACCCGTGCGCCCGGTCAGGAGGAGGCCGACGGCGGCCAGCGTCTGTGCCACGAGGATCGTCGCCCCCACGCCGGTCACGCCCCACCACGACAGCGTGACCCAGCTACCACCCCAGATCGTCACGGCGAGGAACAGATACGTCGCGACGACCGTGGACATCTCACGACGGACCCGGGCCGTGTTCACGCTGATCCCGACGATCGTCTGCGGCAACGCCGACAGGATGATCAGCTGCATCGCGGTGCTCGCGTTCTCGGCATAGTCCTCGCCGAGGATGCGCAGCGCGAACGGTCCGATGAGCACTCCCAGCACCGCCAACGGAAGGACGAGCCTGACGCTGTGCACCAGAGCCTTGTGCGCGAACGCCCCCGCACGGTCCGGGCTGTGCACGGACTCGGCGATCAGCGCGCTGCCGATGTTGCTGGTGATCAGGTACAGCGAGTACCCGATCATGTTGGCGATGTAGTAGTAGGCGCTGGCCTCCGGGCCCCGGACGTGGAGCACGATCAGCGTGAGGACCTGTGGGGTCGCCAACCAGACCAGCCAGGCGATCTGGTCTGCCGCGGCGAACCGGAAGAGTCGACGCAGCAGCACGGAGGTGTCGGGGACCCGGGCGTCAGGGACCCGGCGCGTCACCCGGTGGAGCAACAGCCCGACCACGACCACGGCGAGGACGGCCGGGAGCACGGTCGCCTCGAGGACCGCCCACGTCGACAGGGCCGCCACGGCCGGGAGCACGACGATCTTCCCGATCGAGTAGACGAGGTTCTTCACCGGCACCCACGAGCTCTTGCGCAACCCGATCAGCACGTGGTCCTGCAGGACGAACAGCGTCCACACCGCCGTGGACGCGGCGAACGCGGCGATCGTCAACGCGTTTGCCCGGAGGAACCCCAGCTGGCCGGCCCACCACGGCTGACCGAGCAGGAACACCCCCGACAGCACCACCGCGGCGACCGCGCAGGCCAGGAGGCTCAGCGTGATCAGTCGACGCGTGGACCCGCCGGCTTCCGGGAGGAACCGGACCAGCCCGTTACGCAGCCCCAGGGTGGCCAGATTCGCCAGAAGCGTCACCGCGGAGACGAGGGCCGTCCCGACGCCCACCATGTCGGCCGACAGCGTCCGCGCGGCCAGCGCCCAGAAGGCCAGACCCGCCAGCGACGTCACCACGGTGCTCACGATCAACGCGTTGGCACTGGAGTACAACGCGTCCACGCTGCGAAGCCGAGTCCGGAAGATCGTGACCAGTCGGGTCATAGCGCACCTTCTGACCAGATGCGCACGTGGTCGATCTCGAACGTCGCCGGAAACGCCGACGGGTCCGGCGTCCCGCCGTAGGAGCCCCCGACCGCGAGATTGATCACCAGATACATCGGCTCGTCGGGAACCTGTTCCCCGGTGACCTCCCACACCTTCTCGCCGTCGAAGACGAACTCCAGGAGCTCACGCGACCAGTGGAGTCGGACGGTGTGGGTGTCGCTCAGGTCCTCGCCCTCCGGGAGATGGAAGTGCGTGAAGGACGTCCGCCGGTCCGAGTCGTCGCCCGGGTGGAAATACATGCCCACGCGCCGGGGCCGCTGGCCGACGGCTTCGAACAGGTCGATCTCCGGCCTGGACTCCTGGCTGGCCGGGAGCATCCAGATCGCCGGCCACGCCCCGGCTCCGAGCGGGGCACGGAACCGCACCTCGACGGCCCCGTACGTGAACGCCACCTTGGGCTCGGCGTTCCACTCCGGGGGGCCGGTGCTGACCATCCCGGATCGGTACGGGAACGCCGTGCCGTCGGCCCCGACGGTCGTGCGCTTCTCCGCGGTGAGCACCAGGGTTCCGTCCCGCACCCGGACCTGTCCGGGCAGGTACCACTCGAGTTCGTCGTTGGTCGCGATCGTGCACCCCCCGTCGTCCCACCAGTGGCAGGTGTTCCACACGTCGGCGTCCAGGGTGGTGCCGTCGAAATCCTCGACGATCAGGGGAGTCCCGCTCACGGCCACGGCCGGTGTGAGGGTCCCGTCCGCGGCGGCCTCCGTCGCGGTGGCCCCGACCTGCGAGTCGTACTTGTCACCGAGATGGAATTCCACGGCGCAGGAGGAACCCAGCACGGCGACGACCAGAGCCGCCGCCCATCCGAGCGGTCGCCGCCGTCGAGACCGGCGACAATCCCTGTCGTCGCGGCTAGTCATCCCGGAATCCGATCACGCGTTTGAGGCCGGCCCGCAGGGCCGCGTCGGTCTGTGTCCAGGGCAGCCGCTCGATCCGCAGCTCGGCGTAGTCGTAGGGCCTGGCGCCGAACTTCTCCTTCGCCTGCGCCAGGGCCGCCGATCGCCCGGACTCCCCCATGTGAAAGGTCGGGCACCCCGCGTCACACGCCATCTCGATCGCCCGCCAGTAGGCCAGCTCGGCGGCGTGAGACCTGCCGATCAGTCCACTGTCCATGGCCGAGCGGGTGCCGTGCCCGGTACGCCCGTAGAGGGCGATCGTCCCCGCCACCGGCGTGCCGTCGACGTACGCCAGGACGACGCGGAAGCCGTCCCCGAGGTGCGCGCCCATCCTGCGCAACTTCCCCACCGGGTCGCGTCGGGTGGCCCGCGCCCGGGCGAGGGCTCGCGGCTCGTTCTGGTTGGCCGCCCACCGGTCGACCGACGCCAGGAACAGGCGGTAGTACTCCTGAAGGAGCTGCCCGCCACGGCCCACCTCGATGTGCACGCCGGCGCGGCGGGCCAGCCGGATATTGCGCCGACCCGTCTTGTTCAGGCCCGCCCACACGGCGTCCAGCCCGAACGACAGGTCGAGGACGTGCGCCCGCCGCGGGACGGTCAGGACCCCCTCCGCGGCCGCGGCGGCACCCCACGCGGCACCGTCGAGCGGGTTCGGCCGGATCCCGATGCGCTGATACCTCATGGCGCGCAGGTCCCGGATGATCAGCGCGGCCATTTCCGGGGAGATGCCGGACCCGACGGGACCGCCGATACCCCACGCGGCAGGGAACGTCTCCGCCCAGCCTCCGAACCCGGCCGGCCCGCGGCGCACCACCAGGGGAAGTACCACCTCGTCCCCCCCGTCGACGACGTAGTGCCGGCTCGCGTCGGCGTAGCGGCCGGTGGCGCACAACGCGTCCGTCCATCCCGGATCGTGCTCGGGCAGTGCGGTGTCCGACCTGGCGAGGACCTCCTGCCACCGGTCTCGCGGGGCAGGGGTGGTGACCTTCATGACGACCGCCGGCCCGGGCGAACGGACCGCAGGCGGCGGGCCTGCCGCCCGGCCTTGGTCCGCAACAGTTCGCGTCGAGGGGCACGGCGCACCCCCCGGCCCTCCACCAGTCGACCGAGCCTCCCGACCGTCACCCGGTCGGTGATGGTCAGGCGCGCCAGCGCAAACACGTCGTCCCGGTCGTGGCTCACCATGTTCCGCACCGCCGAGGCCGACGAGTAGCCGGCCTCCACCACGAGGTCCCTGATCGCGCGGGTGTGGTGCCCGTGCGGGTACGCGAACGTGTCCACCGGTCGGCCCAGCAGTTGCTCGAGGACGTCCTTGCTCTCGACGATCTCGCGCCGGGCACGGGAGAGGGGGACGAGGTCGAGTTGCGGGTGGCTTATGGTGTGCGAGCCGATGTCGACGCCGTCGTCGGCCAGGTCCTGCAGATCGCGGACACCGAGCATCGCGGTGTCCCCCGCGGCCCCGGGCAGCCACCGACTGCGGCCGTCGAGGTATCCGGCGACGGCGTACAACGTCGCCGTCATCCCGCGCGCCCGCAGCTCGGGCCACGCGTGGTCGGCGAAGTCCGCGAGTCCGTCGTCGACCGTCACCACCACCGCACCCTCCGGCAGCGGGGCGCCGGAGCCGATCGCGGACGCGGCCTCTGCCAGCGCGAGGACCGGGCGATCGTCGTCGAGCAGGAAATCGAGGTGCTCGGCGAACCGCGCGGGACTGACGGTGAACCTCTCCAGCCCGGGAGCCGGGGAATCCGTCACCGAGTGATACAGCAGAATCGGCAGTCGCTGGTTCATACGCCGGCCTGACGTCGGGTCTCGCGGCGGGTCCGGTATCGACTGAGCAGGTAGCGCGCAGGGCCGGAGGCGAGCCCACTGCGCTGGGCGCGGGACAACTCCCGCGGATAGGCGGGGAGCCCGTCGACGGTCGGCGGACGCAGGATCCCGGAGAGCCTGGCCGTGGCGGCCCGGTGGTGTCGCAGCATCGTCACCGCCGCACGCGGCTCGTTGAGGACGCACCTGGTCAGGTGCGCGCCCAGTCCGGCGCCGTAGCCGTACACCTGACGCCTCAGCGATGCGAGGTCACGGTGATGTGGATGCAGCACGATCGCGGACGGGACGTAGGCCAGACGGCCGCCGTGGCGGATGATGTCGTAGAACACCGCGAGGTCATCGCCACCCCGTGTGACGGTGCCGGTCCCGAGCGCCCCGTCGAATCCGCCGATGGAGTCCAGGAAGCTCGTCCGGAACGCCATGTTCGCCCCGGAACCGAAGGAGCCCGCCGCATAGGGGAACATCGGGTCGTCACCCCGGTGCCGAGTCATGTCGAACACCCGGGGCCGCAGCCCCTTGCTGTACACCCCCTGCCCCTCGACCCACTGCTGCGGGAGCGTGTCCAGCTCGCGGGGCGCAATCAGCCCGGTGACGCAGACGATGTCCGGATCGGCGTCGAACGCGCCGGTGAGATTCTCCAGCCAGCGGCTGTGGACGCGGACGTCGTCATCGGTGAACGCCACGATCCCGGTCCGGACCTCCTGCAGTGCGGCGTTGTGGGCGTGCGCGAGCCCCGGACGGTCTTCACGGACATAGTCGACAGTGGTGCCGTCGATGCGACTGCGCGCCACCAGCTCTTCGGTTCTGTCATCTTCTCGCGCGTTGTCCACCACGATCACGCGGGCGGGCACCACGGTCCCCTCGGCGATCGACGCCAGGCATTCGGCCAGCAGCTCAGGCCGTCCCCGGGTGGCGATGGCCACGGTCGTATCGATCCGATGACACGCTCCGCCCGCCCGTGGGCCACCGCGGATCGCGTTACCGTCCGCCCCGTCGACACCGCGGGGCACGGTCCCGTCCGCCTGACCGGTGGCGTCGCGGGGCACGTTCCCGTCCAGCCGCGCCAGCACGTCCGCGGTCGTCCGCTCGGTCCCGTCCAGTGCCACCTCGTGCTCCGCACGGGGGATTCCGCGGTCGACGATCAGGCACCGCGCGCGCGTATACGGCTCGTGGTCCGGGCCCGTCTCGATCTCCCGGGGGGCCTCGGCGAGGTCGATGACCAGCGGCAGCACCGGTGGGACGGGGGCTGGGCCCGATCCGGTCGCACCCGGTGTGCCCGGCCGCGCGCGGGTGGTCAGAAAGCCCGCCGCCGTCGCGCCGAGGCCGATCCCGATCGCGGCGGCCCGCAGTGCGCCGAATGAGTCCCCCCGCAGGACGTCCGCGAGATTCCGGGCCACCGCGGAAGGCAGGGTCCGCCTCACGTATGCGGACTCCGATTCCAGCCCGGCTCCGATCCCCGCGCGTCGGGTGACGAGTCGCTTCGAGACGCCCTCGGCGTAGCACCGTGACCAGAAGTACCCGAGGGTGCTCCGCGAGTCCGGGACGAGGTGCCGTACCCGCGCCGCCGGAACGTGGAGGAACACGCCACGCGGGTGACGCGTCGCGGCACGGATACACAGCTCGGTCTCCTCGCACCCGGCCGCGCCGGAGCGCGTGCGTCCCAGTGCGGTGTCGAACCCGCCGGCGGACTCGATCACGTCCCGACGCAGCGCCATCGCGCAGCCCATCACGTTCCGCACCGGCCCCACCGTGCTCGGCAGTCCCCGGTAGCTGCACCCGACCACCCAGTCGAACTCCTCCGGCCACCATCGGGGCCGGTCACCCGCCCACCGTGGCTCCGCGAACGCGCTCACCCCCAGGACGTCCGGACGGGCGAAGTGCGCCGTCAGCGCCTCGAGCCACACCGGGTCCGCCTCGGCGTCGTCGTCGAGGAAGGCGAGGATGTCGTGACGTGCGGTCCCCGCGCCCGTGTTGCGGGCCCCGGACAGTCCGGCCGGCCCCGAGTTCTCCACCACGACCAGGTCCGGGAACCTCCGGACCGCCCTCGTGAACAGCTCGGGGTTGTGGTCGATCACGACGACGATCTCGCCGGGTGGGGCGGTCTGGGCACGAACGGAGTCGATCGCGGCGATGAGCTGCGGGTACCTCTGCGTCGAGTTCGCGCACACAATCACCGAGGTGTGCGCCGAGCTCATTGTTCGGCGCGGAGACGGGCGTCCTCTTCGGTGGCCACCGCCGCGACCGCCACGCCTGCGACACCCGCTCGGGCCGCACCGGACAGCGCCGTCGTCGCGACCACACCCGTGGTCCGGTGATCGCGCAGCGCAATCACCGGATGCGGCATCGGGGTCCCGCTGTGCAGGTCGGGCCGGTGCAGACCCAGGCTCGCGCGGTACCGGCGCACGCGGCGTCGCTCACGGACGATCGTGCTCAGCACCCGGTAGCCGTCTCTGATGGCGCTCAGATTGCTCTCGCCGCTGATGCGGTGCTCCTCGTAGGAGGCCACCTCCACCACCCGGAGGCCGGCGGCCAGTGCGCGCACGTTGAGGAAGGTCTCGATCTCGAACCCGCCGACCTCCTCGTCGAAGAAGGGCAGGACGTCACGCCAGAACGCCATGTAGCCGTAACACAGGTCGGAGAAGCGCCCTCCGAAGGTCCAGCGGACGGTCCTGGTCAGGACGGCGTTGCCCAGCATCCGGATCCCGGTCAGGTCACCGCTGCCCCCGCCCTGGAGGAATCTGGAGCCCTTGACCACATCGGCGCCGGCCTCGAGCGCGGACACGAAGGTGTCGATCTCCGCCGGTGCCATCGAGCCGTCGGCGTCCATCATCACGATGATGTCGCCGCTGCACGCCGCGAAGCCCGCCTGGAGGGCGTATCCCTTGCCGGCGCGCTTCTCCCGGACGATCACCGCGTCCGGCCGAAGCTCGAGGGCGGTCTCGATGGTGTCGTCCGCCGATCGGCCGTCGACGATCACCAGCTCGTCGACGATGTTCCCGATCGTGGGGAGGAGACAGGCGAGGTTCTCCTCCTCGTTGAGCGTGGGTATGACCAGACTGACCATCGGCGAACACGAGCCGTCGTGCTGCGGAAAGGTCCGCGTCGTACTGTTGTCGTTCATATCGACTCCCCTTCACCGTGCTCGTCCCCAACGGGAGCACCTTAGGTGTCGATGAACTTATCTTAAACGCTGTTGAAATTGTTACCGAAATCTCATCTCAAGTTGGCAACGTAAACGCGGCGTTTCTGCACCCCTCGACCAACTGCCGTCACATGCCGTGCGCGACCGGCCTTTCGGGGCCACCCCCGGCCCCGCACCGCCACACCGGGCGACGAGACAGCCCCTGCGTCAGCCCACCGGAGCGGACACCATGCTCTCGAACCCGGACGAGACGAAGTGGAGGAAGCGTTGATAGTCGAGCTCCGGATCACCGGCCCGCCCTCGATGCCCGTTCCCCTCCCCCATCGCCTGCGGGGAGACGAACGACACCGCCGCGCCGGCGGTCAGCAGCAGGGCCTGGCGGACGGTTCTCTCGTCGGCCTCCGGATGGGCACGGCACAGCGCTGCCACGAGGGTCTCCTCCCAGTGCCCGTCGTCATCCCGGAGATCGTCGGGCACGCCTGAACTCAGGGTCGAGGAGATCAGCTTCGAGAAGGCGCGCCACCCGTGATCGCCCGAGCCCACCAACTCGAACCACGGACGGTAGACGGTGTCGAGGATCTGATGCGCGGTCGGGATCTCGGTGGCCTCGGCCAGCAGAACCGCCAGGGCGCTCATCCGGTGGTCCCGCAGCGCCGCGTGCCTGCGCCGGAGAACGGCCGACACCAGTTCGGCCCTCCCGCCGAAGTGGTAGGTGACGCTCGCCGGATCCACTCCCGCCGACTCCGCGATCGCGCGCATGGTGACGGTGGACACGTCGTCGTCCGCGAAGAGCAGTTCGGCACTGTCCAGGATCGCTTCCTTGGTGGTCCCGTGCGTTCTCGGGGACCGGTGCGGGACGGGTCTCTTGCGCCGGGTACCGGCGATACTGCCCATGCTGGTGTCAAGCCCCTTCCAGTGTGGTCGGCCCGGCGCAGGCCCTGACGCGACCAGCGCGCCGTACCCGACTCCGGTAAGAACGAGTGTGCCCCAACAGCTCACCGATATCGGTGACGGGTCACCTGACCTGCAGCCACAGAGTATTTCGCAACCGCCGGAAGGATCAACCCGACACCCGACCGAACAACTCCGGCCGATATCGCGACCGGTTCACACGTGCTTACAGCCGACTTCGCCTCTATGATCGACCGGATGCCGTTACGCGACGGCTCGACCAGTCGTGCCCGCCGGGGTGCGACGCGCAACAGGAGAGGAGGCGAGGCGTGGGAATCGTCGGCAGGTTCGAGCGCACCCTGCAGGGCGCGGTGGGCGACGCGTTCGCCCGTCTCTTCGGCGGCAGGGTTGTCGCGGCCGAGGTGGAGGCGCAGCTGCGCAAGCAGGCGGAGGCCTCCCTCAAGGTGGTCGACGGACACCTGCTGGTCTCGAACAGCTACACCATCACCCTGGCCAGATCCGACTACGCCTCGTTCACCGAGGACGAGGCCCTGGCCGTCAAGACGTTCTCCCGTCACCTCTCGGACCACATCAGCGAGCAGGGCTGGGAGACGTACGGTCCGGTGGCGGTGACCTTCGTCGAACGCGACGACCTCCACACCGGGCAGATGCGCATCGACGGTGTGGTGGACCCCGATGCCGTTCCGTTCCACATCTCGGCCGCCGCGCCGGCACCGCGTCCGGACCACCCGTCGCCGTCGTCGCCGGGACGGGATCCGTCGAGTGCGAGCAAGGAGAGAAACGACATGCAGGCACCCGCGTCCAACTACCCCGTCACGTCGCGGCCGTCCGGCGAGGGGGCCGGCTGGGGTGGACCGTCCGACGCCCCGACCCGGATCACCCAGGGCCGCTCCTCGCTGACGGTGACGCTGCACCTCGAGGACGGATCCGGCCGCACGTTCCGGCTCCAGCGCGGCTCCAACCTGCTCGGGCGCGGCCAGGACGCGGCCTTCCGCCTGCCGGACACCGGTGTCTCGCGCCAGCACGCCGACATCCGTTTCGATGGCCGCGAGGCCCTGCTCACCGACCTCGGTTCGACCAACGGCACCACGGTCAACGGCGGTCCGGTGCAGGATTGGCAACTGGCCGACGGTGATGTGATCCGCGTCGGCCACTCAGAGATCACCGTCCGGTTCGACTAGCCTCTACGGCATCACATGTCCCCGGAACCCCCGGGGACCATGACACGTTGACCAGAGGTGACCGGGCCGGCGAGGGAAGGACTCAAGCGATGCAGGGACTCGTTCTGCAGCTCTCGCGCGGCCTGCTCCTCGTCCTGCTGTGGCTGTTCATCTTTCTGGCGCTGCGCGCGCTCAAGACCGATGTGTTCGGAAACGTGGGCATGCGCTCGGCCACCCGGGGCGAACGGAAGGGCGGATTCCTGGGCCGCACGTCCAAGGCGATCCGCTACCTGGTGGTCACTCAGGGTGCCCTGGCAGGTACCCGCATCACGCTGTCGGAGCAGCCGGTCCTGTTGGGCCGGGCGGATTCGTGCACGCTCGTGATCGACGACGACTACGCGTCGAACCAACACGCCCGCCTGACCCCGCACGGCCCCGACTGGTTCCTGGAGGACCTCGGGTCGACCAACGGCACCTATCTCGACAGATCGCGGGTCACCACGCCTGTCAAGGTCGAGGCCGGCACGCCGATACGCATCGGCAAGACCGTGATCGAGCTGCGCGCGTGACCCCCGCACTCGTCTACACCGCGCGGTCCCATCTGGGGATGGTGCGGGAGAACAACGAGGACTCGGCCTACGCCGGTCCCCGGCTGCTCGCGCTCGCCGACGGCATGGGCGGGCACGCGGCCGGCGAGATCGCCAGCCAGTTCGTGGTGGCGGCGCTGGCCAAGTTGGACGAGGACGAGCCCGGCCAGGACCTCACCGGCGCGCTGACCAGGGCGTTGACCACGGGAAACGACGCGATCGCCGCGCACGTGGCGGGCCACCCCGAGACCGAGGGCATGGGGTGCACGGCCACCGCAATGCTGTTCGACGGCCGTCGCTCGGGCCTGATCCACGTGGGAGATTCGCGCGCCTACCTGCTGCGCGACGGGTCGCTCTCGCAGATCACCAAAGACGACACGTTCGTGCAGTCCCTGGTCGACCGGGGCGAGCTGTCCGCCGACGAGGCGCACTCGCATCCCCGTCGATCCCTCATCCTCAAGGCACTCACCGGCGAGCCTGTCGAGCCGACCGTCGTGACGCGCGAGGCCCGGGTCGGCGACCGGTACCTCCTGTGTTCGGACGGACTGTCAGATCCGGTGAGCACCGAGACGATCGCCGAGACACTGGCCACCGGTTCCGTGGACGACGCCGCCGACCGCCTGGTCCAGCTCGCGCTGCGTTCCGGCGGGCCGGACAACATCACCGTGGTGGTGGCGGACGTGGTCGAATCCTCGCGCGACACCCCGGTCATCCCCGTGGTGGTGGGCGCGGCCTCGAGCGACGAGCCGGGCGTGGTGGATCCCGGCACCGACCCGTACTCGGGCACCGCCGCCGGTAAGGCCGCGGCGTTCTCACGTGCCCAGGTGGCGTCGCGGGGCGAGGCCGCCGCGGAGGACTCTGGCGCCGCCAGCGGTGGTGCGGGCGGAGTGCGCCCGGAGTCCGACGACGACGAGGTGGACGCCGCACCGCCCCGCGGCAGCCGCTGGAAGTTCGCCCTGAGCGTCGTCGGCGCCCTGGTGCTGATCGCCGGGATCGTGGGGGTCTCCGCGGTGCTCGTGCGCAGCAACTACTTCGTCACCGACCAGGACAGTCAGGTCGTGGTGAAGAGGGGCATCTCCGGCGAGGTGTTCGGCATCTCGCTCGCCTCGGTCAGTCGGGTCGCCTGCCTCGACGAGGAGGGGACGCTCAGCCTGCACACCCCGGATGCGATCCCGCCCGGCTGCAACGTCTTCACCCTCGGCGACCTGCGTGAACCCGCTCGGCAGGCCGTGCGCGCCGGAATGCCCTCGGGCAGCCTCTCCGAGGCGACCGCCCAGGTGACCCGGCTGGCGCAGGACAATCTGCTGCCCCCGTGCGAACCCTCCGAGACCGGGGAGCGCCGGGAGGGGGCGTCCTCGTCGTCGTCGCCCTCGCCCGGGTCCGAGCCCGCCGACCCGACACCCGGCGCCGACCGTCCAGGCTCCGATCGCCCCGGCGCGGGAGATCCCACCGCCGACCCCGACGAACCCGCCGCCGACCCCGCACCCGGTGAGGACGGCGACGCGACCGCTCCCCCGGCGCGCACCGCTCCGCTGCAGGTCCCCGGGGAGAACTGCCGGGCGGTGAGCTGACCATGACCGGCCCCGCAACCGATCCCCGCGGGCAGGCGGTCCCCGACCGTCCGGGCCGCGGCAAGGAACTCGTCCTCCTGGTCGCCGCCACGGTGATCGTGGGTTTCGCGCTGCTGCTCGTGCAGCTGGCCCAGGAGCAGGAGCTCTCGCTGGCACTGCTGTGGATCACGCTCGCGTTCCTCGGCCTGACCGGCGGCGCGCACCTGCTCATCCGCTGGCTGGCCCCCTACGCCGACCCCGTCCTGCTGCCCGGCGTCGCGCTGCTCAACGGCCTGGGGCTGGTGCTCATCTACCGGCTGGACCTCGCGTACGCCTCCCGTGCCATCGCCAGCGGCAACGACCCGCCCGGCATGGACGTCACCCGCCAACTGGCGTGGACGCTCATCGGGCTCGCCGTGATGGCCGGCGTGCTCTACTTCCTGCGCGACCACCGCGTCCTCGCCCGGTACGGCTACACCACCGGCTTCGTGGGACTGGTGCTGCTGGCGATCCCCGCCGTGCTGCCCGCCCGGTTCTCCGAGATCAACGGCGCCAAGAACTGGATCATCCTGCCCGGCTTCACCATCCAGCCCGGCGAGTTCGCCAAGATCCTGCTCATCGTGTTCTT
>DWWG01000064.1 GCA_019119875.1 Candidatus Dietzia intestinigallinarum | reverse complement strand
GCGTAGGGCGGCGCGAGCGGGCGGCGGCGATCCGAACCCGGGATGGCGCCGCGAGGTTAGGTGACACTAACCTTCTGAGGCGGCGACGTTTGGTCGTCGACCCCACCGGCGGCGGGAGCTGACACACATGGCGGTACCCACAGCGGCGCGCGAGGCGACCACCCACCACGCGGCGGCGGCGCCCACCACGGCGAACGGGCTGCTCGCTCGTGCGGTCGGCCGGCGCTGGCGGCTCGTGGTCCCGGGCCTGCTGCTCATGACGATCTGGCAGGTGTCCGAGGCGCTGGTCCCGATCGCCATCGGCTGGATCGTGGACGCCGCGATTATCCCGCTCGACCGGCAGGCGCTGATCTGGTCGGTCGTGGGGCTGATCGGACTGTTCGTGGTGCTCAGCTTCAGCTACCGTTTCGGCGCGCGCATGAGCAACCGCGCCCTGCACGAGGAGGCGCACGCGCTGCGGGTGGAGGCCACGCGCGTGCCGCTGACCCGCCGTCGCGCGATGGAGAGCGCCAGCTCGGGCGGGGTCCTGTCCGTGTGCTCGGCGGACGCGGACGTGGCCGCGCTGATCTTCCGGCAGATCGCCCTGGGCGGGTCCTCGCTGATCGGCATCGTGGGGATCTCGGTGTACCTGCTGTGGACCGACTGGATCGTGGGCCTGATCGTCCTGATCGGAGTGCCCCTCAGTCTGGTGCTGGTGGCGTTGCCCAGTCGCGCGATCTCCCGGCACAGCACCACCCAGCAGGCCGCGATCGGCGAGGCCAGCAGCCGCGCGGCCGACATCATGGCGGGACTCCGCGCGCTCAAGGCCGGGGGCGGGGAGCGCTGGGCGGCCGAGCAGTACCGCGCCGCCTCGCGTGCCGCCGCCGACGCGGGCATCGTGACGGCCGAACGGCAGGGGCGGGTCGCGGGGATCGGCTCGCTCGGGATGGCCGTGGTGCTGGCGCTGGTGCTGCTGGCCGCCGGCTACCGGGTGTTGGCCGGGGAGATGGAGATCGGAACGCTCATCTCGGTGGTCGGGGTGGCCGTCTTCTTCGAGGAGCCGGTGCGCACCATCACCATGGCGGTCAGTGTCTACGCGAGGTCCCACGGAGCGGCCCGTCGTCTGGTGGACCTGATGGGCTCGGCCCCGGTGGACGAGTCCGGGACCGAGGTGCCGTCCGACGCCCGCCTGCAGGTGCGTGACCTGCCCCTTCCCGACGGTCGCACCCTCGATCTGGAGGTGGCGCCGGGCGAGTTCGTGGCCCTGGTGGCGGAGCAGCCGGCGGCCGCCGACGCGGTCACCCTGGCGATCGCCGGTCACGGGGACAGTGCCGGGGCGGTGCGGGTCGGCGGGCATCCGCGCGGCAGCCTGGTCCGCGGGCTGGCCGAGCACCTGGTGGTGGCCCCGCACCGGGTGGATCTGTTCGTGGGGACCCTGCGTTCCAACATCGCCCTGGTGCACGACGGCGCCGGGGTCGACGACGACGTGTTGCACGCGTCGGCGGTCGCCGAGATCCTGGAGCATCTGCCGGCCGGGCTGGATCACGAGGTGCGGGAGAGCGGACGCAATCTCTCGGGCGGCCAGCGGCAGCGGATCGCCCTGGCGCGGGCCCTGCACGCCGACCCGGAACTGTTGGTGCTCCACGAGCCGACCAGTGCGGTCGACGCGGTGACCGAGTGGGAGATCGCCCGGGCCGTGCACGAGATGCGCACGCGTCGTCCCGGGCAGACGACGCTGGTCGTCACCACGTCGCCGCCGTTCCTCGATCTGGCCGACCGTGTGATCCATGTGCCCTCAGGCGGTGACGCCCGCTCGGGGACGCACGCCGAGCTGCGCGCCGCGTCGTCGTACCGGATGGTGGTGGACCGATGAGCACCGTCGAGACCGCGGACAGTGCCGCACCCACCGCCGGCACCGCCGAGACGCTTCCTCTGGCCTCGGCCCGCGAGTCGGTGGCCGTGCTGTGGCCGCTGCTGCGTGAGCGCCGCGGCTACCTGCTGCTGGTGTGCGCGGCCGGGCTGCTGGGTTCTGTTGCTGGACTGGTCGCCCCGTGGGCGGTGGGCTGGCTCGTGGATGAGCTCCCCGGCAGCGATGACCAGCGGTTCGTCCTGGTCGCGGCGGGCGCGATCGCGGTGGCCGGGATCGTGGGCGCCCTGTGCACGTGGGCCGGGCAGGCCTGGCTCGCGCGACTGACCGAGCCGACGGTGGCCCGGCTGCGGGAGATGGTGCTGGACCGGTCCCTGCGGCTGGGTTCGGCGCAGATCGAGCAGACCGAGACCGGTGATCTCGTCTCCCGTGTGGCCGAGGACGCCCGCGAGGTCAGTGAGGCCGCCACCTCGGTGATCCCGATGCTGGTGCGGTCGGCGTTCACGGTGATCGTCTCGGCGATCGGACTGGCGGCCGTCGACTGGCGTCTCGGGCTGGTGGGTCTGGTCGCGCTGCCGATGTACTGGTCGACGCTTCGGTGGTATCTGCCCAGGTCCGGGCCGATCTACAGGGCCGAGCGGGCGGCGTTCGGGACCCGCGCCAGCCGTCTGCTCGGCGGCATCTCCGGGCACCGGACTCTGCACGCCTACGACGCCCAGGATTCCGAGCTCGGGCGGATCACCGATGCGTCGGCGCACGCTCGGGATCTGGGCATCGGGGTGTTCCGGTTCATCACGCGCGCGTTCAGTCGCAACAACCGCGCCGAGGTCACGGTGTTGGCGTTGCTGCTGGTGGTGGGCTTTTTCCTGGTGGAGGCGGGCATGATCACCGCCGGCGCCGTCACCACCGCCGCGTTGCTGTTCCACCGGTTGTTCAACCCGATCGGCGCGCTGGTGGGGATGGCGGATCAGGTGCAGTCGGCGGGGGCGTCGTTGGT
>DWWG01000063.1 GCA_019119875.1 Candidatus Dietzia intestinigallinarum | reverse complement strand
GGCTACGAGGAGGCGGCACGGGTCGCCAAGCACGCGCTCGCCGAGGGGCTGACGATCCGCGAGGCCGTGATCGCGCTCGGCTTCGTCCCCGATCCGTTGAGCGAGGAGGAGCTCGACCGTCGGCTGGACGTTCTCGGCATGACCGGCCTCGACCGGGAGCGCTGAGCCGGGCCGGTCCAGCTGAGCCGAGGTGGGCCGACGTGGCCGGGTGATCCCGGGCCGGCCCGGCCGGGTCATCCGGGGCCGGCCCGGCCGGGCTGCCGCGGAGCAGGTCGCACGATGTCGGGCTATCCGGGGTACTCGATGACCTGGATGGCCCGGCCCTCGAGCCGGATCCGGCCGTTCTCGAACTCGGAGTAGGTCAGCTCGCCCTCGGAGATCTCGTCGGTGACCGGCCAGCCCAGTGACCCGGTCGGGCCACCGTTGTCCAGATACGTGGTGAGGATCTGACCACGCACGATGTGCGCGCCGTTCCCGGGCGACCAGTAGATGGTGCCGGACGCGTACTCCTGCATCCTGCCGCCGTCGAGTTCCCCGGCCGGGCCCAACGGCTCCCTGAGAGCCAGTTCACCGCCCTTGGCCTCCTCATAGCGTCGGTAGATCGCCTTGGTGGTGGCGAACTCCGCGTCACCGATCTGCACGACGACCGGTTCCTCGGCGTCGGGCTCCGCCGCCGACGCCGCGGAATTCTGCTCCTCAGACACCGCTTGGCCGCCACACCCCAAGAGCGCCAACGATATTCCGGCGATGACGGACAACGCGAACGCCGACGGCGCGCGACGGGACATGGGCTCTCCTCAGCGATGGGTCCGATTAGGGTCCGGCCGGATGAGCCGGGGACCGCATCTTCCCATGGTCCGATAAGCCGCTTCTCACCCGGCCCGGTGGTGTGCCGCTACCGAGTCCGTCAGGCCGCGCGGATACGGCGCAGCTCGCCGGGCGCCCCACCGGGGTGGAACTCCTCGAGCATGGTGGTGACGAGCTCGGCGATCGCCGACCGTTCCGACCGGGCGAGCGTGACGTGTGCGAACAGCGGGTGTCCCTTGAGCTTCTCCACCACGGCCTGGATCCCGTCGTGACGGCCGACGCGCAGGTTGTCGCGCTGGGCGACGTCGTGGGTGAGGACCACCCGGGACCCGCTGCCGAGCCGGGACAGCACGGTGAGCAGGACATTGCGCTCGAGCGATTGGGCCTCGTCGACGATCACGAACGAGTCGTGCAGGCTGCGTCCGCGGATGTGGGTCAGGGGCAGCACCTCCAGGATGTCGCGGTCCATGACCTCATCGATCACGTTCTCGCTGACCAGGCCCTCGAGTGTGTCGAACACGGCCTGCGACCACGGCGACATCTTCTCCGACTCGCTACCCGGCAGGTAGCCGAGCTCCTGGCCGCCCACGGCGTAGAGGGGGCGGAACACGACGATCTTGCGATGGCGGCGCCGTTCGAGCACGGATTCCAGCCCGGCGCACAGGGCGAGCGCCGATTTGCCGGTGCCCGCGCGCCCGCCGAGGGAGACGATCCCGATCGACTCGTCCAGCAGGCAGTCGATCGCGATGCGTTGTTCGGCGGAACGCCCACGCAGGCCGAACACCTCCACGTCGCCGCGGACGAGCTTGAGCCCGCCGTCGTCGGTGACGCGGGCCAGCGCCGAGGAGGACTCGGTCTGTACCCGCACGCCGCAGTGCACGGGCGTGTCGGTCTGCAGGCCCGCGGCGCGTACCGCCAGCGGGTTGGCCCGGCCGTCGGCGAACAGCATGTCGACCAGCTCCTGGGTGGCGGGCAGGTCGGCGACGCCGCTGTATCCGGTGAGCACGACGTCCTGCGCGTGGTACTCGTCCGCGGGCAGCCCCACCGACCCGGCCTTGACGCGCAGCGGGACGTCCTTGGACACCAGCACGGTCTGGGCGCCCTCGGCGCGCAGGTTGAGCGCGCACGCCAGGATGCGGGCGTCGTTGCCGGTGTTGCGGAAGCCGGAGGGCAAGACCGACTGGTCGGTGTGGTTGAGCTCGACCCGCAGGGTGCCGCCGGCGTCGGTGACGATCAGGTCACCGTCGAGCCGGCCGTGGCGCAGGCGCAGTTCCTCCAGCAGCCGCAACGCCTCACGGGCGTAATAGCCCAGCTCGGGGTGGTGGCGCTTGGCCTCGAGCTCACCGATCACCGCGATGGGCAGCACCACCTTGTGCTCGGCGAAGCGGGTGACGGCCCACGGATCGGACAGCAGAACCGAGGTGTCGAGGACGTAGGTACGTACGGTGTCGGTCACGGCGTGCTCCTGACCCGCGGCACCCGCGGGCGGTTCGGGATGGACCGGTCGGACCAGGTCACCGGGTGGTGACGGGGCCGGGTGCCGGCCCCCTCCCGATCGCGAGTGACGATCATCGGCTGGGACCTCCCGACGGTCGGCTTCCCCACCGACCGTTGCTCCCGACGCTACGCCCTCGAGGGACGTAATCACATAGCTGTGAGTTAACTCGACATGAATTCCCTGAAGTCACCGCGGGTGGGAGTTCGTCGCGGAACAGCTCCCGGGACGCAACGGCTGAGTAGGGTCACCGTCATGAAGGCTGCCGTGTGCGTTGAGACCGGATCCCCACTGGTGATCGAAGACATCCCGGTTCCCGTGCCGCGCGCCGGCGAGGTGCTGGTCCACAATCACGCGTGCGGGGTCTGCCACACGGATCTGCACGTGATGAAGGGGGAGGTCGGCTTCCCGCTGCCCGGCGTCCTGGGGCACGAGATCTCCGGGATCGTGGCCGAGGTCGGCGCCGGCGTGACGAACGTGGCCCCGGGCGACCGCGTGGTGGGTTCGTTCATCATGCCGTGCGGCCGGTGCGAGAACTGCAGCCGCGGCATGGAGGACCTGTGCTCGACGTTCTTCGAGTACAACCGGCTGCGCGGCACACTGTACGACGGCGAGACACGCCTGCACCGCGCGGACGGCGAGCCGTTGTCGATGTACTCGATGGGCGGGATGGCCGAGTACAGTGTCACCCCCGCCACCAGCGTGTTTCGTCTGCCGGAGGAGCTGGATCTCACCGAGACCGCGATCCTGGGGTGCTCGCTGTTCACCGCCTACGGCGCGGTGCGCAACGTGGGCGGGGTGCGCACCGGCGAGTCGGTGGCGGTGGTCGCCGTCGGCGGTGTGGGGCAGAACATCGTGCAGCTGTCGGCGGTCAGTGGCGCCGAGTCGGTGATCGCGATCGATGTCGACGACGACAAGCTCGAACTCGCCCGCCGCATGGGTGCCACGCACACGGTGAACTCCTCACGCGTCGACCCCGTGGACGCCGTCGCGGAGCTCACGGGCGGTCGCGGGGTGGACGTGGCGTTCGAGGCTCTCGGCTCGGCGGGCACCACCGCTGTGGCGGTGAACATCTCCCGGGAGGGCGGTCGTGCCGTCGTCGTCGGCATCCCTCCCGCCGGCACCAACCTCGACGTGGACCTCGCCCGCATCGTCCGGCGCAAGATCCAGCTCAAGGGCTCCTACGGGGCCCGCGCCCGACGCGACATTCCCGACATCATCCGGCTGCTCGCGGCCGGCAGGCTCGACCTGGGCGGCGTCATCTCGCGTCGCGTGAGCCTCGAGGAGGCGCCGGAGACCTACCAGGCGTTGGACCGCGGCGAGATCCTCGGCCGCGCGGTGGTCCTCACCGGCGGGTAGCGGCCCACCCGAGCATTCCACTCGTGCACTCTCACGGTCGAAACTTTGCCGCATATGTTGCGCGCGGCAGACCGTGAGAGTGCACAAGTTAACGGGGCTGCGGTCAGCGCCCGCCCGGCAGGATCAGAGCAGTTCGATGATGGTGGCGTTGGCCTGGCCACCGCCCTCGCACATGGTCTGCAGACCGTACTTGATGTCATTTCCCCGCATATGCGCGATCATGTCGGCCATCAGGCGCCCGCCCGAACCGCCGAGCGGGTGACCGAGTGCGATCGCGCCGCCGTTCGGGTTGAGCTTGGCCGGGTCGGCCCCGGTCTCGGCCAGCCACGCCATGGGAACCGAGGCGAACGCCTCGTTGACCTCGTACACCCCGAGGTCGTCGATCGACAGGCCCGACTTGGCCAGGGCCTTGGCGGTGGCCGGGATCGGGGCGGTGAGCATGATGACCGGGTCGTCGCCGGCCAGCGTCGCGGTGTGCACCCGGGCGATGGGCGTACACCCGTACTTCGCCGCGGCCTCCTCGCTCATCACGAGCACGGCCGAGGCACCGTCGGAGATCTGCGAGGCATTGCCCGCGTGGATGACGCCGTCCTCCTTGAACGGGGTCTTGAGCCCGGCCAGCGCCTCGACGGTGCTGCCGCGGCGGATGCCCTCGTCTGTGTCGAAGACCCCGTCGGGGGTCTGGACCGGCACGATGTGGCCGGCGAAGAAACCGGCGTCCTGCGCGGCGGCGGCCTTCTCGTGGGAGGCCACGGCGAACTCGTCGAGTTGGGTACGCGAGAATCCCCAGCGCTCGGCGATCATCTCGGCGCCGACGCCCTGGTTGGGGGCGATGCCGTTGTAGCGCTCCATGAACTTCTCCCCGTACGGGAACGACTCGGCGGAGACGTGCGAGCCCATCGGCACGCGGGTCATCGACTCCACGCCGCCGGCGACCACCACGTCGTGGTAGCCCGACTCGATCACCGCGACGGCGAAGCTCAGCGCCTGCTGCGACGAACCGCACTGGCGGTCGATGGTCACCCCGTTGACCGTCTCCGGCCAGCCCGCGGACAGTGCGGCGGTCCGCGCGATGTCGCCGGCCTGCTCACCGGCCTGGGTCACACAGCCCCAGATGACGTCCTCGACGGCCGCCGGATCCAGGCCCGCGCGCTCGACCAGCCCGCGCAGCACCGCGCCCGAGAGGTCCGCGGGATGCACGCCGGCCAGCCCGCCCTTACGTTTTCCGACGGCACTGCGCACGGCCTCGACGATTACTGCACCCATGTGGTGTTCTCCTTCAGATGATGGCTTCTAAACGACGTGCCCCGGCCGGACAGCAGCCCGTTAGTGGGACATCCTAGTATCAGTTGGCGTCCGGCGGTGATCGTCAGCCGATGTACGGCGGGGTCCGACGCAGCTCGCCGCGCGCGATGGTGCGACGGTGCACGGCGTCCGGCCCGTCGACGATCCGCAGCGCCCGCGCCCACGCGTAGAAATACGCGAGCGGCGTGTCGTCCGAGACGCCGGCGCCACCGAAGGTCTCGATCGCCCGGTCGATCACCGCGCACGCGACCTGCGGGGCGATCACCTTGATGGCCGAGATCTCGAAGCGGGCCTCCTTGGCGCCGACGGTGTCGATCATCCACGCGCAGTGCTGCACCTGCAGGCGGGCCTGGTCGATCTCGATGCGCGAGTTGGCGATGTGCTCCTGCACCACGCCCTGCTCGGACAGGTAGCCGCCGAACGCGTGACGTGACTTGGCACGATCCACCATCAGGGCGAGCGCCCGCTCGGCCATGCCGATCGCGCGCATCGCGTGGTGGATTCGCCCCGGCCCGAGACGGGCCTGGGCGATCGCGAACCCCGCGCCCTCCTCCCCCAGCAGGTTGCTCACCGGCACGCGCACGTCACGGAACACGAGCTCGCAGTGACCGTGCTGGTCCTGGTAGCCGAACAGCGGCAGATTGCGCTCGATGGTCAGGCCCGGGGTGTCGCGCGGGACGAGCACCATCGACTGCTGGCGGTGGGTGTCGGCCTCCGGGTCCGTCTTGCCCATGACGATGAAGATCTCGCACCGCGTGTCGGCCACGCCGGTGATCCACCACTTGCGGCCGTTGATCACGTACTCGTCGCCCTCGCGCCGGATGACGGTCTGCACGTTGGTGGCATCCGAGGAGGCGACGTCCGGCTCGGTCATGGCGTACGCCGAGCGGATCGTGCCCTCCTTGAGCGGCTCAAGATACTTCTTCTTCTGCTCCTCGGAGCCGAAGAGGTGGAAGGTCTCCATGTTGCCGGTGTCCGGGGCCTGCGAGTTGATCGCCTCCGGGGCGATGACCGGCGACCAGCCCGAGATCTCCGACACGGCGGCGAACTCGAGGTTGGAGATGCCCGACCACTCGGGAAGGAAGAGGTTCCACAGTCCGCGACGGCGGGCCTCGGCCTTGAGGTCGTCCATCACCGGCGGGTAGGCGTTGTCGCCGTGCTCGCGCAGGTATTCCTTCCACACGGGCTCGGCGGGGAAGACATGCTCGCGCATGAACTCCCACATGTTCTCCTGCAGCTCGAGGCTGCGCTGGCTGTGTGCGAACTCCATTGGCACTACTCCTGTAGACGTGTCTGGTTCAAAGCTGCATCGATTCAGTGCTGCATCGATTCAGTGCATGGTCATGCCGCCGTCCACCACGAGGGTGGTGCCGGTGACGAACGACGCGGCGTCGGAGGCGAGGAAGAGCAGTGCTGCGTCCAGTTCGGCCTGACGTCCCAGCCGGCCGAAGATGGTCTTGCCGGTGATGTCGGCGAGCATCTTCTCCGGGATCTCGTCGGTCATCTCGGAGGCGAAATACCCGGGCGCGAGCGAGTTCACGCGGATCCCGCGACGCGAGCCCCACTGGGAGGCCAGGTCGCGGGTCAGCCCCATGACCGCGGCCTTGGTGGCCGAGTAGGCGGCCTGCGGTGCGAAACCGGCGGTCAGGCCCAGGACGCTGGCCACGTTGACGATGCTCGACCCCGGCCCCATCACCGCCGCGCACTCCTTCGCCGCCCAGAACACCCCGTTCAGGTTGACGTCCACCACCGCGCGGAACTGCTCGGGCCTCTCCTTGAGCGCCGGCACCGCGGTGCCGAGGCCGGCGTTGTTCACCAGTACGTCGATCCGCCCGTGCTCGTCCATCGCCGCGCGGACCATCGCCGCGCACGACTCGGGGTCGGCCACGTCGCAGGCCACGGTGGAGGCAAGCGCGCCGCGGGAGCGCAGTTCCTCGGCCAGCGCCTCGAGCCGTTCTTTCCGGCGCGCGGCCAGCACGACGGTTGCCCCTGCCGAGGACAGCGCACGCGCGAACCCGGCGCCGAGACCGGAAGACGCCCCGGTGACCACCACGACACGTCCGTCCATCCGGAACCGCTCCAGCACGGGCATCTCGGTCTGCGGTCCGGTGCGCGGGTCGACGGGCGGGGGCGACGGCGTCGTCGTGCCGGACATGGCGTCTGTCATCAGTGTGTCCCCTTCCGGGAGTCGAGGATCGAGTGGCCGTGCTCGACCAGGTCGCGGATCTGCGGTCCGATGTCGCCGAAGTCCTGGCCTGCCATGTCGCCGGCCTCCGAGCGGGTGGCCACACCCTGGGCGATGGCCGCGAACTTGAAGGTCGCGAACGCCAGGTACCAGGGCATGTGGGACGGGTCGGTGCCGGTCGCCGCGCAGTAGCGGTCGAGCAGCCGCTGCGGACCGGGCCAGCCGGCCTCGGTGGTGATGGACGGGATCAACGGGACGGCCGGCCCGTCCGGATCGCCCCAGTACAGGACGGTCTGCGCGAGGTCGGCGACGGGATCGCCGAGGGTGGACAGTTCCCAGTCGAGGATCGCCAGGATCCGGCCCGGGTCGTCGGGCGCCACGACGTAGTTGTCCAGGCGGTAGTCACCGTGGATGATCCGCGACGACGGCGAGGTGGGCATGCTCTGCCCGAGACGCGCCGCCAGCTCGGGCAGACGGTCGGTCTGGACAGAGGCCGACGCCTTCTCGGACTGCCCCAGCCACCGACGCAACTGCCGTTCGAGGTAGCCGTCCGGGCGACCGAGATCGCCCAGGCCCACCGCGTCCTGATCCACCGCGTGAAGCGCGATCAGGGCGTCGATCTGCGCGTCCGCCATGGCCGCCTTGTCGTCGTCGGACTCGGCGAAGCCCGGCGGTAACTCGTCACGGATGACGTGGCCCACCACCTTCTCCATGACGTAGTACGGCACGCCCAGGTCCTCGCCGGTGGTCTCGTTGAGCAGCACCTTCGCGACCGGCACGTCCGTGTTGCCGAGACCGATCTGGATGCGCGCCTCGCGAGCCATGTCGTGGGCGCTCGGCAGGAGCTTCCCGGTGGGTGGCCGACGCAGGATGAGCTCGCCGGCGTCGGAGCGAAGGGTGAAGGTGAGGTTGGATTTGCCGCCGGCGATGAGCTCGGCCTCGAAATCCGTCCAGGTCTTCTCCCCGGTGGCCTCGGCGATCCTGGGGCCCACCAGATCGGGGCGCAGGAGCTCGTCGAGGGGTAGGTCCGCGGGCGCGGAGGCTGAAGGG